>DATJZV010000166.1:0-33481 GCA_035498715.1 Nitrospirota bacterium
TGGCATGGGTGGGATGTATTAATAAAATTTCCTTTCACGAGGAGAAGCACAGGAACCGGTCGAAAGCAGGTTTGAATCCTGCTTTCGACCGGCTTTTTATTTCCTCCCGCAATAAAAATCATTACAGAAACATTCGTCTTCTATTGTCCTAACCTGTTCATTCAACCGTATTGACACTCTTTTTTATCGATGATACTCTTACCGCATGGCAAAATTCGTTGATCGCCGCCTTTTGGCTCAGCTCGCGTTCGTCCTTGTCCTCTTCATGCCATCATCTTCCATTGCAGTCGGTCCATCAACACTTGACACCATAAAGACCCGCGATGTGCTTCTCTGGGGCTCCGATTCCGAGGGCGGGGCGCCGTATGTATTCCCGGACCCCCAACATCCATCGAGGCTTATCGGTTTTGAGCTGGATATTATGGAAGCCATAGCGAAGCAACTTGGCGTCAAGGCGCAGCTGGCCTGAGAAGAAGGGGCATTTAATGTGGCTACCAGCAGTGTAGCAATCGAAAGGACTTCTTTTAACGAGCCGGATATAGACTAATTCAAGCCAAATAAAAAGAGCCTCCTTCAAGGAGGCTCTTTTATAAAATAAGGAAATATGAAATCCTTTCATTCACATGCATGAAACAGGCAACACTAACCTAAGCATTTCCGATTCTTCTGCCCGTCGGTCACCCATCAGGGGACCGGCTTTTTGCTCAGCCCTTAACTTCTCTGCCTGTACTCCAGTATCTCCGGTGGAACGGCACACCCTCACAGCCTTAACTTCTTGTTAAATCCATAGTAGAAGATTATAGTCGCTAGTACGTAGACTGCGACGAGCGCTGCCGCGAAAATAATCTGATTTCCATAGATTCCCGAAAGAACGAAGGGCTTCATTTACTGACTTCACAAAATAAAAAAAGGCGTTGCCACCGAACCGGGTTTTAAACATTCCGTCGAGCCCTTGGAATCTGCGGGGAATCAATGTCCACTTCGGCGGCTCTGCTATGCAGACCCTTTGAAGCTCATTGTTCTACAGCATCCCGCTTTTCCCCCGGACTTTGGGGCATTCGGCTCTTTCGGTATTCCGGTGCCTGTGATACATCCGGGAGCCTGGTCACTCAACTGGCAACCTGCTTGCCGGTTTCGGATCCCCGTAAATACCGGTGCTTGAGTCCCCTCATAACGGGTTTAAAATACTTACACCTATTGGTGTGGATTCGGCAACGCCTCTCGAACACACATTCTTTCAAAGATCCATGCTTCCTGAATTGGAGCATTCTTAACTAAAATCATTATACCACATTTCCCAGCGCGTTGCCAAAATTTTTCACGAGATTTAGCTTGACCGGCCCTTCAAATGTGGTTACTATTTCGGCACTTATGATTAAAGAAATACGGCCGTCAAAATCCGCGTTCCTTGATTCCCTGCTCACGGGAAAGCTTACCCCTCTGTACGCCGAGATCGACATGCCGGACATCTCGCCACTCGGTGTACTGGATGCAATCCGCACATTCAACTATCCCGTGCTTCTCGAAAGCGCACGGGTGAGCGAAAGGACGGGCAGATACTCATTTGTCACGACAGATCCCTACCTTATCTTCCATTCGAAAGGAGATACGGTGGAACTCAGTCTTCCCGCGACGCCGAAAGGCAAGTACGGCAGGCGGGCATCCATGAACAGAAAGCCGCTTCCGAAACTGCGCGAGCTCATGTCCAACTATCGGACAGAGCGGGTTGACGGGCTTCCGCCTTTTACCGGTGGGGCAGTGGGGTTCTTCTCATATGATTTCGTGCATCAGTTCGAGAAATTGCCACGTACCGTTACGGTCGACCTCGACATTCCTGAGTCCTATTTCGTGTTCGTGGACACGGTCGTTGCCTTCGACCATATCCTGAATAGATCATGGATCATCGTGAACCCCGGTGCTCGGGAACAGGAGATGGGTTTCCGGCGGCCGGAACCCGACCAATGGGGCCGCCTGTATGACGAAGCGGTGACGAGACTCTTAGCTTTCGGATCAACGATCCTGGCGAAAAAAATGAAGCAAGGGGACTCGTCGGTCGCAAAGGGAGATGCTCGGCGTTTCTCTCTTGAACCGAACATGACGCAGGCCGACTTCGAGGCCATGGTCAGGCGCTGCAAAGAATATATAGCAGCGGGAGATATCTATCAGGCAAACCTGTCCCAGCGATTCACGGCAGGAATCGGCGATACCGATCCACTTCAGTTATATACAGTCCTGCGGGACGTCAATCCCTCTCCCTTTGCCGCGTACCTGGATTTCGGCGATCTGCAACTTGTGAGTTCATCGCCGGAGCGGCTCATCCGCTTGCACGGGGGGATCGCTGAGACTAGGCCGATAGCCGGCACGCGCAGGAGAGGCGGCGACCGGGCAGAGACGCAGGAACTTTCTCTCGAGCTTCTCACGAACCAAAAAGAGCGCGCCGAACACATCATGCTCCTCGACCTCGAACGGAATGACCTCGGCAGGGTTTGCGGCTACGGCACGGTCAGGGTCGATGAAATGATGGTAGTTGAGGATTACTCCCATGTGATCCATATCGTCTCGAATGTGCGCGGTGAACTGGCAGCTGGGCGGGATGCCTTCGATCTCGTCCGGTCCGTGTTTCCAGGCGGTACGATCACAGGGGTTCCCAAGGTGCGGTGTATGGAGATCATCGACGAGCTCGAGCCCGTTGCGCGTGGGCCCTATACCGGTTCTATCGGGTATTTCTCAAACGCTGGAGATATGGACCTCAACATTATAATCAGGACCTTCGTGATCAAGGACCGCATGGCCCATATACAAGTCGGCGCAGGCATCGTCGCCGATTCCGATCCCGAGCGGGAATATTTCGAGACCATCCAGAAGGCCGAGGCGCTCAAGAAGGCGCTGGAGAGGCTGTAGCTGGGTTTTTCCCTGTTGCAACTTGGTTCTACTTGCGCTATAGTATGATGCTATATATACGTTGAAAGGAGCGATTACATGTTCCTAGTGGAGCTTGTGATGCAGGGAGTGCGGGGGATCCGCGAACTTGCTCGCCTCAGGTTCCAGCGCGGCTTTAATTTTGTCGCTGCCGGCAATGAGTCGGGGAAGACGTCGTCCGTCGATTCCATGCTCCGCCTGCTCTTCCCGAACAGCCGGGCGGGGTTCGCGGAACCGCTTCTATCAAAGTACACCCCCGACGCATCGCGTGCGGCCCTCGTGGTGTTCTCGGATGATCAGACTTATTACCGTGTCATTCAGGATTTTTCAAAGCGTGCTGTGAACCTCTCCAAGTACAACGGCTCCACCAAGGAGTTCGAACTTCTCCATAAGGACTGGGACGGCACGGCGCAGTTCATGGCCGGCCTCACAGCCGGAATAACCGAAGAGGAATTTGGAAGGTTGTTCATCTTCCGGCGGGAGCACTACGCTGCACAGTCCTGGTCGTCCATTCCGCAGGCGTCAGCGGCGCGGCCGACCTCGGCACGAAAACCAGCTCCGGCCGCAGGAGGCAATGCCGCTGCCAATGAGGCAAGGATCGCCCAGCTCCGGGAGACGCTCCGCAAGGCCGAGGAGGCGGCGGACGCCGACTACCGTGCGCAGTCGGCAAAGCTTCGACTTGATGAAATCAAGAAAAAACTGGACGGGCTCGAAGAACTGGACCGTCGTGCTTCGGAAATCGAGGCAAGTCTTGGCGAACTCAAGGGCTGCAGCGCATTGCCGGAGAATCTCGATGTGCTCATCGAGGAGCATGAGCGACGTCAGGGACAGCAGATGGCCGACTCCGATGAGCTTACCAAGGAGATCGAAGGGCTGAATATGCAGCTCGCCGAGATGCCACCGGTGAATCTCGTGACGGACAAGCTGTTCATCCTGGGGGCGGTGTTCGGGAGCCTGTCGGTTATCGCAGGACTATTCATTCTTACGACGGAACAGGCGCACTTTTTCCCGCTCGGCGTACTTGCGGCGCTCCTGCTGATCGTTGTTGCGTGGTACAAAGGGCAGCGAAAAAACGCTCAGCGAAAGCAGCTTATGATGGAAGAGGAATCGCTGCGGATGAGACTTGGCGAGCTTGAGAAGAACTTTGAACAGGGAGGATCCGCCGTCATGGCCTGCATGAAAGCCACGGGTTCCGCGACCACCCGGGAGCTCAAAGACAAGGCGGATAATTACCGGTATTTTCTTTCGCTCCGGCAGGATATCGAGGAACAGCGGAAGCATGCGCTTGGCGGCCTGACGGTTGAGGACTTGCAGGCCGAATACTCCAACCAGCAGCAGGAATCTATCGACCTCGAAAAGGCTGCACGCGCGGTCGCACAGTATGCTGTCGATACTTACAGCATCAGGCAGGATATCGAGCGGATTGAGTCGGAAACGTCCGCGGGGATGCCTATGGACTTCGGCGGCGAGGGCCAGGAGCTATTTGCCGGTTTTGCGGCACCGGCGTCGGTCGGAGGCCAAGGGGGATTCCTCAGGGAACTTGGCATTGCGAGCCGGATCGGCGGGATCGAGACAGAGACGCTCATGCCGGCGGTCGAGGCCGCAGCGCAGCGGAATCTTTCAGCCGTTACCGCAGGCAAGTATATGAGGATTGAGATTGGGCCGGAAGGAGATCCGGTCGTGCATCTCAAGGACGACTCGAAGCTGAACTTCTCGGACCTGAGCCACGGGACGAGGGACCTTGTCTACTTCTGTCTGCGGACCGGACTCATCGAGGCGATCGCAGGAAAGTATCGGTTGCCCTTCATCCTCGATGACCCGCTCACTGGCTTCGACCCCGCCAGACAGCAGGCGGCATGCCAAATACTCCGTGCCCTTGGCACAAAGATACAGGTGCTCCTTTTTACATCTAATCCCGCACTCAGGGCGGGGAATGATGCTGCCGCGGAGCTCAAGTAAATGAAGGGGACATTCATCACCTTCGAGGGAATCGAGGGCTCCGGAAAATCCACCCAGATAATCCTGCTCGCGAACCACCTAAAGTCCCACCGCATCAAGATTGTGCTCACAAGGGAGCCTGGCGGGACGCCGATCGGCGACCAGATCAGAAGGATCCTGCTCGACCCCGCGAACAAGGCGCTCGATCCCTCGGCGGAACTCCTTTTGTACGCAGCAAGCAGGGCGCAGCACCTGAGGGAGGTTATCCTTCCTGCTCTCGCCGCCGGCACCATTGTTCTGTGCGACCGTTTTTCTGATGCGACACTCGCATACCAGGGGTACGGACGGGGGCTGGACAAAGATATGATCGGGGAGCTCGACCGGATCGTGACCGCAGGGATGCGGCCAGACCTTACCGTGCTTCTCGACATTGATGCTGCCGCGGGGCTTGCCCGTGCGCGCGGGAGGAACAACAGCCGCGGGCTTGAGGGAGAAGCACGTTTTGAGAACGAAGAGATTGCTTTTCACGAACGGGTGAGGCAGGGATATCTGACCTTGGCGAAGAAGGAGCCGGAACGCATCCGGGTCGTGGACGCGTCTCCCGCACAGGACAGGATCGAGATGGAAATACGAAAGATTGTTATAACGGTATCGGGCATTGCAGAACCATCTCTCATTTGAGGAAATAGCAGGTCATGACCGGCCTGTCACAATACTTAAACGGGCTCTCGCGAACAAGACCCTTGCGCATGCCTACCTGTTCTCGGGCGGGGAGGGTATCGGTAAGAAGATGACGGCGCTTGCGCTCGCCGCTGCCGTGAATTGCCGGAACGCGGGATCATCTGGCGGGTGCGGAGAATGCCCGTCTTGCCGCATGGTCGCCGCCCTAACTCATCCAGATGTGCATATCCTGGCTGCCGATGGTGATGAGATCAAGATCGATCAGGTGAGGCAGACGCAGGCCGATCTTGCGCTCAAACCGTTCGAAGGTGCGAAAAAGATCCTGATCGTTGACGGTGCCGAGAGCATGAATCCGAGTTCGGCAAACGCGTTCCTCAAGACCCTTGAGGAGCCGCCGGGCGAGACACTCATCGTCCTGATCAGCCCCTTGCCGCAGAGTCTGCTCCCAACCATCCGTTCGCGGTGTCAGGAGATCAGATTCCTTCCACTTCCGCGACCGATCCTCGCGCAAGCGCTCATGCGGAAGCGCGGCCTCTCCGAGGAGGACGCTTGGTTTCTTGCGGCGCTCGCGCAGGGGAGCCTAGGCCGCGGCCTCGCGATGGATGTGGAACAGGAAAAGGCGATGCGGGAAGAGCTGATGGTGCTTTGGTCCGGATTGGGGCAGATGAATGCGGGCGAAGTGCTCGCACAGGCAGAGGTGTTCTCCAAGGACCGAGAACGGCTGGAACGGTTGCTTGACATCGGGGTCGAGTGGCTTCGCGACGCCCTCGTCTTCCGTGTGACGGGCGATGAAAGGCTCCTCGTTCACGGGCAGGCCAAGGACCTTCACCTCCAGTGGGGAGAAGGGGTTACGCTCCAGCGGATGCTCGCTGACATGGCACTGTTTACGACGAGTAGCAGACTGCTTGAGCGCCGCGTAAGTCCCCAGCTGGTGGCGGAGAATCTGCTCCTGAAGCTGGCGCACGGCTAAATCTAATGCTCATTGCGGACTATAATAAAGAAGACAGAACAAAAAAATGACCAATAAAACGAAGAAGATAGCGGGTGTACGCTTTCGAGAAAACTGGAAGGTATATGATTTCGACGCCACCGACGTTGAAATCTCACTGGGAGACAAGGTCATTGTCGATTCCGAGCGCGGTCCGGGGTTTGCCCACGTCGTGCGGATCAGGAGGTCCGAGGGCACTGGTGCTGCGGAACTTCCCGAAGCTCCTCCTGTAGCTCCCGAAATCCCGGAAGGGGTTGAGATTGACATTGATGAGGCTGAAGGGAAAGGATTCCCCGACGAGCAAGCCAAAGGGCGGGGTACGAAAATCATTCGGAAGATCCTGCGCAAGGCCACTGACGACGATATAGCCAAAGAGGAAAAGAACCGGGAACGTGAGGCTGAGGCGTACATCATGGCCCAGGACATGATTGCCGAGCGTGAACTGCCAATGAAGCTCATCCGCGTGGAATACTCCTTTGATGCATCGCGGGTGACTTTCTTCTTCTTTTCCGAGACAAGGATCGATTTCCGCGAACTCGTAAAGGATCTCGCCTACAAGCTCAAGAGCCGGATCGAGATGCGCCAGATTGGCGTGCGCGACGTGGCACGCATGATCGGCGGGTTCGGGCCCTGCGGCAGGGAACTCTGCTGCTCAGCATTCCTGAAGAACTTTGAGCCGGTTTCCATACGCATGGCCAAAAAGCAGGAAATGGTGCTGAACCCTGCCAAGATATCGGGGGTTTGCGGCAGACTGCTCTGTTGCCTTTCGTACGAATACGAAATGTACGATGAAATCAAGAAAGATGTCGCCGACATGCGCGAGACGGCAGTCAAGGAAAAGAAGGAAGATGAAGAGCGGCGTATCGCCGAGGAGCGACAGGTAGCCGAAGAACGTCGGCTTGCCGACGATAAAAGACGCCAAGAGGAACGCAAGCTACAGCAGGAGCAGCAAAGGGAAAAACCGAAAGTAACCGGACACAAGGGCGGCGACAAGTCTGAGAGAAGAAGGAATGCACCTCAAGAAAAGAAGGCGCAGTCTCAATCTGAGCAGCCCCGGGAACGACAACAGCAGCCAAAGCCAGAAAAGCAGCAGGAGCAGAAGGCGCAGCGGCCGCAGCAGGAAGGGGAGAAGGCAGGAAAGAAGAAAAGACGCCGGTTCTGGCGCAAAAAGAAGAAGCAGGGCCAGGGCGAGAATAAGCCACAGGGGCCGAGCGGAGGAGGAGAGTAAGTCCGCGAGATGAGAGCTCTCACTTCCTAGGATAAAAAAGCTTCTGCAAGCGGTTGCATTTCGTTCGTCAAATAACCATGTCAAAAAAATTTTACATCACGACACCTATCTATTATGTGAATGATGTGCCGCATATCGGGCATGCGTATACGACGATCGCAGCTGACACGCTCGCGCGCTACCACCGGCTGCTCGGGGACCCCGTGTTCTTTCTCACCGGCACCGACGAGCATGGCCAGAAAATAGAAAAAGCAGCACAGGGGCGGGGACTCACGCCAAAGGCGCACGCAGACCTTATGTCAAAGAACTTCCATGCTCTCTGGAAAAAGCTCGAGATATCAAACGACGCCTTCATACGGACGACTGATAAGGAGCACATCATTGTGGTGCAGGAACTGCTCCAAAAGCTTTTCGACAGGGGCGAAATCGAACAGCGGACTTATGAAGGTTGGTACTGCACGCCTGACGAGCGGTTCTGGACCGAAAAGGAGATTGTGGAAGGAACATGTCCGGACTGTGGCAGACCTGTTGAGCACATCTTGGAAGACAACTATTTTTTCCTGATGAGCAAATACCAGGGGCGTTTGATCAAGCACATTGAGGATAACCCGAACTACATCCGGCCCGAGAGCAGACGCAACGAGGTTCTCGGTTTTTTGAAAACGCAGACCCTGAGCGATCTCTGCATCTCCCGTCCCAAGGCGCGGCTTTCCTGGGGAATTGAGTTACCTTTTGACAGAGATTTCGTAACCTATGTCTGGTTCGACGCGCTTGTAAACTACTTCTCTGCCACTCGATACCTCAGTCCCTCGGCACAGGGGTCAGCTGATCCTTCTGAGCGTGAAAAATTCTGGTGGCCTGCTGACCATCACCTCGTGGGCAAGGATATCCTTACCACACACAGCGTGTATTGGTCCACCATGCTCATGGCGCTCGGGCTGCCGCTCCCCGGCAATATCTTCGCGCACGGATGGTGGACAAGGGAAGGGAAAAAGATGTCGAAGTCTCTTGGCAACGTCATCGACCCGAACGAGGTCGTCGAAGCTTACGGCTCAGACGCCTTTCGTTATTTCGTACTGCGGGAGGTCCCGTTCGGCCTTGATGGGGATTATTCGACAGAGGCCTTTATTACGAGGTATAATACGGAGCTCGCCAATGACTTGGGGAACCTGCTCTCGAGGGTCGTCACGATGATCGGGAAATATTTTGACGGCGATATCCCTCCGTCAGGTCCGGAGCGGCCTGTCGACCGGGAACTGCGCGAGACCGCGGCTTTGGCGCCGGGCAGGATCGACGAAGACCTTTCGGTGCTTGCGTTTACTCGCTACCTCCAGGATATTTGGGCGCTCGTGATGCGCGCAAACCGGTATGTGGAGGAGAACGCACCCTGGACGCTCGCGAAGAGCAAGGATATGGATCGGCTCGGGTCCGTGCTCTATAATCTCGCGGAGTCGCTCAGACTGATCGGGTTGTACGTTTATCCCGTGATGCCTTCAACGTCTCAGAAGATTTGGGATAGTCTCGGCATTGAGAAGAAGATTGACTCCTGCCTCCTTGATGAAGAATCTTCGTGGGGAAAGCTGACCACAGGTACAACTATCCGGTCGGGAGCCCAGCTTTTTCCGCGCATTGATTTGAAGAAAAATACGGAGACGAAGATGGAAAAAAACGAACCATTGCAACAACCAGCATCAAAACCCGAGGGCGCAGGTCCGGAGCTGATAGGGATCGAAGATTTTATGAAAGTCGATCTGCGCCTAGGAAAGATCGTCGCAGCCGAGCGCGTTGAGAAGTCTGAGAAGCTCGTGAAGCTGAAGGTTGATATCGGCACCGAAACGCGCCAGGTAGTGGCCGGCATCGGGAAAAGCTATACGCCTGAGGATCTCATGGGAAAGGCCATCGTGGTCGTGACTAACTTAAAGCCTGCCAAACTCATGGGTGTCGAATCCCAAGGCATGCTGCTTGCTGCGAACAGTGGTGATGCCCTCGCTGTAGTAACATTTGACCGGGAGATCAAGCCCGGGAGCAGGGTGAAGTGAGAGACTCCAGACAGAGCTTATGGCTGATGGATCACGGTTCATGAGCCATCAGCTAACAGCAAAGAGCGTAACGCCGTCTTGCGCATACAGATTACAGTTCGGCCGTATCTTGATCGGGAAGGTAAACAAATCAGGTTAGGATGATGCTCATAGACACTCACGCGCATCTTGAGATGCGCGAGTTCAATGACGACCGCGATGACGTGATCAAACGGGCACGGGAAGCGGGAGTTGAATATATCGTTACCATTGGGACCACCGTCGAATCGAGCCGCGACGCTGTGCTGCTTGCGGACAAGTACGATTTGATCTATGCCGCCATCGGTATCCACCCTCACGAGGTCAAGGACATCCTCCATCCGGCCTACGAGATACTCAGACACTTAGCGAAGCATAAAAAGGTTGTCGCGTATGGTGAGGTGGGGCTCGACTACCATTACGAGCATTCTCCCCGGTCGGATCAGAAGAGAAAATTTCGCGATATGTTGCGTGAGGCGCGCGAGCTCGATCTTCCCGTTATTGTCCACGATCGCGACGCGCACGAAGACACGATCCAGATCCTCTCCGAGGAATGGTCGCCGGACCTCGGCGGGGTCATGCACTGCTTTTCGGGTGACGTGGCGATGGCGAGGAAGGTCATTGAAATGGGCTTCTCAATCTCCATTGCAGGTCCGGTCACGTTCCCCAAAGCGGAGTCCCTCCGTGAGGTCGTGAGGCAAATCCCGATCGAGCACCTGCTAATCGAGACGGACTCGCCCTATCTGGCACCACAGGCCGAACGCGGCAAGCGCAACGAACCAGCGTTCGTTCGCCACACTGCAGAGGCGGTAGCGAAGATCAAGGGCCTTGCCTTCGACGACGTAACGAGGATCACGAGCTTCAACGCCATGCAGCTCTTCGGTATCGGGAAGATCCCGGAGCGTGGTCAGATAACTTATCCCATTAGGAATTCGCTGTACCTCAATATTACGAACCGCTGCACGGCGGCCTGCACTTTCTGCGTGCGCTATCACACCGACTTCGTCAAAGGGCATAACCTCCGGCTTCGAGAGGAGCCCACGGCAGAGCAGGTGATCACCCAGATTGGCGATCCGAAGCGGTATGCCGAAATCGTGTTCTGCGGATACGGTGAGCCGCTCCTGCGGCTCGATGTGGTCAAGACCGTAGCCGCGGAGGTGAAGAAGCGGGGCGGTAGGGTACGGATCGACACAAATGGCCACGCCAATCTTATCTACAGGCGGAACGTCTTGCCCGAGCTCGCGGGACTCGTAGACGCCGTGAGCGTGAGCCTGAACGCCCAGAATGCTGATCTCTACCATAAGATCACCCAGTCTCAGTTCGGTATCGAAACGTACGAGGCGGTCAAGGCGTTCATTCAAGAGGCGAAGAAGCACATTCCTGATGTTACGGTCACCGTGGTATCGCTCCCCGAGGTGGATATTGATGCGTGTCGGAAGATTGCAGACGAGCTCGGTGCTGCGTTCCGCGTACGGGAGTATAATGTCGTTGGATGATTGACTGTATCTATCCATCATAACAGGATCATTCAACAAAAACAGCATCTTCCGCGGGTATAAACCGTTGACATTACCTTCCGTTTCGGTTAAAATTTTACGTCATTATTCGCAAAAAACTCATCTAGGAGGCATACCGTGGGCAAGGTGACGCGCGCACTTATCAGTGTATCAAGCAAAGAAGGCATCCTCGATTTTGCCAAAGGGTTGTCGAAGCTCGGCATTGAAATTCTTTCAACCGGCGGGACGGCAAAACTCTTGCGCGACGGCGGTGTCAAGGTGAAGGACGTGTCCGAGTTCACGGGCTTCCCCGAGATGCTCGACGGCAGGGTGAAGACCCTCCACCCCAAGATCCACGGCGGACTTCTCGGCAGGCGGAGCAACCCCGAACACGTGAAACAGATGAAAGCGCACGGCATCGAGCCCATCGATCTCGTGGTCGTGAATCTCTATCCCTTTGAGCAGACCGTGGCCAAACCGGGTTGCACGCTTGAAGAGGCTATCGAGAACATCGATATTGGCGGCCCGACCATGCTGCGCTCCGCGGCAAAGAACTACACGGACGTGGCTGTGGTGGTATCGCCCCGCGATTACGGCCGCGTACTCGAAGAGATTCAGAAGACAGGCGAGGTCTCCGCAAAAACCCGATTCGAGCTCTGCCGTACCGTCTTCCTCCATACCGCACGGTACGACAGCGCGATATCGGCGTACCTTGACGGCCAGGTACCAGCCGAAGAGAAGACCCGTTTTCCGAACATCCTTACGCTCCAGTTCGAGAAGGTGCAGAATCTGCGGTATGGCGAGAACCCGCACCAGCAGGGCGCGTTCTACCGCGAGTTCGGCCGCAAGGAGCCGTCCGTATCCAATGCAACGCAGCTCCAGGGCAAGGAGATGTCCTTCAACAACTTCCTCGATGCTAACAGCGCCCTCGAGCTCGTGAAAGAGTATGACCAGACCGCTGCGGTGATCGTGAAGCACAATAACCCCTGCGGCGTGGCCACGGCGAATGCGCTCGCCGAGGCTTATCGCAAGGCCCGTGACTGCGACCCTGTCTCGGCGTTCGGCGGCGTCATTGCGTTCAACCGGATGGTGGACCTTGAGACCGCGAAGGAGATTACCGCCACCTTCGTGGAAGTGGTGGTGGCACCAGAGTTTGCGCCCGATGCTCTCGAAGAGCTCAAGCGGAAGAAGGACGTCCGGCTCCTCGATGTCGGTCCCAAGGTAGCGGGGACGCCTGAGGGTATGGACATGAAGAAGATTGTAGGCGGGCTTATTTACCAGGACCGCGATCTCGGAAAGATTGCTGATATCAGGTCCCTGCGGGTGTCGACGAAACGAATGCCCACGGACGACGAGTACGGGGCTCTCGCCTTCGCCTGGAAGGTGTGTAAGCACGTGAAGTCGAATGCGATCATCTTTACGACCAGGGACCAGACCATCGGCATCGGCGCGGGCCAGATGAGCCGCCTCGATTCCGTACGCATCGCCGTGATGAAGGCGCAGTTCACGCTCAAGGGGACGGTGCTCGCATCGGATGCCTTCTTCCCGTTCCGTGATGGTCTAGACGAGGCGGCCAAGGCGGGTGTCACCGCCGTAATCCAGCCAGGCGGATCCCTTAAAGACGAAGAGGTGATCAAAGCCGCGAACGAGCACGACATCGCCATGGTGATGACGGGGATGAGGCATTTCAGGCATTAGCAGAGAATGTCGGTGCATGACTGTCGAAGTCCGGACTGAACGGCCTGCTCCACGACAACGAACAATGGGGAAAAACATTGACCATGTATGAACACGCTCTCCTGATTGAACCGCATAACGCGGATGCATGTACGGTCATGGGTGAGGCCTGCCGCTACACCGGGATGTCCGCCCAGGCGCTCGCCGGATACCATCAGGCGTTAGCATGCGGGTCGGGGCATGTGACCGCGCGCTACAACTTGAGGGCTGCCTGCGCCTTTGACAAGAAGGATTATCAAAGCGTAATCAGCGTGTGGGAAGAGCGTCGGTGGCTGTACCGAACCATCCCCAGGTGGATTCCATGAGGTCGAATATCGTGATATTCATAAAAGCAATCAATCAGAAGGACACAAAATGATCCGCAATGTCCTGACTCTTATCTTCATCCTCGTCATCTATTATGCCCTTAGAACGGTTTTCCGTTCCGCTCGCGAGGCTTACCACGCAGGGGAAAAGAGGAACCAGCTCCGAGGCGAGGAGATGGTGCTCGACCCAGAGTGCCAAACCTATGTGGTCAAGGCCCGCTCCACGGCCTTGCGTATCGGCGGCAAGCTATTGTACTTCTGCAGCGAGACTTGCGCGAAACGGTATGAAGAGAAGAGCCGGAACTGATTCAGATGCAAGGAATGGCGCAGATTCGCAGAAAAATTTTTTTCTCCTTGAGGCTCGTGACGTCGCTGCTGCTGCTGAGCGGTATCTCCCCCGCTCCCGAGGTTCCTGCCAATAAAAACCCGACATCTTCCTTCACTCGTTCATCGCAGGATGGACAGCCCAGGATCGTGATTTGGAAATCTCGTTACACCCTTACTCTCTACATGGGGAATACGCCAGTCAAGACATACCACGCGGTGTTCGGTAAAGGCTACCGGGACGGAGATAAACAGATGACGGGTGATAAGAGGACTCCCGAGGGAGAATTCTATATCTGCAGCATGAACAACAGTAAACGATTCTATAAGTTCCTGGGGCTGAGTTATCCAGGCATAAAGCATGCGGCATATGGCCTCCGTTTTAACATCATAACGCCGAATCAGTATGCGATGATCAAAAAAGCGATTGATGAACGGCAGCAACCTCCGTGGGACACCGAGCTCGGAGGGGCCGTGGGGATACACGGGAGGATGCTTGACGATTCGGTTTCCCCTCAGGCGCTCTCCCGGCAAAATTGGACTGACGGATGTATTGCCTTGAACAATACAGATGTGGATGAAATCTACAGCGTCGTATCCCTCGGCACGCCCGTGACGATCCTGCCATGAAGACAATCCGACCCGAGACGGCCTCACTCGCGCTCCTGGAGCAGTACCGGCAGGAGATTTCCCGCTGCGTAAAGTGCGGAGCGTGCGGTGCGGTATGTCCGCCCGCTATTCTGGAACGTTCGGAATCGCTTTCCGCGCGCGGGCGTATGGCGCTCATCAAGGCAGTGCTCGACAAGAAGCTCACAGTCTCTGCGATATTCAGGGATCGACTGGCAACGTGCACAGGCTGTCTGGCCTGCGAGGCATCATGCCCGAGCAATGTTCCGGTAACAGAGATCATCGCGGAGGCAAAGCAAGAAGCGGTCAGAGAATCGGGCCTCGGGCTCATCAACCGTATCCTTTCCTCCTCACTCAAGAGCAGTGTGGCCATGCATTTTCTCGCATGGCTCGCGCCGTTCGTTCTGCACTACCCGGGAGGAGCCCTGAATGGTATGAGTGCCAGTGGTCGCCGGCTCGGGGCTGGATTTGTCACGGGAAAAAAGGCCCAGGGCAGGATTGCCCTGTTCCCAGGATGCGCAATCAATCACTTCCAGCAGGACATCGGACAGGCGGCTACCAGCGTCCTGAGCGCGATCGGACACGAAGTGATCGTGCCGAAAGGCCTGCAGTGCTGCGGACGGCCGCACCTGTCCTTGGGCGACCGGAAAAGCGCAGAAGATCTTGCCCTGAATAATAGCGCCATCCTTGCAGGGCTGCAGGTCGATGCTGTTGTCACTGCCTGCGCCTCCTGCGGCTTGACATTTAAGAGGGAATACCCTAAACTGCTTCCGCCCGGAGCGGGGATGCCCCGCGTACTCGACATCCATGAGTTCTTGTCTCATGAGCTTTCGGAGAAGGCTCTCCGCACCGTGCAGAAGACCGTCACCTTCCACGATCCCTGCCATCTTGGCAGGGGACAGGGCCTGTCAGGGACGGCACGGGCCGTGCTCCGCTCCGTTCCCGGCCTCATGCTTGTGGAGATGAAGAACGCGGACCGGTGCTGCGGGTTCGGTGGTATGATGCGGATAACGCACGGAGATCTCTCGAATGCAATCGGTGGGGACAAGGCTGCGATGATCATAGCAACGGGTGCGTCTGTGGTCGTTACGGGCTGTCCGAGCTGCCGGCTGCAGATAAGGGAAGCCTTGCGGCGGGCAGGCTCTGATATCGACGTCGTCCATACGGTGCAGTTATTGGAAGAAGCACTTGTAAATGGGAAATAAAAAAGGAAGACGGAAGTAAGGTATAGTGGCGGATTTCAGTGCGGCATAGACCGTCATGGTGTGAACAGAAGTTGTACAAGACTAGGATGAGAGAGGATGAAGCATGAAATTTTTTATCGACACGGCAAATGTGAAAGAAATTCGCGAGGCGGCGAGTCTCGGGGTTGTCGACGGCGTCACCACCAACCCGTCCCTTGTTTCCAAGGAGGGAAGGGATTTCAAACAGGTGATTACTGAAATCTGTTCCATCGTGGACGGCCCGATCAGCGCCGAAGCCGTGAGCTTCGAAGCGGACAAGATGGTGGTCGAGGGCACGGATCTCGCAAAGATCCACAAGAACATCGTCGTGAAGCTGCCCATGACCAAAGAGGGCCTCAAGGCCACGAAGATCCTCGCGGGGAAGGGCATCAGGGTCAATATGACGCTGGTGTTCTCACCGGCGCAGGCTCTGCTCGCCGCCAAGGTGGGCGCGGCGTATGTGAGCCCCTTCGTCGGTCGGCTCGATGACATAAGCCATGACGGCATGGACCTCGTGCGCCAGGTGGTCACGATCTTTGACAACTACGGTTATCCAACGGAGGTGATCGTTGCAAGCGTGCGGCATCCGCTCCACGTAGTGGACGCTGCCTTGGCCGGCGCGCACATCGCCACGATTCCGTTCAGCGTCATAGACCAGATCGTGAAACATCCGCTCACGGATATCGGGATCGAAAAGTTCCTGGCGGACTGGAAGAAACTGGAGAAAATATAAATTTAAATTCGAAGCTGCAAATCCCAAACAATTTCCAAATTCCGGGTTTCATGGTTTAAACCGTTTACAAGCGTATCATTGGAACCTCTATTTTATTCAGAATTTGGTCCTTATGACGGGGGATTTCTCTTTTCGGCTGAAACGAAAAGGAGCGCTATGCCAATCTACGAATATCACTGTAACACCTGCGGCACAGATTTCGAAAAACTGGTCTTCGGATCAAATTCGGAGGTCGCCTGCGAAAAATGCGGCTCGAAAAAAACTGGCAAGCTTATGTCACGCTTCGGCATGGGGAAAGCTTCGAGTGCGCCATCCTCAAGCTCTTCGAGCAGCTCGGGTTGCGGCGGCTGTTCATCCTCGTCCTGCGCCGGATGCAAGTGAGGAAGAACAGGTCGAGGAATAACCATCATGTCATGAAGGCAGGTCGCCGGGGCAATGATCGTGCGTCCTATTGCTCTCCTCGAAATCCCGCCCGTTTCACCATATTCTCGTAATCCTCACGAGTATCCATATCGAGGATCACCCCTTCGTCAGGTACCTCGATGATCCGGACCTTGCGACTATGCTTGTCTATTATATTACGCAAGGTTCCGCCGGAGAAAATCTCGTCCAGGAGCGCGCTGGGAAAGAGACTTGGATGGCCCCGTCTGCCGTTATAGGCTGGGATGATGATGTCATTGGGAGATTCCCGGTGCGCGAGCGCAACCGCTCTCATGGTCTCTGCCGATGCAAGAGGATGATCGCCGAGGCAGATGAGAACGCCTGATGAGGGACCTTCAAGAGCACGCAGGCCGATTCTCACCGATTCGGCCATTTCGCTGCCAGTTTTTTCGTTCACCACGATAGTTACTGAGAGGCCCTGAAGAGCCGCTGCCGTACCGTTGCTCTCGGCTCCGAGGACGACGACGATCTGTTGAATCCCCGCAGCGATGATGTTGTCAAGGCAATGCCGAATGACCGGTTTATGGCCGAGGGCCAGGAGCTGTTTTGGACATCCCATCCTCTTCGAAGAACCTGCCGCAAGAAGCACGGCTGACACTCGAAACTCCATGGTTTCTCCTTCGCTGAATGATTTGCGCCATGATACTTACAGCGATCTCTTCGGGCGTCACCGAACCAATGTCGATGCCCACGGGGATAATGACCCTGTCGATATCGTTTGCCGATAACCCGACCTCACGGAGGGCTTTATGCAGGAGCGCTTTTTTCCGTTTGCTGCCGAGGAGGCCGATATATCCCGCTGCGGTACCGAGCGCAGCCTTGACTGCATCGAGGTCATGGTTATGACCGCGCGTCGCGACCACGATGAAGGTTTCTTTTTCAACGGGTACTTGCTCGAAGGCCCGTACAAAATCTTTTACCAGGAGGTCATTCGCGTCGGGGATGTTCTCTCTGTTCGCGAACTGCTCGCGGTCATCGACGACGGTCACCCGGAATCCGGCAAACCGCGCGAGCTTCGACAGCATCTTGCCCACGTGGCCGGCGCCGAGAATCACGAGGTGCGGTTCGAGCATGACGGGTTCGATATAGACGAGAACCGCGCCGCCGCACACCAGTCCGCCCTCGCGTTCCGTTAGCTCGAAAGGGAGGGTGAGAGGTTCCCCGTCCCTCATGGCCATGAGCGCCGCCTGGACGACATCGGCCTCGAGACAGCCTCCCCCCAGGGTCCCCATGATCGAGCCGTCATCCCGCACGAGCATTTTGGCGCCCTGCTTCTGCGGAGACGAGCCTCGGCATTCGACGATGGTGGCGATGGCGGATATCCGGCCCTGATGCTTGAGCCTCAGGACTTCTTCGAAGATGTGCATGTGCCTCCTCCCTATCAGAACAAAGGAGAACTAAAACCCTTTGAACCATGAAGTCGCTATAAATCGTGAGTTTTTTAAATCTAAAAGCACGAAGTTTATACTCTCTTCGTGTTCTTGGCGCCTTTCGCGGCAAATTTTCTACCAGTTATTCACGTCTGTTTCAAGGCCTCGAGCACTGTTTCCGGCTTCATCGGTAATTGCCGTATTCGGGCGCCGGTGGCGGTGAATACTGCGTTTGCGACTGCCGGTGCAACGGGCGGTACGCCGGGTTCTCCAATCCCCCCGAGCTTTTCACCACTCTTCACGATATACACGTCAACTTCTGGAGCTTCGCTCATCCGCAGAAGTTCGTAGTCGCCGAAGTTCGCCGACTTGACGCCGCCGTCAGCAAGTTCAATTTTTTCTTTCAATGCCGCGCTCAGGCCCATCGTGAGACCGCTCATCATCTGCGCCCACACGATCCCAGGGTTCACGGTTGAACCGCAGTCAACGGCGCAGGTGACCTTATGCACCTTGATCGTACCATCTTTTTTGCTTGCAGACACCTCGGCGACCTCGGCCACATAACTGCCGAATGACATATGGTACGCGATGCCGCGGGCCTGTCCTTTGGCCAGAGGTTTGCCCCATCCTGCCTTCTCAGCAGCCACTTGAAGCACGCGCTGCGCACGCGGATGCTTCGTGAGGAGCCCGAGCCTGAATTCGAGCGGGTCTTTTCCGGCGGCATGGGCAAGTTCGTCCACGAAGCTCTCCACGGTAAAGGCATTATGCGAGCTTCCTACTGACCGCCAGAACCCCACAGGCACAGGCGTGTCAAGCCTCACGTACTCTACCATGATGTTCGGGACCTCATATTCCATGTTCTCCAGCCCCTCCACGGCCGCATTGTCAATGCCATTCTTCATATATTGCGGGAACACCCTGGCGAAGATGGAGGGGCAGACGATCTTGTGCGACCAGCCGGTGAGGCGGCCATCATTGTCAAGCGACGCCTGTATCCTGCTCACGTTCATGGGCCGGTAAAGATCATTTTGCATATCCTCTTCCCGCGTCCATACGAGCTTCACCGGTTTGGCCGTGGACAGGGAAAGAAGCAGCGCCTCTTCAACAAAATCCCTTTCGAAGCGCCTGCCGAAACCGCCTCCTAGGAAGGTGGTGTGCACGTTTATCTGCTCCGGCTTTAAGCCCGTAATCTGCATTGCAGCCTTGAGCACGCCTGATTGGTTCTGTGTCGGTACCCAGATATCGCACCCGTCTGTGCGCACATGGGCCGTGCAGTTCATCGGCTCCATGGTCGCATGGGAAAGGAAGGGCAGCCGGTACACCGAATCGATCCTCGTTGCGGCTGCCTTTAATGCGCTCGTCACATCGCCGTCATTCCGCGCAATGATGCCCTTGGTCTCCAAGTGGCCGATGAAATCCTTCTCAAGCGACTTTGTGTTCAGGTCGGCATGCCGAGCATTCTTCCAAACCGGCTTTAAGGCGTCCCGGCCTTTCCATGCAGCATCGATCGTATCGGCGCAGACGGCCATACCGCTGTGGATCGGCACCACGGCACGAACGCCGGCCACTCCATGCGCGGCCTCTTTATCAAAGGAAACAAGGTCAGCCTCGTAGGCCGGTGGCCGGACAATGGCTGCGTAAAGCATACCGGGCACGAAGGAATCGATACCGAACTGGGCAGTGCCGTTCACCTTGTCATGCATGTCGAACCGCGGCATCTCCTTGCCGATGTACCGGAGCTGTTTTTCCGTCTTGAGCGAGGGGTTTTGCGGCACTTCAAGCTTCGCCGCCTCCTTTGTGAGCTGACCGTAGGTCAGCATGCGGTTGCTCGTGAGGTGACGTACCTTGCCAAGATCGACAGCGCACTCCTTGACCGCTACTTCCCATTCGCGGGCCGCTGCGATCAGGAGCATTTCGCGTGCCGCAGCACCGGCCTTCCTGAGGGGCTCATGCATATGCCGAATGCTTGAACTACCACCCGTGGCCTGGGTGCCCCATTCCGGGTCCTTATAAGCATCGGCCGCAGGCGCAACTTCCATACGGACGTTCTTCCAGTCAGCATCGAGTTCGTCTGCAACGATCATGGGCAGCGAGGTATACACTCCCTGGCCCATCTCCGACTTGTTAACCACGACGATCACCGTATTATCGGGCATTATTTTCAGCCACACGCTCGGCCGAAAGCTAAGGGGTTCTTTCTCCATCTCTGCCGCGGACAGCAACCGATATCCGAGGGGCGTTGCGGCAACGGCTATGCTGAGGCCCGTACCCGCGGTGATTTTCAGGAACTGTCTTCTCGTGATTTTCGTCTTCATGATCTGCTCCCTCCCTTCGAAGCGAGCCGGATTGCGCTCTTGATCTTCGAATAGGTACCGCACCTGCAGAGGTTGCCGTCCATGGCCTGCAGGATCTTCTCTTCCGAAGGATGGGGGTCTTCGGCAAGCAATGCTGCGGCCTGCATAATCTGACCCGTCTGGCAGTAGCCGCACTGCGGGACCTGTTCCTGGATCCATGCTTTCTTTATGGGGTGGCTTTCCGGAAGCCCTTCGATGGTCGTGATCTTCTTGCCTTGCGCATCGGCTACCGCAATCTGACAGGAGCGCTGCGCCTTGCCGTCAATGTGTATCGTGCACGACCCGCACATGCCGATGCCGCAGCCGTACTTTGTTCCCGTGAGTTTGAGCCATTCGCGGATCACCCAAAGCAGGGGAACATCGGGAGCAACATCGACCTTGTAAGACTTGCCGTTGATCTCAAGACTTATCATAGAACACCTCCCTGGCAGTTGTTAGGCATTTCTGCGTAAAAGTCTGAAAATCATTCAAATGTAGTAGTGAGAGATACAGTTTGGCTGGTTATTGTCGCATGATAAAATCTTATCACCGACAAGGAGAATGTCAAGAGGAGTGGGGAGGGTCTTGTACGGCCTAAGTATCAGGAGGGCCAATTCAAGCATTGATATTACGAGCCAGCGGCGTAATAATCCTGGCTGTTCATATGCGGAAAAATAGGATTGCCTCATCACGGGGGCTCTTCGCAATACACGTCGTGGAGTTCACGTGAATCAGTATTCATTGATTGCATCAATACAACTCCGGAGCCGTCCGAAGTCCTTGCGGTTGAAATCCACTACGAGCCTCGAGAGATGGGCAATTTCCGGTTCATCGGATTCCGCAGGCAGCGGTCCTGAAAGCACGATGTCTCCCTGCGGCAGGAGAATGTCACGAAAACGCTCCTTGAGCCTCCGGATATGATGTGGTGCCAAAGCCGACGTGAGCCGGATCACGAGCTGCCCGTTGACATACCGCATGCTGTGGTAGCGGCTGTAAAAACGGTTGATATGCTTGACAGCAGCTTCCCCGGAATTGACCCTCTCGAAGAACGAGAAATCCGATGCGCTGATATATCCCCGAGCGAGCATTTCTTCCTCGAGGAACCTGATCCATGCTGTCCAGTAGGTGCCTCCGGGCTCGTCCACGAGCACGAGCGGCAAGGGATTACGTTTTCCCGTCTGGACGAGCGTGAGCGTTTCCATGGCCTCGTCGAGCGTACCGAAGCCGCCCGGGAACAGCGCCACGGCGTCCGCTTCCTTGAGAAAGGCCACCTTGCGATTAAAGAAGTATTTGTATGTGATGAGACGAGGGTTGCCCTCGAGCACGGGGTTCGGCTTTTGTTCAAAGGGTAGACGGATATTCACGCCAAAGGAATGCTCCGGTCCTGCGCCTTCGTTCACGGCTTGCATGATGCCACCCCCGCCGCCGGTGATGACCATGTAGCCGGATTCGGCGAGTTTCGTGCCGAAGTCACGCGCCATTGCGTATACCGGCTCATCGCGTTCCGTCCGCGCAGAGCCGAAGACCGTGACTTTGCGCACGTTCCGGTAGGGGCCAAAGATCTTCGACGTGAATCGCATCTCCTTGAGCGTTGTGTTCATGAGCTTCAGGTCCGCGCGCTCGTCGTCCTCCTGGCCGGCTTTGAGCGCGGCTATGATCATTTCGCGAACGTATTCCGGACGACGGATGCCGTCGGCAGTCTCCATTAAACCGTCGATGCCCTCGTCCACAGGGCCGTTGTTTCTCGTGAAGTGTAGTTTCATGGTAGTTGTTGCTCTCCTTAAAATGTGGTGATGCCGGAATGCATATTAAGGCATTTTAAGATTTTTGTCGAGGGGAGAAACGGGTTGAACACTCCCTTTTAAAAAAGGTGAGTGAAGGCAAGTGCGGTAGTTTTGCGCATAGCTGCAGATGACGAGAGGGATAAAAGCTTATTCTCTGATTTTTATTCGAACCAGGCGACCATTTCTATCTTTTGGCCATTTGCGAATACATCGATATGGCATCCGGCAACTGGAATCTGTCACTCTGGATTAAAAAAAAGAGTTAAATCTATTCTCTTGATAAAGGTGTATAGTACAGTTATCCGCGAAGCGTAGATAAATGCGTTCCGAATCCACCTTTTTTCTGAGCGCTTTCACAGTACAAACGGGAAGAAAAAATTGCTGAGCGGGAACAAGGAGGTACTATGCTGGAAAAGTATACGGCAGGTCAAGACATTACGTCCTATTGTACGAGGTGCAAGTCTAACCGTGACCATACCATTATGGCAATGAATGTAGCTGACATAGCCAAGGTGAGATGTAAAAACTGCGGCAGCACCCACAAATTTAGGGATCCCTTCGACACCCCAAAAGTCCGGTTGCCCAAAGCAAAAAAGCTGGGCGACGCTGATGCTACGGCAGAAATCATCTGGGAGGCCGGTATGGCAGCAGCAAGGGGGAAAGAACATGTTTACAGCATGGCTGCGAAATACCACGTTGGCGACATTGTCCTTCACCATACGTTCGGCAAAGGCATCGTGATAAGGCTCTACGTGAATAAGTGCGACATGCTTTTTAAGGATAGGCAGCGACTGATGGCCTCTGCCAATTAATACGAATGCAGGCGTTATTGTGTCATGGCGAGGAGCGGGACCCTTGTTTGTCACCTCGATGCGCCGCCGAAACAATCTCAAGCCCCTGTACAGGTTCCTTAATTTTATCTGGTAAGACGGAATCATGGGCCAGCAGTAACTCCCCACGCTCTTGACGGTCGTTCGCGTTGGCAACGCAATAACAAAGAACACGCAAGCTGCAATATTCAGTACCTGTATATGGCATCTGTTCTCAGTTTTATAGCCTCTGTTTTGGGACTCCGACTTTTCCGCATACCCTCAACACACTTCGTTCTTTTCCCCTTTATCTCGACGTCAAATTCAATTATACTCATATCATAATCATCAACAATGTAAGATTTTTTCCACGCTGCTTACAGCCTGACCGGGATTGTGCCGGATGGATCATTATGAGTAGCCATCAGCAGAAAACGTTATCAAAAGATGCCAACACGTTGACGGTTTCCCTTTCCGAAAAGGAATCTGCCTTCTGGCAACAACCTGTCCCGGAGCTGTTGAGGCGCTTGAACGCAACAGCAACCGGTCTCTCGAGCAGCGAGGCAGCCGACCGTCTGAGGCTGGTCGGCCTCAACATGCTGCACCCGCCGCGGAAGCGGTCGCTTATCCTACAGTTTCTCGCCAGATTCCGAAACCCCCTCGTTATTATCCTTCTCGTCGCCAGCGCTGTCTCGGCCTTTACAGGCGATGTGACCAGCTTCCTGATCATCAGCACCATTGTCGTCTTGAGTGTTACCCTGGATTTTATACAGGAGCACCGGGCAGGCAAGGCAGCAGAGCAGCTCCGCCAATCGGTGGCCATCCGCGTCCAGGCGCTGCGTGACAACAAGAGCGGCGATATTCCTGTGGCAGAGCTCGTGCCGGGGGATGTAGTGCTGCTTGCCGCGGGCGATCTGGTTCCAGGGGATGGACGAGTGCTGCAGGCAAGGGACTTCTTCGTGAACCAGGCGCTCCTGACTGGTGAGTCCTATCCCGTGGAAAAAGTTGCTCACGATCTGTCAGAAGGCGGCCATGATATCTCTGATGCAGAAAATTCCGTGTTCATGGGCACCGCTGTCGTAAGTGGCTCTGCGACGGTGCTTATTTGCCGCACTGGCCCGGAAACGGCCCTGGGAGAGATTGCCGACACCTTGACAGCAAAGGCTCCACCAACATCTTTCGAGCAGGGCACTCAACGCTTCGGGCTGCTAATCATGCGTCTTACGATCCTTCTCGTGCTTTTCGTAGTCCTGGTCAATGCCCTGTTCCATAGGGCGTGGCTGGAATCGTTCCTCTTTGCCGTGGCGCTCGCGGTAGGCTTGACCCCCGAGCTCCTCCCCATGGTGGTTTCCGTCACTCTGGCCAGAGGCGCAATGCGCATGGCGGCTAAGAAGGTGATCGTAAAAAGGCTGGAATCTATCCATAACCTGGGGAGCATGGATGTGCTCTGCACGGACAAGACCGGCACTCTCACCGAGGCGCGCATCCGGCTCGAGCGCCATGTCGACGGTCACGGCCGCGAGAGCCGTCGCGTTCTTGAGCTGGCTTACCTGAACAGCTTCTTCGAGACCGGTTTAAGGAGCCCGCTCGATGACGCCATTCTCGAACACAGAGAAATCGATATAACGGCTTGGCGCAAGATCGACGAGTGCCCCTTTGATTTTGAGCGGCGCCGGGTGTCCGTCCTTGTCGAAACTGGGGGGAGCAGACTCCTCGCGGTCAAAGGAGCTCCTGAGGATATCCTCCGTCTCTCAACCATGTATGAGGAGAACGGAGAAGAGAATCTGCTGCCGTTGGACAAGTCTGTTTTGGAGCGGATCCAGAAACTCCATGAAGGACTGGGGCGTGACGGTTTCCGCGTGTTGGGAATCGCGTGGAAGCGGGTTGAACTCGATCATCCTCATGCAGTAGTTGATGATGAAACAGAACTGGTCTTTGCCGGGTTCGCCGCGTTTCTCGACCCGGCGAAGAAGAGCGCTCAAGAGGCATTGGCCAGGCTCACCCATGCTGGCGTGGCAGTCAAGGTCGTCACCGGCGATAATGAACTGGTGACACGGCATATTTGCGAAAAGCTCGGCCTTCCGGTCATTGGCGTAATGATTGGCGCGGAAATCCAGGAGATGAATGATCAGGCCCTGCAGGCTCGGGTAGAGGATGTGAACCTATTCTGCCGGGTGAACCCCGCGCAGAAGAACCGGATCATTCTCGCCTTGAAGCAGCGCGGCAGGGTCGTCGGATACATGGGCGATGGCATCAATGACGCCCCCTCCCTCCATTCAGCCGATATAGGCATTTCCGTGGACAGCGCCGTGGACGTGGCAAAGCAGGCGGCGGAAATGATCCTTCTGGAGCAGGACCTGAATGTGCTTTACGAAGGAGTTATCGAAGGCAGGTGCACCTTCGGCAATATCATGAAGTATATTATGATGGGTACCAGCTCGAATTTCGGCAACATGTTCAGCATGGCCGGGGCAACGCTCTTCCTCCCATTTCTTCCGATGCTCCCGGTGCAGATCCTTTTGAACAACCTCCTTTACGATGTGTCGGAGATCCCCATCCCGCTCGACAGCGTGGATGAGGAATATCTCACCCACCCGCGGCACTGGAACATGACTTTCATCCGCAACTTCATGTTGGCCGTGGGGCCCATCAGCTCGATCTTCGACTTCATGACCTTTTACATCATGCTTCACGTGTTTCATGCCGGGGAAGAGCTTTTTCACACTGGCTGGTTCGTCGAATCCATGGCAACCCAAGTGCTTGTCATCTTCATCATCCGCACGCGCCTGAATCCGTTTAAAAGTCGTCCCAGCTTCTGGCTTACCCTGTGTTCCCTTACGGTCGTAGCCCTGGCTGTGCTTTTTCCCTACACACCCCTCGGCAGCTACTTCGGTTTTGTGCCGCCGCCATTAGCGTTCTACCTGATCCTGGCAGGACTCGTTTTGTTCTACCTCTCTGCAGTGGAAGGGGTTAAAGAGTGGTTTTTCCGCCGCTTTGCTGCACCGTAATAAAAGAAAAGAACAGGGGAAAAATAATGACTACGGAGGCACGGAGAAAATCTGCGGGACTGATAGACAGGGAATGATGCGACAATGGCTAGAAAACCCACCAATATCGTTCTGATCGGAATGCCTGGCTCGGGCAAGAGCACCGTGGGCGTCATTCTGGCCAAACTGACGGGGCGGGACTTCGTCGATACCGATGTCCTTATCCAGACGCAGCAAGGCCGGGCCTTGCAGGACATCGTCGACCGGGACGGTTACGCGGCCCTGCGCGCGATCGAGGGGAAGATCCTTCTCGCTCTCGACTGCCACAACCATGTCATCGCTACCGGCGGCAGCGCCGTGTACTGCCATACCGCAATGACGCACTTGAAGTCGGGCGGCATCGTTGTCTTTCTCGATGTGGACCTGCAGACCCTGGAAGAGAGAGTTCATGATTATGAGACCAGAGGTCTTGCAAAACGTCCGGACCAGAGCGTGACGGATCTGTTTGCGGAGCGGTCCGCCTTATACCGGCGGTATGCGGACATCACCATCGACTGCGTTGGATTAAGTCATGAAGAGGTCTGTGCGAAGATCATCGAAGGTCTGAAGGCGATAAAACCCAAGGGTCGCAGGCAATGACGTTTCCGCAGCGAATGCTCTTGATATTGTTACCCGCATCCGGCATAATGCCGGATGCTCCTCATATCCCCTCCCATTGGAAAGCCCTGTGAGCCGCCGGCGGGCATAGCCAAACTTGCCGGAGCGTTGCATGCGCACGGCATCTCTTGCTGCTTACTGGATGCGAACCTCGAGGGCCTTCTGTATCTTCTGGATCAACCACAGAAAGCATCGGACATATGGACCCGCAGAGCAGTCCGAAATATTTCAAAAAATATTGACGCGATCCGGGACCCCCAAACCTACTATTCTCTTGACCGATACAGCCGGGCCGTCAAGGACGTGAACCGTGTGCTCGCCGTATCCACCAAAGACAGCGGCGCAATCGTGGGTCTCGCCAATTATCAGCATCGGCACCTGTCGCCCCTGCGGATAGCTGATCTTATCCATGCAGCCGACCATCCGGAGCAAAACCCATTCTACTACTATTTTAGCAAGCGACTGCATGAGATACTTGAAAATAATAGCTCAACGCGAAGGCGCGAAGAACGCGAAGGGAACCATGGTGCCCGCAATGAGGATAACCAGAGGAGCAAGCACTTTATTGGATTTTCTCTGAACTATCTAAGCCAAGCGCTTTGCGCGTTCGCCATGATTGGATACATAAGAAAGGAATTTCCCGGTCTGAAGATCGTCCTCGGCGGGGGGCTGGCGAGTACCTGGGTGAAGAGACCAGGCTGGAGGAATCCCTTTGGCGACCTCATCGATCACCTTATCACGGGTCCGGGTGAGTATCCCTTGCTCGACCTGCTTGGCGTTCAAAGTGCGAAGCACAATCACTATACGCCGGATTATGAATCCCTGCCGATTCATGGCTGTCTTGCTCCGGGATTCATTCTCCCCTACAGCGGAGCGAGCGGTTGTTATTGGAATAAGTGTTCATTCTGTCCTGAAACGGCCGAGAACAATCCTTATGTACCCGTTCCCGCGGAACAGGCGATGGCTGATATCAATGCCTTGATCGTAAAACACAAGCCCGTCCTGCTCCATCTGCTCGACAACTCTGTGAGCCCCGCGATCATGCGTGCGCTTGCTGAACATCCAATTGGCGTCCCGTGGTACGGGTTTGCGAGGATAAGCAAGGAACTCGCGGACAGTGATTTTTGCATGCAGCTCAAACGATCGGGATGCGTGATGCTGAAACTCGGACTGGAATCGGGAGACCAAGGGGTGCTCGATGCAATGCAGAAGGGGATCGATCTTGAGACGGCGTCGCAGGTCTTGAAGAACCTGAAGAAAGCCGGGATCGCCACGTACGTCTATCTTCTGTTCGGCACCCCTGCCGAGACTGTGACGGAAGCTCGGAGGACGCTAAAGTTTGTCCTGCAGCGCGCGGACGCAATCACGTTCCTGAACCTCGCGATTTTCAATATGCCCGTGTGCGGCAAGGAGGCAGGAGAGCATGAGACCGAGCAGTTCTATGAAGGGGATCTTCCACTCTATACCGGCTTCCGACATCCCCGCGGATGGGACCGCAAGGAGGTACGGCAGTTCCTGGACAATGAATTCAAAAGGCACCCTGCTGTTTCATTGATCCTGAAAAAGGATCCCCCCATATTCACCTCCAACCACGCTGCGTTTTTCTCGCCCGTTAGAAGTCATTGATCAATTTTGGCATAAGTAATCTGTTGCGCCACATGAGAGCTTCTTTCTCTGACGAGGGGAACTGTGCACTCTGAACTTTCCTCTCGTCCGAGGGATCTGAATGACCCTGCCCCTGTCTTTCATGCCCTACAAATTACCTAACTGACAGTCCGGCTTTTTTTCCTATTGAAAAAACTCGTATTTTGTAATACATTACAGAGCTATGTCGAATCCCAACATTTTTAGTAAGGCAAGGGTACTGGCACTGACAGCCATTATGATTTTTATCTGGCTCGTCCTGGGCATGGTCTACCTTGACCGGTTCTTCCCGCCCTTTGCGCGTCTCGAGCTGTGGCTAATGCCGTGGAAGGGACTGATCCCCCAGGAGGCAAGCCTCGACCAGCGCCTTTTCATCATGCAGGAGCAGCTTACTTCGTCCAACAGGATTGCCTATTACGCCTTTGTGACCATGATTGTATCTTTTACCGCCTTCAGCCTATACCTGTCCGTCATCTACCAACAAAAACAGCGGAGGGCGCGCGAGAACATGTTACTTGTACTGAAAAACCAGGAGATAGCAAGGCGAAATGAATTTATTCGCTATATCTCGGCCACCATCGGGCATGAATTCAAAAACAATCTCGGAAGGATCAAACGAAGGATTGATCTGCTCCCCGGCCTCCCCCAGGAAGCTAAAGGGCGCATCGACGACAATCTGGACAAATTGTTCGCAGATATCGATATCTTTAAAAAAATTTCCGATGAACGCGAGGCAAGCCTTGTGGAGTTTAAAAATTTCGACCTCAAGGCCATGCTGAATGAACTGGTGGTCCAATACGGCGACCTGGCCGACATCGCGATTCGCGAGAGCGTGAGCCTGCCCATGATCTATGCTGCCCCCCCGCTGCTGAAGACCGTGTTTGAAAATGTGATCGATAACGCCGTCAAGTATAAAAAACCAGATCAGCCTCGTGCACGCATTGTGGTGTCCTGCACGATGGACCAGGACGGCAACAGACGATACGTGACGGTCTCCGTCCGGGACGAGGGCGTCGGGATGGATGAACAACAAGCGGACCAATGTTTTTATAAGGGGAGGGGCACCGGCGAGAGCTGGGGACAGGGGCTCTATTTTGCCAAATACGTTGTCGGA
Source organism: Nitrospirota bacterium (assembly GCA_035498715.1). Lineage (GTDB taxonomy): Bacteria > Nitrospirota > UBA9217 > UBA9217 > UBA9217 > DASPSR01. The sequence continues at coordinate 29,396 of DATJZV010000166.1, forward strand.
CTCCATGCCGGGAAAATCCGGATCGGCAAGGAGTATACGGCTTCGGGAACGGGCACGGAAATCATGATCAATCTTCCCTTCGTCGAGGAGGCGCTCGATGTTTAAGGTGCTGATTGCCGACGACGATTACGAGGACCGTGAGCTTCTGAAGCTAGAAATTCAGAGGGCGCTCGGAAAGGATGAGCCCGATCTCCGTTTTCACGAGGCGGTCAGCGTCAGGGAGGCCGTCCAGGTCCTGACGACGCAGTTATTCGACCTCATGACGCTCGATATCGAGTTCGATCGGATGAACGAAGGGATCGACGCCTTGCCGGAGCTCTTTGAGACCCATCCGACGCTGAACATTATCATCATCAGCGGCAAGCTCGACAAGAGCGAGGTTTCGGAACGCCTCTTTCGCTTCACGAAGGACAATGTGCTGAAGGGAAAACGCTGGGCCAGACATTTCGACGTTCTTGACAAGAAGGACGACAAGACGGAGGCCCTCCAGCGCGCCTATTCCTTTGCCAAGAAACAGCGGGAAGGCGCGGACAGTCTTCGGGATCTCTTTCTCCTTGCCGAATCCTATCTTGAGAAGAACATGATCGATAAATGTCTGGAAGTCTACCAAAAAATACAGAATCTGGCGCCTGGCGAAATCGAATCAACGGAGAACATCCGCATTGTCAAGGGGAACGTATCGGCCGAGCAGGCATTGGAATATTACCGGACCGGTGAAAAGGTCGTGGCCTCTCTCCTGCTGGGCTATTATCTTGAAAAACGGCTGAAGGCATTCACTGCCGCTGCGATCGGGAAGACATTCCCGACACTTTCCGAAGGCCTGAAAGATATGGAGCAAGGCCGCCGCATTAGCCACTTCAAGAAAGAACTGTTCAGCGACTTACTGGGATTGCGTAACAAGGCCATCCACCAGCCGACCAACATCTCCGAGGCGGACTTCAAGGCGGCGGTCAAAAAACTGGACCTTTTGGAGGAAACGGCGCCATGAACGTCAAATCCCTGTGGAAATACGTGCCGCCGGCCGGACCGATCTTCAGCATCACGCTGATCGGCCTGGTGCTGTTGAGCGCCCTCCTCTATTACCGGGCAGTCAAGATCCAGCGGTTTCTGGAACCAGCCCTTGCCCTTTCCCAACCCCGAAACGAATTCGCGAAGAACATCAACTCGATATTCGAGAAAGAGTTCAAGACAAAATCGATCAAGGGCCTTAAGATCAGGTCGAGTTCAATTCTCATGGAAACATCCCTGCTGTTCTCCGGGGACGGCGCCCTGAAAGCATCGGCGCAGGATGATTTACAGAAGCTCGCCCGGGTTTTTCTGTCGCTTATGAAGGATGACCATACGAGGTCCGAGATTAGCCAAGTGCTGATCATTGGCCGCTACCCTTCATACGGGTTTACGAGGGCGACTATTGTGGAGAGATTGAAGGTTCAGCGAATGGTCGGGTTCATTCAGGATGCTCTTTTCCAATTGGAGCCCGAGCTCGGGATAAGATATGCAACCTATTTTGAAGGTGCTGCCCAACAGACAAACCCGCAAGAGAAAAAAAGTGAGGTGGTGGAGTTCCGCATTGTTCCTTCTGAATTCCTTCACATAGAGGTGCTGGAGAAGTTGGAAAAGTACGCCTATTAATGATGCATTGTCTGATCACCGGGCAAAAACAAACAGGCTTAACTCTTTTCTGCTGAAGTTTCTACCAGACAACGATTGATATCATGACATCCCACAGCCTGACTTGACTCGGAATATTCTTATTTTGCCTGACAGAATTAACGATGCATGAAAGCATCCTTTCCTGCATGACGCACGAATTACCCATAAAAAAGCCGCTCACGTCTGCATTCTCCCATATTGTACTTTTTTACTTTGTCCTATATAATGTGATTACTCACTATGATAGATACCCATGACAGACAGCACCGCGTTCTCCTACAAAGAATTGCCCATCGGGCGATGATCGAACGGGGACTTCTTCCGGATTTCTCCCCCCAGGCATTAGCCGAGCTTGATGAAATTCACGGGCCCGCGACACGGGCCACAGAGCCGACGCGTGACCTGAGACACCTTATCTGGTGTTCCATAGACAATGATGATTCACGCGATTTGGACCAACTCACCGTTGCAGAAACCATGCCCGATGACAGCGTGAAGGTCCTAGTTGGCATTGCGGACGTAGACGCCCTTGTCAAAAAAGGATCAGCAATCGACGATCATGCGCGCCAAAACACCACGTCGGTTTATACCCCTGCCAGGATATTCCCGATGCTGCCCGAGAAGCTATCGACTAATCTTACTTCTCTCAATTACGCATCGGAGCGGAATGCGATGGTCATTGAAATGGTGATCGCGGGGGATGGATCGGTTCAGCATTCCGATGTTTACGTCGCGCTGGTCCGTAATCATGCGAAGCTGGCCTACAACAGCGTCGCCGGCTGGCTGGAGGGGAAAGGACCTGTGCCGTCAGCAGTCAGCGCGGTTGATGCCCTCGCCGAGAACCTCCGGCTCCAGGACAGGGTCGCCCAACGGATGAAGTCGTTTCGGCACATGCACGGTGCGCTTTCTCTCGAAACCATAGAGGCCCGCCTCGTGTTTGACGATGGCGAGCTTAAAGACGTTGAAGCTGAAAGAAAAAACAGGGCTAAAGACATTATTGAGGACTTCATGATCGCGGCAAACGGAGTGACCGCACGCTACCTCGATTCCAAGAGCCTGCCCTCACTGCGACGCGTAGTCCGAACACCCAAACGGTGGGACCGGATCGTCGAACTTGTTTCTGAGCATGGCTTCAAGCTGCCTGCGGAGCCCAGCTCAACGGCTTTGGAGCAGGTCCTGATAAAGGCGAAGGCTGCTGATCCGCTCCGGTTTCCTGATCTTTCCCTTTCTGTTATCAAGCTGATGGGTGAGGGTGAATACATTGTCGAGCTTCCGGGAGGCGATGCAGCCGGTCACTTCGGCCTTGCTGTCAAGGATTATTCCCACTCCACAGCTCCGAACCGCCGGTACCCGGACTTGATCACTCAGCGACTGCTGAAGGCGGCGATAGACGGAAGCTCGCCGCCCTACGTGAAGGCCGAACTATTAGAACTGGCGAAACGCTGCACAGAAAAGGAGGATGCGGCGAAGAAGGTCGAACGTCAGGTCAAGAAATCAGCGGCTGCAATGCTGCTGGAATCAAGGATGGGGGAGCGGTTCGATGCAATCGTCACCGGAGCCTCTCCCAAGGGCACCTGGGTTCGTCTTCTGCATCCGCCCATTGAAGGGAGACTGGAGAGCGGTTTTGAAGGGATGGACGTCGGTCACAGGCTGCGCGTGCAGCTGATCCACACGGATGTAGAGCGTGGATATATCGACTTCAAGAGGGTTGAATACAACAAATAAATAAATGGGATCGAGATAAGCTTGAATATCATGTCAATTTTTTTCTGATCAACAGCGCCATGGGAAATTTTTAATACTCGCACATACGCGATACTCTAAAGAATTGGTGATTACATTTAGAACATGACTAGAAGCGATGTCTTTCTTATGGAATATCATGTCCCTGATTTAACCAGATTCAACGAGACGGATAAGATATTATTTTTTCGGACTGGGCAGGGACCACGCGGAAAATGATGAAGGATGGAATTTATGACGATGAATTTCATTACTAACATTACACAATCGGACCAGAGCGTATCTTGAATCCATAGAGGGTATGTCGCATTACTTCTCTCCCACGAAAGCGGATGGAAATATATAATGGAGCCAGGTGAGATACCTCTTATTACCCCCTGAGCGTTCAAAGGAAACAGCGAAAATTGGAGACGGCATATAGTGCAGGACAAGAGACGGCATAAGAGATTCAGATTGGACATCATGGAAATAAACGGCAAGATGATCTTGGCCGACCGAGTGGAAATCATTGACATTAGCCTCGGCGGAGTCGCCCTGAAAACAGACAGGAGACTGAATGTCGGCAAAGAATATTTGATCAAGCTGGGAGACAAGGGGAAAAGCATCGATGTGAAGGGCATTATCGTCCGTTGCGAATTAAGCAAAATTGAGGAAAGGAGCAACGGGGAACGGGTCTCGATATACACGGCC
>DATJZV010000167.1:0-5561 GCA_035498715.1 Nitrospirota bacterium
AATGACTCGAGTATGTCGAGGGCGTGAGAAACGGATTGGATCGTATAATTTGCCTTTTCCCGCTTCGTGACCATTGTGATCTGCTCCTTGACTCTGCCCGGATAACAGCGTTCCCGACCAGCGAAACCCTCGTTCTAAAACAAGTGTTTAATAGTATTGCACCCACGAACGCTTGTCAAGAGCAAACAGTCAATTCAAGGCGGCAGGTACCAGTACGCGAGGCGTGCCGGTCGAGAAGGCGGGTGGACCATCGGGCTCTTACCATCATTTACCCATCTGCATCACAGGCCCATATAATCCCCAGAGCCCGAAAAGGATGAAAACGCCGGCTGAGAACCATTTGATTTGTTTTTCCGGTATCCTTTTGTTCAGTACAACTCCGATGACGATACCGAAAGCGTCCGCGAACAGCATTCCTGCTGTTGTCCCCACCCATACCGGTATGACGGCATTGAAATCGGCGGCAAGTGCCACAGTGGCAAGCTGGGTCTTATCCCCCATCTCGGCCAGGAAAAAAGCGGCCGTTACCGTCCAAAAGGGGCCGAAGTTAAACCGCTTGTCCTCATCATGCAGTTTGTCCCCCCGGATGGTCCAGAGCCCGAAGAGAATGAACGATACCGCTGCACCGATCTTAACGGAGGAGAGAGGAATGAACGATGTAAGGTAGTTCCCGGCCAGAACAGCGAAAAAGTGGTTCGCGGCCGTTGCGGCCAACACCCCCCCCATGACCGTCTGCCAGCGGAATCTTGTGGCAAAGGCCATGGCCAGGAGTTGGGTCTTGTCACCCATCTCGGCAAGAAATACAATCGCCAGCGACGTGAGGAACGCGGTCATCTGAGCAGGTCTTTCTGCTTCTTCACCAGTGCCTTGATGCCTTTCTCTCCGAGGGCGAGGAGCTTGGCCAGTTCGCTTTTCGAGAACGGCTCGCCTTCCGCTGTTCCTTGCACTTCCACGATCTTGCCCTTGCCCGTCATCACGAGGTTCATATCCACTTCAGCCCCGGAGTCCTCTGCGTAGCACAGGTCAAGCATGGGCGTTCCACCCACGATCCCGACGCTGATCGCGGCAAGAAAGTCCATGAGCGGGATCGTTGCGATGAGTCCCTGTCTCTTGATATGACGGAGAGCATCCGCCAATGCAACATAGGCCCCCGTGATGGATGCCGTCCGCGTACCCCCGTCCGCCTGGACCACGTCGCAGTCGATCAGCACCGACCGTTCTCCGAGCGCGATCATGTCCACGACGGAACGGAGCGATCTGCCGATGAGCCGCTGGATCTCGTGCGTGCGGCCGCCCACCTTGCTCCGTTCCCGCTGAATGCGTTGCGAGGACGAGCGCGGCAGCATGGCATACTCGGCGGTCACCCAGCCTGTTCCTTTGCCCCGAAGAAAGGGCGGAACAGAATTATCAACCGTTGCCGTGCAAATGACCTTGGTATCGCCCATCTCGATCAGCACCGAGCCTTCGGCGGATTTAATGTAGTTTCGTATTATCTTCACTTTGCGGAGCTCGTCCGCCTTCCTGCCGTCAACGCGCATGTATATCTCCCATGAACATGTCAATCTTCCTGCCCAGACGCAGTGGTAACATAAGGAAAGCCAAACGACACACCGTGATTGCTATTGATCATCACTGATCCATTATAAACAATCTGTGCAATCTGTGTACATGGATCTTCTCCGTAGCTCCGTGCCTCTGCGGTGGATTTTAGAACTGAAAGTATTTTATATTGCTCTTTCCCGGCGGCTCCGCGGTTGTCAACATCTTATCCACAAACTGTTTTGCCTTTTCCACAGCCTTTTCCACGGGTAATCCCTTTGCTATGAACACGGCGATTGCCGAGGAAAGAACGCACCCTGTGCCGTGAAACTGGCCTCTTCTTCGGGGTGTGGAAAAGCTGAGCACGGTTCTGCCTCCATACAGAGTGTCCGCTGCCGGACCGATTCGGTGGCCGCCTTTGATCAGGACATATTTCGGGCCGAGGTCCATGATCTTGCCCGCAGCATGATCCATGTCCCCTTCCGCTGTTATCGAAATTCCGGCCAAAACCTCCGCCTCGGGAATATTCGGAGTAACGATCATCGCAAGAGGAAACAGCTTTCCGACGAGAGATTTAAGAGCTCCAGGCTGAAGCAGGGGTCTGCCCGAGCTCGATTTCAGCACAGGATCGACAACAAGGCCCTTGATCGAGTATTTAGTAATGGTCGTGGCAACAGTCTCGACATTCCGTTTCGTCAAGAGCATGCCGGTCTTAACTGCATCTGGCAAGATGTCGAGAAGGAGGGCGTCAAGCTGTTTTGACAGCATGCCGGGAGTAATGCCCTTAACGCCGAAGACACCGCGGCTGTTCTGGGTTGTGAGCGCGGCAGGCAGGGCCATACCGAAGACGCCAAGGGCTTGGAACGTTTTCAGGTCAGCCTGGATGCCCGCACCGGAGGATGGATCGGAGCCCGCTATGGAGAGGACTTTTCGCATGCGCACTCTTTTTCACTATCAAGACACAATGGAATATTTTTATCGGCTGCGCAGATGAGCGGCAAGTCCTGTCTCATTCCAACTTCAGACGTACCAGTTCCAGCGGGTCTATGCGCGCGCCCTGCACCCGCGCCCCCCAGTGCAAGTGTGGTCCCGTGGCGCGGCCCGTGGAGCCGACAAGCGCAATGACATCGCCTTTCTTGACTGCCTGTCCCGGCTTGACGAGGACCTTGGAGAGGTGGAAGAACATGGTGTAAATGCCCTGGCCGTGGTTCAGCACCAGCGCCTTGCCGGCAAAGAACTGGTTGTCGACGAGGGCAACTACTGCGTTATTCGGTGCGATTATTTTATCGCCTTTATTTCCCTTGACGTCAACGCCGGTGTGCGGGCTTTTCGGAATGTTATTGATGATCCTCCGGACGCCGAAAGGCGTTATAATCTCGCCTTCAAGAGGATTGACAAAGTCTCCCGTCCATGAACGGCCGGTTTCGTTCGGCCAGATAGCCGCCATTTTTTGCTGGTCCCGCTCAGCGCGCGCCTCGTCTTTGGCAGACAGTTCCACCATGTGCTTGGGGAGAGTCAACTGCTGGACCTCATATTCCTTCTTGATGACTTCCACGACCTGTTTGAGAGTAGAGCCATTCGAAGAAATTTCGAGATCGTACTCCCGGGGTTCGGTAAAGTAATCGATGGCGACTATTGCCTTGAACGAATCTTTTGAAGGATTGAAGTAGATCTTCTTGTTGTTAAACTTACCTTCCGGCGTCCCTGGTGCGTTCTTTATGGTAACGACCAAAAGATCTCCCGGTCCGGGCTTCGCTGGTTCAAGGATGATCTGCGGCTGGAGCGCTTTTTCCTGCGCATGAGCAATATACGGCAGGCACAGTAACGCCGTGAGAATGAAGCTTTCTTTGAATCTATTCATGTTTGGTACCTTTCGCTTAACAGGAATTGCCTCATGGTTTTATTACTTCTGGTTTCCGGCTATGGTCTTCCTTCTTCAGGTACTGCGACATGCCCTTCATGGAGCAGAACTCGCCGCACATGGTGCAGACGTCCGATTCCTTCGGCACGCTCGATTCGCGCAATTTTCGCGCGCGTTCGGGATTCATCGACAGCTCGATCTGGCCTTTCCAGTCAAGCGCCTTGCGACGCCGTGCCATTTCCTTGTCCCAGTCCATTGCTCCCTTTACACCCTTTGCGATATCGGCAGCATGGGCCGCGATGCGGGAGGCGATGACTCCTTCGCGAACGTCATCAAGGTCCGGCAAACGAAGATGCTCGGACGGCGTTACATAGCAAAGGAAGTCGGCACCGGCCGCGCCGGCGATCGCTCCGCCGATAGCGGAGGTTATATGGTCATAGCCGGGAGCCACGTCGGTCACGAGCGGCCCGAGCACATAGAACGGCGCTCCCTTGCAGAGCTCCTTCTGGATCTTCATGTTCGTCTCGACCTGGTTGATCGGCACGTGACCCGGTCCTTCGATCATCACCTGCACCCCTGCTTCATGGGCGATGTCGCGCAGTTCTCCCAGCGTGATCAGCTCTTCGATCTGGGCACGGTCCGTGGCATCGGCAAGACACCCCGGCCGCATGCCGTCGCCGAGCGAAAGGGTGACGTCATATTTTTTGGCAATCTCGATCAGCCGGTCGTACTGCGTGAACAGCGGGTTCTCCATCCCATTATAGATGATCCATTCTATGTGGAAAGCGCCCCCCCGGCTGACGACGTCCATGATCCTGCCCTGTTTTTTGAGCCGCTCCAGGCTCGAGGTGGTGACGCCGCAGTGCACGGTCACAAAATCCACGCCTTCTTCTGCCTGCTGCTCGATCACCCGGAACAGGAGGTCGGGGTCCATCTGGACGATCGGTTTCCCCTGTTCAACGGTCTCGACCGCAGCCTGATAGATCGGCACGGTGCCGATGGAGACGGTGGAGTGCTTCAGGATCTCCTTGCGTATCCCGACAATAGGCCCGCCGGTCGACAGGTCCATGACCGCATCAGCGCCCGCGACTACGGCAACTTTCAGCTTTTCAATCTCGCCTTCAATAGACATCCGGTCCTTCGAGGTCCCGATGTTCGCGTTGATCTTGGTCCGAAGTCCCTTTCCGATGCCGAGCGGGCTTATTGACGCATGCTTCTTGTTTCTGGTAATGACGATCGTGCCCCGGGCCACTCCATCGATGATATGGTCAATGCCGACTTCTTCAGCCCGGGCCACAGCTTCCATCTCGGGTGTGATATTGCCTTTCCTTGCTTCAAGAATCTGCGTCATAAGATCACCTCGGTTGTGTCGGCACGGCGGATACCCTCAGAGTACTCATGGGTGGCCACCTTGTCATTGCATCAGTTCCGGCCTGCTTCTCCCACCGCTGTTTCAGCAGCCTTCTGGATGTCATCAGCAGTAAAGATTGCCGAGATCATGGAAACACCATAGGCGCCGTAAGCAATGACTTGTTTGATATTCCCACTTTTTAAGCCACCAAGCCCATATATAGGGATTAATACTGCATTGCTAGCACTTTTCAGATATTCCAACCCCACTGCATCTCCAAAGATTGCTTTTGATGGAGTAAAAAATACAGGCCCAAAGGTTATGAAATCCGCCCCTCCTGCTTCAGCTGCCTTTGCTTCCAGAATGTTGTGCGTCGATACCCCTATGATCTTGTCCCTGCCCACTATCTTTCTGACCGCTTCGGGCGGCATACTCTGATGTCCGAGATGAACTCCGTCTGCATCGACCGCAACGGCGACATCAACGCGGTCATTGATGAAAAGCTTTGCACCGAATTGCCGGGTAAGTTTCCGGAGTTCATGGGACAGGTCAAGAAGATCACGCACGGGAAGATCCTTTTCACGGAGCTGGATCGCCCGAACGCCGCCCTGGAGCGCCATCCGTACCGCATCAGGCAGCGGAACCTTCGTCTGTTTCCGGTCGGTGATGAGATAGAGTTTAAAATCTAATTTCATTGCAAATATCACATTGCAAGTCGGAGAGTGCAAGACGCGGGATCAACTGTTCATATTTGCGCTCAGCATCATGCAATGACTTATGAGCTTCCGATCACTCCTTCCAGTGGACTGC
>DATJZV010000168.1:0-13005 GCA_035498715.1 Nitrospirota bacterium
AAGAAAAAAAGGAACAGCAAAGCGGCCCCCCTGGTTTATGAGGATGCCGCTTAATTTGTATGGTAGTGAGGGAGAGTCCGGTACCAAGAACGGCTTGGTGTGAATACAAATGACAGCCAGGATTGCTGCAGTACGAAATGAATCTATTCGATTGATCCTCATGAGAGCCCGATGTTTCGTCCGACAAAATATGATTCTTTCGTTTTCCTACAATATATCTGCCTTTTCATTGATACTTGATTGCGACACCCCGTATTTTCGGTACTACATCACTAATAGCCTGATACTCACCTAGCCATGGGTCATACGGATGACCCTGGGCTTGACGTTGACTCACATCTTGTGTGGGCATGATTGCATCAGCCCCAATATCTTTAGCCTTTTTCCTCATGCTTTCCAGGAGATCGGGGAGCGACGTATTAGCTGGTCCTGTCGCCTCCAGTATAGCGATCGCCTTGCACGGCCTGTCCGGAGCCGCCGACAAGATAGCAACGTTGGTGGTCCGTGGGTATTTATCCGCTTCATAAAGCATAACAACGCTCGTGGTCGTACAGCCGCAGATTACGAGCAGCATGGCATAAAGTGGAAAGGTCCTCATTATCAACACTACCTCCTCAATGACTGACCTGTTAATGGAAACATAAAGCCAGATATCGTATTTTTCTCCAAAACTTGGTCGTAATCTTCAACGGTTGTGAAAATCCATCCGTGGCTCTGCATGAGGATGCGGTTCCCACATTGACCTTATGTATTCCCTCTTTTTCGAAATAGTACGGAATACAGCCTTAAAGTCGTTAAGTCGCTGCCCTGTCTAACGCCGCTTTCACAATACGATCCAGTTCTTTTGCTTCGATCGGTTTACAGACAAACTCGCACACCCCGAGGCTGAGGGACTTTAAATAAGTCTCTACAGATCCATACCCGGTAAGGATGATTACAGGCACTGAAGGTAAGGTCCGTTTAAGCACGGTAAAAAATTCATGCCCGTCCATGCCCGGCATCGAGTAATCCGTCACCACAAGATCAACGTTAGCTCCTTCCCGGATGACGGTCAGAGCAGACTGGGCATCGAGTTTTGAAATAACATTGTATCCAAATGTGCGCAGGGAATCTTCCAGGTAACTTAAAATATCGCGATCATCATCTACTAGAAGTATTGTCTTCATATTCCCATCCATTCATCAATCACGGGACTCAAACAGCATGACGTAGTGCTATATCGGGTGAGTTCCGATTTGGATATCCCTCATTAATCAGTGGAGTTCTGTGCGCTGAGCTGGCTTCCCCTCCCATCCTTCAATCTCCTGCACAACCATAGAAGCGCTCTGATCGAGACGCTGGATCCGATGATTGAGTAAGACTCTACCGCATGATAGGGACTGCAACCTGTTCGTTTCGACAACATTGTCACTTGCAGATTTTCAAGAAGCACCCTTTATTTCTAAAATATATCATAAATAATGCTTTTCTAGGAAGGGTACATAGCGCGAGGAGAAATTCCTCAATTCATGATTGCTAGTTGGAATAAGCACATGAACGACCTGTTTTATAAGTGCATATTACAGGACATAGGTGCTTGTCTCTTGGGCACTGCAACATTGCTGTTCTCGCAATCACGAAAGAGACAAAGAATGACTGGCATCTGACGATTCGAGTGCCGCCTCAACGATTCGGCCCAGTTCTTTTGTCTCCACCGGTTTATGGAGATGTTCGAAAACACCAAGGCTGAGAGATTTTAAATACGTTTCCACTGAACTATGTTCAGTAAGCATGATCACTGGCACTGATGGTAAGACCTTTTTGAGGGCATAGAGAAATTCATGGCCATCCATCCCCGGCATACGATAATCCGTCACCACGAGATCAACCGTAATCCCTTTTTGGATAATGGACAGCGCGGACTCAGCATCTGGTTTTGGAATAACCCTGTATCCAAACATTCTCAAAATCTCTTCCAAGTTATTTAAAAAAGCTATATTATCATCTACCAAAAGTATAGTCTTCATAGTCGAATTCCATCCCCCCCGTACGAACACAGCACCGTGATATTTTCTATCTGTCTCTAATACGTCCCCCGTTGTGCATCCTCACTTTGCAACTGGTCAAATGGAAGAAACTGAAGTGAACGTCTCTATCGTTACTCATGAGTATTCTAGATCTTACTGTGATCTATAATTTTTTACGCATTTAAATGTACCCAAAAGCATGCATTCCATCTTAATCTGGAACAAGATTAAGCTCTTATGGCTTTTTAACCCTGCTTTTTTAATTCTTCTGGTAACACTCGTGATAAAATCATCCTTATAATTTCGCTTTCAGAACGGCGAAAAAAATTCCCTTCACTTTCAGACAATTTTTTAATTATTCCCTTCAAATCTCCATCTTTTTCTTTGTCATAATAAACCGAAATTTTATCTGTTTTTGCCATAACTTTCTATATACCCAATAATAAAGTATTATTCGCAATCTTATCTATATAAAATTGCTCCATTACAACTTAATCCATTACGGTTCAGTTTAGATTAATATACTCTATATAACTAATTTGTCAAGAAATTAATGATGACAAATTATTCGTTTTCCTAATGTTTTTTTTAATTTAGATGATAATACGTAGTTTCCTTATAGAATCTCTATGGCTCATGGGCGGGTTATTGAGAAAGGGTAAAAAACAAAGCGAAGCTAATATATTGATTATTTAGCGTTCCCACGCATATTCGAACTCCCATTATCGCCGCAAAATGGAAGTTCAGCGCAATTTCAATGACTTAACGTCAATGGGCTATTGGTTTGAGCTCATTTAACAAAAATGAATACTTTTTTACGTCGGCATTGGACAGAGAGCCCTGTCATACTTTGTCATCGTACAGGCTGAGGATACAGCCACTTGAATTTATTCAACGCCGCGCTGCATTCGGGCGACAAACTGACATAGTTTCCCTGGAGGCAGCCCAACATCGCCAGAGGGTCACCCTTTTCGATATTACAGCCCATATCTATCTCTTTGGCACACGCTTCTTTTAGAACTGCTGCGTTTGCCTTCACTCCTTCTGCCCAGGCCCTGCAGTTAGCGGACATGCTGTTCTTATTCTCCTCGTAGCAGCGAAGCATGCGGCCACCTCCAGGTGTGATATGACCGCAGTACTGCGCAAAGTCCTTGGCGCAAGGGCTTGTCTCCTGAGCAACCGCAGGCAACGCTGCCGTAAGCACCAAGAGGGCCATTAACGTCATTACAATAATCTTAGACACCGCAGAAATAAACCGTTTCATGTTCTCCTCCTCTCTCCTCTGTTGTTTGTCCCTGTCTACTCGTTTTCGACATCATCCAGGCCTCAGTGACAGTGAGGCTCGGATTTGTAACCCCGATGAAATCTCTCATTGAATGGCAATACTATCATCAACACTTTTCACAGCAGACAACGATATTCATTTTCAGACATTTGTTCCGGCAAGCCCATCGTCGGTCAGCTTGGTATATCCGGCAATGTCCTGTCAAGAATGATGTACCCGGTGATCGCCGAAAGGAATGATCCGGCAAGAATACCAATGCGCTCATCCACACTCTCGTCGAGGGTCCCCGGCTCAAAGGCAAGCGAGCTAATGAAGAGGCTCATGGTGAACCCAACCCCGCACAGGATTGCCACACCGTAGAGGGCCTTCCAGCCCACCGGTTCTAGGGGGCGGGCAATGCCCAGCTTCACCGCCAAAAAGCTGAAAAGGAACACCCCAACCTGTTTACCAAGGAAGAGACCTGCAGCGATCCCAAGTGGCAGAGGATATAGGAGCGACGATAACCGGACCCCCGCAAGCGATATCCCCGCATTGGCAAACGCAAAGATCGGCAGGATACCGTAGGAGACCGTGGGGTGGAGGTCATGCTCCAGCTCACGGAGCGGTGAAGGTCCGTTTAGATCGCCTGATCGGAGGGGAATGAAAAAAGCTAAAATGACGCCGGCGATCGTGGCATGAATGCCCGATTTCAATACCGCTAGCCAGAGCGCCAGGCCGATGATGATATACGGGGTTCTGTTCGACACTCCAAGACGGTTCAGAATGAAGAGAACGATGATCATCACGCAGGCGAACAGAAGCGCCATCAGGGTCAACTCCTCCGTGTAGAAGACTGCAATGATCAGGATCGCGCCCACGTCGTCGAAGATGGCGAGGGACGTCAGAAAGACCTTGAGGGAAGCGGGCACACGGCTTCCGAGCATTGCCATTACGCCGAGCGCGAAGGCGATGTCTGTCGCCGCTGGAATCGCCCATCCGCGCAAATACAGAGCATTGCTGTGGTTAATCGCAACGAAGATTGCTACCGGCACGGCCATCCCGCCCAACGCGCCGGCAGACGGCAGGACCACCTGACGCCAGCTCGAGAGCTCCCCCTCCAGGAACTCTCGCTTTAATTCGAGTCCAATGAGGAAGAAGAAGACAGCCATCAGACCGTCGTTGATCCAGAGCAAGGCGGGCTTCGCCACCTTTATCGCGCCCACTCGCACCTCTACTGGCGTGTCGAGAAAGGCATTGTACAGACCCACGAAAGGAGAGTTAGCCGCGACGACAGCAAGCACCGTTGCTCCTATCAGCAATATGCCGCCTGCGGATTCAAGTTTCAGGAACTCCTTGACAGGATCTGTCATCTTCCCGAACATGGTTGAAGGCCTTTCGCTGCAACGCATTAGCTTCTGGAAATGCCAAAGAAGAGACAACCGGAAGTCACTGGCCTGCCCCATGGCATTCATGGCACAGCATTTTCTTCCACGCATCACCGATGTCCACGGGATGGGGATATTTCATAACTTGGAATACTGCCCTGTCCGGCCGTCCCACGGCCGCTTCCGCTGCCCGTTCGATCAGGAGATGACAGAGGCTGCAGTCCCGGGAAAGAACCGTTCCATCATCGCTCCGGTGCTTTCCGTCGTGACACCGGAAGCATCCGGGCGAGAACCGGTGACCCTGGTTGTTCGGAAAGTTCTTCCAGCTGACCTTCATGGAAGGGTCATAGTTCCTGTCATAGGCGCGCTGAAGCGCTGCGATTGCAGCTGCGATGGCAGCATCTTTTTTCGAGGCAAGAGCGGGATATGTAGTCTTGTAGAAATCCCTGATCGACGAGTCGATGTGTTTCTGTGCGTCTTCCCGGGATGCATACTCAGCATCAAGCGCCTTGACTGCAACGCTCTTGATTTCGGGCAGGTCGGGATCGACGAGCTGTACTATAAGCAGCGCGTTCAGAATGACATCGGGTGGGTTATAGGAATGGCCCGGCCGGTTGTGGCAGTCGACGCAGTCCATCTGCCGCTTCTCGGCGTTTGCCGCTTCCGCGTCTGACATCTTCACCTCACTGCTGCGGTACACGCGTTCCTTCCCATCGAGTCGCCTGACCCGGATCCAGGGAATCACGCTCCGTTTCTCGTTCGACGCATACACGATCTCCTGCGTGGTGCTGGAGTGCCAATGCATCTTCGGCGGCCGCTCCGTTGTCACCTCAGTCTTGCCCATGCGCAGCAGGAGATTAATCGTCCTGCGGGTGTTCTTTTTGTCGGACAGAAAATAGGTTCTGTTTTCCAGCTTCTGATTGATCTGGTATTTGGGGCCGTGGCAGTGTTCGCAGACGTCCTGGGACGGCCTGAGGTCCACGACGGGCGTTGGGATCGGTCTCGGATACCGGTCGAACATGACGTCAAAGAGCTGCCGCGTCCCTTTTAGCTTATAGAGGAGGAAATACCTCGCGCCAGGCCCCACATGGCAATCCACGCAAGCTATCTCGGCATGGACCGAGTAGGCATGGGACCGAAACTCCGGTCCCATGACACGGTGGCACATCATTCCGCAGAACGTTTCCGATTCGGTGAACTCATAGGTTTTGTATCCGGCAAAAGCATAAAGCAGGGAAAGCAGCAGGAATCCCGTCAACAACACGACGACGGTCCTGCGGTGTTTAGGATCATTGAAGTCGATGGTCAGGAGTCGGCTTTCTGCTAGCCTGCCTTCTCGCTCTTTCCGCCGCTCGCGCCTGATCCCGATGATGATGAGAACTATACCGAGAAGAATAAGCGCTGGCAGGATGAGCCAGATGACGAGATCTGCGTAAGGGTGGACGCGCCTGGAGAACGCCTCGATTACTGATAGGAAAACAATGAAGCCCGTGTTGAACACGGCGATGACGGCGCCGATCAGGGAAATCGGGTTGTAGAAGACCTTTGGTAGTCGTTGTCTCATGATGCAACCCCCTCATTTACTTGTAGCCTGCTGTTTCGAACTTCAGAAAATCATCGTTCGCTCCGATGACCTTACGGAGCATCTGTCAATTTCTTCTTCAGCGGCGCCCTCCTCCTCCGCCACGCCCCCCTCCGCCGCCGTGCATCCCTCCGCCTGCCGGAGCCGCGCTGCGTTGAGCAGGCTGCGCAGCGCTCCGCTGACTATACTCACGGTTCCACTGGTTTGTGCGCTGATCTCCGGCCGAGCGGTTCGCACTCTCCCGGTTCAGGTCACGGGTTACGTCCCCGCTGCTCGCGCGATTGTCCAATGTTCCCTGCTTTGGCGAACCGGACTGCGCCGGAAGCTGCGAGGCAGTGTTTCCCCTTGACCGGTCAGGGGAAGTCCAGGCCCCGTTCTCATACTTCTGCCATCCTGATTCGCTCTTGCGGTAGACATTGCCGTCCTTGCCCACATAGGTATTGTTCGGCCCTTTGACAGCGCTTCCGCCTTCGGATGTCTTGATGCCCCCAACAGTACCCTGGCCGGTGCTGGCATAGCCACCCTTGACCCACTGATCCCCGCGCGACACGACCCCGGCACCCCAACTCCCGTACACGCTCGATCCCTGTGCTCCGGCAAATCGCGTTCCCGTTGAGGGATTGTACCCCTGGGCCGCACGAATCGATCCGTTGGGTCCATAAGCGGCAGCGCCTGTTGCCCAAGCCCCGGTCCGGGAGTTGTACGCCTGGCCGACCTTGTATCCGCCAGCAGGGCCGTAGGCTGCGTATCCTCGTTTATAGGTCCCGGTGGCAGCATTATATGATGCGCCAGCTCCGAAACCTCCGTAGGGACCGTAGGCGGCGCCACCCCGGTAGTAGGTGCTGGTTGCAGGGTTGTACCAGGCATGGGCGCCCCAGGTATAGGGACGCGGATAGTAGATGGGATAACCGTACGGCGGGTAGTGCCAGTATGGCGGATAGTAGTAGCCGGTTCCCCAGAACACAACACCGTAACTCACATAACAGCCCGTATACCCTGACGAATAGCTTGCAACCACGACCTCAGGCGACTGCTCATACTGGACCACGTAGGTGACGGGGTAAAGCGGCGAGTCGGGAGGGATGGTATAGATCGCCTGCGGCACCGTGGATGCTACGACCCAAGACCCTGTTGGTGCGGGAGCGGCAAACCAGATGCCGCGGTCGCAGGCATAGTAAGCCGTGTCGCTCACCTTGATTACGACGACAGAAGCGTTTACGGCATACTGGAGCGGTGGAGTCGTACCCGGGATGGGCTCGAACTTAGGTTCCCCGGCATAGGTGACAGTCAGCTTGACATCACCGGGCTTGATCGTGGCGGTCTGCGGGATCCCTGCTGCGCGAACAGATTCTTGCGCCTGAGGCGTTCCGGGCACCGAGTAGATCACTCGTCCCTTGGGCCCGTTCGCGGGAATCGAGGCGAAGACCTTCGGCAGATCTACCGTGGCAAAGCTCCACGGCCCGTCGAGCGACTCCGTTGCCCGGTACCAGCGTCCGGCCACCAGGAAGTACCAGCTCTTATCCTTACGGTAGTAGAAGAGGTCCGCGTCGGTGTTCGCAACATAATCGAGGTCTTCAGGCCCTGCGGCCTTATACTTCGGCTTTCCGTCGATCACGATAAGCTCTGACGGCTCGGTGACCATGAAGATCTTCGGGACCTTGCTGTATTGGGGGTTTCGCCCCTGCGCATTGTCTCGCGCGTCCTTGAAGTTGTCGTCTGCCGGAAGACGGGCAAGGTCGCCGGGCAGGGACTTCGCCAGCTTCCAGGGATCGCCGAGCTTATTCGTAAACAGCCACGTCGTGCCGTCGAGCAGGTAGTAGTTTGATGTGGCCTCTTCGTTAAGCACGGTCCAGTTGGTGTTGATCGCGTACTGCAGGTTTGTGCCATCTATCTTGGTGAACACGGGCTGACCATCGAAGATCAAGAGCCGCGCAGGCTCGAAGGATACGATGATCTTCGGCGGGTCGTTCTTGAGCTGAATATTCTTTCCGGCGACCACTTCCGTCTGCCTGAGACCAGCCAAGATACGGTCAAGCGACACCAGTATCGATTTGCGGGGGATCATGGCCTTCACGACATTTTCGGCCGTGCTTGCCAGTGCGGGGTCGAGCACTGCGAAGCTTGTCTTTTCCACCTCGATGTTGTCGAGGGTGACGGTCCGGCTCTCGAGGTCTGTCTCGGTATCCGCCGTAATCCAGACTGCACCGGCTATCGGCTGCTTCTGTCCCTGGAGCGCTAGCTCGACAGCAATGCGCGCCTTCAGCACTTTCTGGTCCTTCCAACTGTCCAGCTGCGGCTGATAGTACACCAGGGTATTGCCGTCCTGTTGTTTCTGCCGCGGCCACCCCTGATCAACACCCCAAGCAGGTCCGGCCCCGCTGGCGAAAAAGGCCGTGATCAGAACCAGACTAATGAGTGCAGAGATTCGCCACCCATATCGATGATAGTGCATACGGTTTTTCATGGTATTCTCCTTATCACCTTTCCCCCGGAACGGTTGACGAAGAAGGCCACTGCGGACGGCTTCATCAGCATTCCGGCTCCGGTGCAAGCACCTGTGCGAACTGGCGCTACGAATCCTCTCCATACCGCAATGTCTCCATACCCGCAGAAAAATAGGTCATTACTACCGCCGCCAGCTCTTCCTGAAGCTCATTACCCTCATGACCTGCGTAGCGGTCGTAAAGCTCCCGTGCGACCTTCCCGAAGGCATCGAGAACCGCCGGGTCGAAGTGCCTGCCGCGGTCCTGCTCGAGGATATCCATCGTCTCCTCGAAGGAGAGCGGCTTCTTGTAGGGGCGTTGCGACGTTAAGGCGTCGAAGACGTCCGACACCGCGAAGATGCGGGCCGTAATCGGGATGTCCTCACCCTTCAGGCCATGGGGATAACCGCCGCCGGCGAATTTCTCATGATGATATCCGACTACCCTTGTCCCCTCCTGAAGCCATGAAGAGCGGTCTACGATGTCCGCGCCCTTGTCCACATGGGTCTTCATGATCGTGAACTCCTGCGCATCGAGCTTCGCCGGCTTAAGCAGAACGCTATCGGGGATCCCAAGCTTTCCCACGTCGTGCAGGAAGGAACCCTTGATCAGGACACGCATCTCCGAAGGCGGGAGGCCGATGACCTCGCCGATCCGTGTGGAGTAGAGCGTCACCCGGTAATTGTGAGCGTCCGTATCGCTGTCTCTTTTGGCTATTGCACTGCCGAGTACAGATAGCGTTTCGAGATTCGCATCAAGCAGGTGCGTGGAGTAGTCGGCCAGACGACGCGTGAGGTGGAGTATAATGGGATAAAGCAGCGCTGATACAATGATGACGATCGCGACAACAAATAGCGTGTTACGGACTAGTGCCCGCCGCATCACGGCGAGCTCGTGCGGCGAGGCCGCGAACATCCCCCGGGCGAAGGCAGCCGCCTTCCCCGTCCGGTCGATAATGGGGACCGCGATGAGAACGAACAAGTCGCCGTCTACGTGTACCACACGCGCTTCGTCCCGTTCCGGCTCGGGGAAAGAGAAAGGACTGTCTGCCATAAATGCCTTCGCACGGTCGATGCCTGGCTGGTCGGCCACCGAACGCTCCGCGAGGACAGCTGAAGCGCGGTCATAGACCTGAACGATCACGAATCGTCCAGCGCGGTAGACCACGGGAGGCTCGCCCCGCCCGAGAACATCGCGGAGTGCGGTCACCGCGTCATTCTGCCGAAGTTCCATCTCGGAGCGCACCTTCTCGACGAGGGTCGATACGCCCCGCCGTCCGAGGTCTGCGACGTCGCTCTCGAGCTGGGCATACTGAAAGCCGTACGTGAACAATCCCACAACAATGGCAATCGCCACGGATGCTATGCCGAGCCGGACAATGAGCACCCGGTGGATGAACGTTCGAAGCGGATAGGTCTTCATGCAGGATCCTTTCCCTCCGTGTGCAGGATCGTGCTTATCTTCTTGCGGGCATCGGCCGAGGTGCGGGGCTTGGCAGAGGCCGCGCCGGCATTTGCGCCGCATGCGGTGGCGCGGGCGTCACGCCGACCGGAGGCCGGGGAGCGCCGACGATCACATCGCCCCGATAATATCCCGGGTCGTATGCCCCGTAATAACCGTATTCGTAGACGCCGACCTGTGACTGGTAGTAGGTGCCATCCGAGGCGCAGGCCGTTGCGAGCAGAGCAATCACCATCAGCAGCAGACCAATGAAAGCTTTCCTTCGGGCATGTAGCTTCATGGCTTGCCCTCCCCTTCGTTCTCATCCTTCCATTCCGCCACGGCCACCGCCGCGCCTAAGGGGTCGAGGAATACCGCTACTTTCCCGTTCCGGATCTCCGGGCTCGGTGCCACCACGACGCGGCCGCCAGCGTGCGCGATGTCGGCAAGGGTCTTCTGCATGTCCTTCACCCGCACATAGGGCAGCCACGTGGACGGGAGGTCCTTGCGCTCAAGTTCCAGGACACCGGCGCGAGGGTATCCGCCCGCCACCAGATGCAATTCTGTCCGGTCTCCGGGGTTTTCCTGCCGCGTCACCGTGTAGGCGCCGATGGAACGATAGAAATCCGCCATCCGTGATGCGTCCTTGGCCCAGAGCTCAAGCCAGAACCAAGCATTGTAGGAAGGAAAGGCATCGGGCGGATCGCCGTCGGCCGTGTGGATCACGCCGAAGAGCGCGCCCTCGGGGTCTGATAGAACGGAAATCTCACCCCGTCCTGGAAGGCTCTTTGGCTGCACCAGGACCTTACCCCCGGTAGCAGCCGCCTGCTCGGCAGTGCGGGTCACATCAGGAACGGACATGAGTGCCAGCCATCTCGCCGACCGCTCGGCATCGGGGGGCTTCGTATAATGGACGATCCCTGCAATCGGCCGTCCATTCACGCGGATCAAGGTGTAGGCATCTTTGCCTGAACCATAGTTTTCGTATTGCCAGCCGAAGACCTCCTGATAGAAGGTTTTCTCCGCCTCGACATTGTCTGCGAACAGTTCCCCCCACACCCAACGCCCCTGGATGTGAACGTCAGTGGATGTTTCGCTGATAGCAGGCCACCGGGCCCGGGTTGTCGTACATCCCCCGGCCAAAAGCAGCACCGTCCCCGCCAGAGCCATCATTTTTACTAGGGAGTGTCTCATCGTAAGCCTCCTTCAGGGATGGATGATCACTGGTGCTGCCCCCCGGGAATGGTCTTACCTCGGGGCCCTCACCTGCGGGCACGAATATCAGTTGCTCGTCCTGGTCATCTCGCTCACTAGGCCCTTGTCGAGCAGCATGATCTCGATCCGGCGATTTTTCTGGCGTCCTGCCGGCGTGTCATTGGAAGCCACGGGATCGTACTCAGCACGTCCTGCAGCCACCATTCGCTCTGGTGGAACACCAACCTCCTGCAGGTAACGGACAACGTTAGTGGCCCGGGCGACTGACAAATCCCAGTTCGAAGGGAAAGTTTTCCGCAGAGACTTGGCCACTGGTACATTGTCCGTATGGCCTACGACCCGGATGATCTTGTTCTCGTACCCCTTCAGGGCATCGCCGACCTTCTTCAATACAGTCTTTCCTCCCTTTTTCAGCGTCGCCTTGCCAGAATCAAAGAATATCTGTTCCGCCAGATCCACCGACAGCATGTTCTTATACTGTTTCACCTGGAGCTCGCCCTTTTCAACTTCCTTCGAGAGGCCCTTCACCAGTTCCTCGTACTGTTTCTGCGTCTGCTGACTGTTCGCCGACAATGAGGCCTTTTCCTGCTCCAGCGACGAGTTCTGCCGTTTCAATGCAGCGATGTCATTCTCCAGTGCTGTCTTCTGGCTCTCCAGTTCGCCTTTCTGCTGTTCCAGCGTGGTCTTCTCCTGCTTCAGGGCCGTAATCTCCTGGTTCTTTCCTTCTTCCATCTTTTTAAACTTGCCGGTACTGACGCAACCGCTCACGAGCAGTCCCGCCACGAGAACAACTATGCTAAAGCGCAAATGTCTAGTCATGTGTTTACCCTCCTTTTTGTGGTAATCTCCTCAAGAGAAATTACGCTACGACTCTCTGATCCAAAGAAGAACATCCGGACATCGTCCTTTGTTACGACGGTGCCCGCTATTTCTTGAGCCCCACGTCTTTCATTGCCTGCTTGCACCGGCCGCTTATCTGCTTCTCATTCTTGCCCATGCAGGACATCACTCGCCCCCCGCCCGGTTTGATATCGGAGCAGAATTTAAGGAGGTCATCGCGGCATTCATTCGCCACATAGCTCAAGGCTGTCAGAGCCCGTTCGAGCTGCGCAGCGGCATCGTACAAGGCGTATTCGCACTGGCCGGACAACTTGTCTTCGTGGGCATACAGACAGGCCAATACCCGTCCCTCACCAGGCGTCACGTCTTTGCAATAGGTTTCAATCTCCGTCTTGCAGCCTTTGGTCACGGTTTCCACCAGCTTCTCTGCGGCAAAAACACGTGCACCGAACACCAGCACCACGCCAAGCACCAAAATGAAAAGCAGCTTCTTCATCATAGCAGTATTCTCCTTTTGTTGGCTTATCCCCGCTGTGAGGGAATTCCATTATCGTCACTCATTCCTTACATCCGGAATATGAAGTCCAGCCTCCAGATGTCGACATAGGGCGTGCCCGACGAGTTGTCGAGTTCGATCCACGCCCTATTATAGCTGGGCGCCAGACTAAACTGGCGGTTGAGGTCGAACCTGACGCCAATACCGAAAGTGTAGCTCCAATCGGACTGGGTCTTGGTCGGATAATAGCTGCTGCACACATACCCGTACCACGGGTCCCACCAGCATGTGCCG
>DATJZV010000169.1:0-6114 GCA_035498715.1 Nitrospirota bacterium
TCGTCTCTATCAGGTCAGCATAGGGATATGCCGCCTGGGGATACTTGTAGAGATACTTCATGTACGAGTGGGTGGGAGTGCTGTCAAGATAGAAGTAATACTCCTTCACGTCCTCGCCGTGGTTGCCTTCGCTGTTCGTGAGGCCGAAGAGCCGCTCCTTCAGGATGGGGTCCTTCCCGTTCCAGAGGGCCAAGGCGAAGCAGAGCCGCTGCCTGTCATCGGAGATGCCGGCGATACCATCCTCTCCCCAGCGGTAAGCGCGCGAACGGGCATGGTCATGGGTGAAGAAGTTCCAGGCGTCGCCACCCTCGCTATAGTCCTCGCGTACGGTCCCCCACTGCCGTTCACTGAGGTAGGGCCCCCACTTCTTCCAAAGGACCTTCCCTTCCCTGGCCTCTGCCAGCCTTTTCTGTTCTGCGTTCATGTGGTACTCCTTCGTGAACGATGTGCCTTTCTACAAAGATGCGCCCGCCGCCGCAATACGGTGGGCTTATCTTTAGCCGTCTTTTCTTTATTTTGATAGTTTTTTAAGAAGCATCTCGGCATCTTTGTACTGCGGATACTTCTCGCGGATCGCCTTTAAGATCCTGACTGCTTCGTCCCTGTCTCCCTTTTGATCCAGATAGAAGGCAAGCGTATAGGCATAGTTGGGGTCTTGTGGCCTGAGCTCTGACGCCTTCCTGCACCAGGTCACTGCCTCATTGATGCGGTCCTTTGCAGTGATGATGCAAAGGTTATAAGCCGCCTGTGCCATCTGGGGATCAGCATTGAACGCATTCTTGAGATACTTCTCCGCCTGCTTCGGCTCGTTCTTCTCTGCCTTCAGAAGTCCCATGTTGAAGTTCGCCGCTGCATTATCAGGAGCCAGCTTGAGGGCTTTCTGCAGGGATTGTTCCGCCTTTCCGTTCTCGCCCATCTGGGCATAGGCGATAGATAAGTTCACCATGGCCATGACTGCCTGGGGTTCGAGCTTCAGGGCTTTTTGGTACGAGGCGATCGCGTTCTTCGTCTCGCCTCGGCCGAGCTGGTAATTGCCCAAATTGTAATGGGACGTCCACTGGTCTGGGCGGGCCATGATGAATGACAGGTACTCCTTGTTCGCCTTATCGAGCTGCGCCTGATAGGCAGACGGCGCTGTCATCATCGGGAATACCGCTATCCCGGCCGCTGCCCGGACCCTCACCAACCGGTACTCATCGCCCGTTGCTTCAATCAAGGCCTGCAGACTTTCCTTGGTCGGAATCAATCCCAGTGCCTGGACCGCGGCGCCACGCACGAGGGGCGATGGGTCTTTGGCCGCAACGAGCAGTGCGGGAAGGACCTTTTGGTCCTGAGTTGGGGAGATGAGGCGAATGAGCGAGGCTGCGAAGACCTCTTCACGTTTGGGATCGTTGATATAGGCCAATATGTCTGCAAGCTTTGTCCAGTCCCGTTTGCGGGCAGCGTCGATCAGAGCTGCTCGTTTGAGCACTGGCGCCTGGTAGTCACGGGCGCGCCACTGACGTACATATTTGTCTGCCCACTCGGCATCTTTGTTGTTGTGGCATATGTTGCAGGCATTCGGCGATTTGTATGCCATGGTCGTAGCTGGCGTTGGCGGAAGCATCGAGTGGTCACTTCGGTTCATCCGCGCAAATGAAGTCATGGGCATATGACAGGAGATACATCTGCTTCCCTTGCTCTCCGCGGTATGGTGCGTGTGCACGGTCGGGTCCCTCACCTTGTCTTCATGGCAAGGCAAACAGGCATCGTTGAACTTCTCCTTCTTAAACCGGTACCGTCCACTGGACGTATGGCACTGCATGCAGTCGATCTGTCCCGATTTTGCACAGGGGCTCATGCTCCATGACGTGAGCGTATAGTTTTCTCCCAGGTCGCGTCCGTCAGGATAATAATCGGGGTCTTCCAGGGTTAAGAGGTCAAAGTGGTCAAAGAACCGTTCCCCAGGCTTATACTCAAGGGTTAGCGGGCTTGCTTTCGCGTGGCAGCTCGAACAGAGGTCGTTCCGCTGTACTTTCGTCATGGTCTTAGTGCGGATGATCTGCAAATTCGGTAGCGGCTGGCCCTTGGGCGTGGCTTTCGCGATCTTGTTGTGCTCGATTGCTGAGCCGTGGCAGGTCTCGCAGTTGATGCCCGGCTCTGCCCAAGTAGTGTGGTAGGTGTCTGTCTTGGGGTCGTAGTTGGTCGAAAGTTGGCTCACGTGGCAGCTGTAGCAGGCGGTATTGAAGGTGTAGGGGTATTCCTTCCAGCTGACCGCCTCGCCCCGCTCCCCTCCCGGGAAATGCCGAATGCCGCTTGCAGCCGTATCGAACCATTCCTTCTTGTTCACATCATAGGCCACCGGAAGGGTCTGGAGCCGCCCCTTGGTGAAGGGCGTGAGGAAGTAGTAAACGTTCTTGCCGCCGAGTACATGTTCGATCTTGTATTTCTTCATCCCCTTCCGACCGGTCTCGATCACAGCGCTTTGAACGATATCGGCGCGGTACTTATCTTTGCCTATCGCGATCTCGCCCTGATGAGGCGTGAGCTGGATAGCGGCGAATCCCAGCGTATAGGGCTGCATGGCAAGCCCGTGCATGGACGTGGACCAAAGCTGGTAGAACTTCTCATGGCACTCCCGGCAGCTGGAAGAGCCGGCGTAGGGGGCGGGCTGCTTTTCTTCAGCTTGTGTCTGTGCTGACAAAAACACACAAATGACGAACAGAATCGGGACTATACGCATGCTGATTCTCTTCTCACCATAGCCTCTGCATCTATCTCAAACAGCAGTTCCTCCCGGCATATGTCGGTGACAACACAGACAGCCGGAAAATCTGCAAGCCCCCGGTCAGTAGCCATTTGCCAAAAGATAGGAGCATACTCCGGACTTTTCACAAACACGGTGGCTGCGGCGATGTTTCTAAGATTCGCCCCTTCATGGTTCAGCAGAGTCTCGATCTTATCGAAGGTGCAATTGATCTGAGAGCGAATATCGCCGGGATAGAGACTTAGGCCTTGCTCATCTATGGCTGCAGCTCCCGAAACCTGGATGAGCGACACATCGTCCTCTTCGATGACGGTCCCGCGCGAAAATGCAGAGCCATACCGGAAGGCATCTAGCTGCTTCCTGTTGCTCAGTTTTCGTACCCGCGAAGCCAAGGCACCTTTTTCCACTACAGCCAGCATGTCCATTGATGCTGCCGCGCCTGAAGGCATATCCGCTCCTATGCCCGTGCTTGCAGGAAGCAGAAGACTGGTATCGCCGGAACCGGGCATGATGCCGAACTCCCCGTATTTTTCGCTCCGTGCCTTGTTGAATTCTGGGTACCAGACCAATATATCAGAGAGGTAGAGCCATGTACGAGCTACATTCTTATAGGACGCTCCGTGTCGGCTGAGAATGCCTTTGGCCCGGTCAAATATATCCCGCACCTGTCCGAGCCTGTTTTCTGCCTGTCCCTGAATGTTTTGAAGCATCAGATATGCTGAACCTCTCCAGCGCCATCCGCGTCCGCAGGGGGTCTCCCCATCCATGATCGTCCAGACATCATCCGCATCGTCCAAAGAAACTGCATGAATGAGGGCACCGGAAAAGCCGTCTCCCCAGGTCGGACCGCCCGCAACATAGGTAAGCGGGCCGACTGCAGGAATCTGCCGCGTAAGCAGCGCGTCCTTCCTCTCATGCAGCACCGCGGCCTCAACGCTGAGACTCCCGAATAAGCGTTCGTGAACGATCGCCATGCGCTTGTCATAGAGGGTATCAGCAATCAATGAATATGCTGTCCGTGCCGCTGCCGCAGCATCCTTTTCACCACTGACCGAAGCAACGAGGAACGCATGTCTTTGTCCGGCTTCCGTGCAATGCAGAGCGATGTTCTTAAGCTGCCCATCAGTTCCGAACGAAATCGTGTTTTCTTTAAACCGAATCAGTTCAGCGATCTTTATACGGTTTCCCATGTCGTTCACTGAGGAAGTGCCCCCGTTTCTTCCAGGCGACCTACTGCTCCCATGCCTCCTCGAGTCTGATGTGTTCAGCAGCCATACGGTACCCCGCGTTTGCATATCTGTGTGGCAATTAGATCCATTCCATCCACAGCCTCATCACTTTCCTTGACTGCTATTTCCTTCCGAATTATCGTTGGCGTTTTCTGTCCGACAGGGTCGTGCCGTGACCGCTCGCCGCGGTACTTTGGGGAAAATTATTTGTTCATAGTAAACATTGGTCGTAGCCCAGGCGCTGCTTCTCCTTTTCTGTTTGGCGACCTTTTTTCGCAACAGAGCGACTATTTAAAAATACAACGCTCCGTACAGCATCCCGCCGTTCCAATTGGTGTTAGCATATAGCGTCGTCGTATCCCCTTGAGCTTTCAAATTCATTGCGAAACGATTGTATGCAACGCCCAAGGCAACGTTCCGGAACACCCGGTATTCCAACCCGAACAGAAAATCCTGCAGCCCCCCCCTGACCTTGTCCTCATAATTGATGAAAAACCACTGGTAGCTGTAAAAGATGGAGAAACGAGGCGTGAATTTGTAGTCAGCGAACAGGCCGAACTCGGGCAGAGGCGCAGTTACTGCTTCACTCGTGGCCCCAATTAAATCGGGCGCGTTGACGCTGGCGGAGATACGCATGATGTGTAATCCGACCGAGGCTCCTAACTCTACCTTATCGTTATGATACACAGAATACTGATAGTTTATCTTGTAAACATCGAACTTGAGCTCGCTGTCCACCGTCTGACCTTTCGCGATCGGATTGCCGCCCCACTCAATATCCTGGCCCAGCACTGTTGATCCGGAGTACCTGAGTCTGTACCAAGAGAAGCCGATTGCGTGTTTGTCATTGAAACGGTAAAGCCCGTCCATACGGAAGACTGTCGTCGTGGTGTCGCCGCCCAGCGTATCATGGAAATCTATATAGGTGCCGATAGGCAGGTTGTTCGCGTCGAGACGCATAACAGTATCGGCATTTTGAGTATGATACCCGCCCAGCCGGAGCATGAATTTGTCGGGTAGCAGTTCCTCCTCTGCGCCAGCCCGAACAGCGCCCGCGAGCACGAACGCCGCGAGGGCAGAGGCCGCGACCAGCACGCGCCAAAGGTCTTTCCGCTTCACGAGAGACAGCAACCTGTGTATGAAGAACAATACGTTATGCATGGTGTTCCTCCTAACCCGGACAGGCCGGAAATGTTGCCGATTTGGATTACGGGATAAGCTACGAGATAAGGGCTCTCACATCCTGCTGATCTAACCTTGCCTGCTGGAATCTCGTCATTCTCCGGCATTGTTCACTCTTGTTCCTCTGTAAATGCCGTATTCAACCCCCCTTTATTTCAACGGACAGGCATGTCTTCGTCCCTCCCGGAGAGGGACGAAGAGCATCGTTCAGGGATTGTTTATTTTTTCAGCCCCGTGTCCTTCAAGGCCTGCTTGCACCGGCCGCTGACCTTCGCGTCGTTCTTATCGATGCACTGGAGCAGGCGGCCTTCACCGGGCTTGATATCGGAGCAGAACTTCGTCAGATCGTCCCGACACTCGTTCACTGCATAGCTCAGAGCGTTAACCGCTCGCTCCAGCTGAGCTGCCGCGTCATAAAGCGCGTACTCGCACTGGCCCGACAGCTTGTCCTCGTACGCATAGAGGCAGGCGAGAACGCGACCTTCTCCCGGCGTCACGTCCTTGCAATACGTTTTGAGTTCCTTATCGCATCCCTTTTTCACGCTATCGACAATCCCCTGCGCCACGGCCTCGGCGGGCCCCTTTTGCTGGGCTGAGACGACCCCGCCGAACACCAATACCATACCGATGACCACCACCCACACTATTGCATTTCTCATCATTGCTTCCTCCTTTTATATTGTTTGATTACTGCTACTGCCTGGACATTCGAGGTCCTCATTCCCGCTTCCTCACATCCGGAATATGAAGTCCAGCCTCCAGATATCGACATAGGGCGTGCCCGACGAGTTGTCGAGTTCGATCCATGCCCTATTGTAGCTGGGCGCCAGACTAAACTGGCGGTTGAGGTCGAACCTGACGCCAATACCGAAAGTGTAGCTCCAATCGGACTGGGTCTTGGTCGGATAATAGCTGCTGCACACATACCCGTACCACGGGTCCCACCAGCATGTGCCG
>DATJZV010000170.1:0-11873 GCA_035498715.1 Nitrospirota bacterium
GAGTTCCGGATACACGCCACGCGGAAACATATCTGGGACAGAGCGTTCTTTCTTGGAAGTCTTGCTGCAGTGTCAGGACAGGGCTTGATCCTGGGCGGCGTCATTACCGGAACAAAGACAGCCGGGAGCGATTTTGCGGGCGGTCCTTTTGACTGGTTGACTCCTTTCTCAATAGCGATGGCCTGCGGATTGATCGCCGGTTATGTCCTTCTTGCCTCCACGTTTCTGATCATCAAAACAACGGGGAAAATACAACATCGCGCTTACGGCACAGCCTTCCGGTCATCGGTAGTCGTGCTGATCTTTCAGCTCTTAATGATCGTCTGGACCCCCTTTCATTATCCCAGGGTCATGTCCCATTGGATCAGTGCGCCCAGGGTCTATTTCATCTGGATCTTCCCTCTGATGGGACTACTGGCTTTCTTCGGGATCATCAAAAGCCTGAGAGCACGGCGTGAGATCATGCCTTTCGTGTTCAGTGTGGTTTTCTTTTTCGCAGGGTATCTTGGCCTCTTTGCCTCGATCTACCCCCATGCGGTCCCGCCCAGCATCACCTTCTACGATGCGGCTGCACAGCGAGAAACGCTTGAGTTCACGCTCTGGGGAGCGGCGATCATTCTGCCGGTCGTGCTGGGGTATACGATCTACAGTTACTCGGTTTTCAGGGGCAAGGTGGGCAGGGAAGGTTATTACCATTGATTCGCGCGGCCGATCGCATACGTAATGGTTAAAATATGCATTCGAGCATAACGTTGCCAAGGTCCGCCGGCTTTAAAATAAAAGGGTGTCATGCCGGATCCGGGTCCAAGCCTCTGCGCATGAAACGATCCCGGCGGTAAACGTATCCCGAATTATGCTTTCCTCCTACGACGTCATCATCATCGGCTCCGGGCCTGCGGGCATCTTCGCGGCGCTCGAACTCGTCAAAAACCCCGGCCTCAAGATCCTGATGATCGAGAAGGGCAGCGACATCGACCGGCGGGCCTGCCCAATGGTCGAGTCCTCTGTGCCCTGCGTCCAGTGCAGCCTCTGCAGCATTCTCTGTGGATGGGGCGGGGCAGGGGCATACAGCGACGGCAAGCTTACCCTCACTCCTGACTTCGGCGGATGGCTGAAAGATTACCTGTCAACAGAAGACCTCACTGCGTACATTCATTACGTTGATTCTGTTTATTGTTCCTTCGGCGCCGGCGGCCAGGTCCACGGCGAAGATAATGCAGCGCTGTCGGGTCTCAAGAGGAAGGCGGCGGGGTACGCCCTCGAGCTCATCCCCGCCCAGATCAGGCATATCGGGACGGACCTGTGCCGTGACGTACTAAGGAGGATCCGGGAAGAACTGAACGGCAAGGTTGACGTTATCTTCGATATGCCGGTAGAGCAGATCAGCGTTAAGAACGGCGCGGTCTCCGGCGTGATGACAGAGGATGGGAATGCGTTCGAATCCAGGCATGTTATCGCTGCCGTTGGACGCGAGGGGTCGACCTGGCTTTCCGGAGAGGCCAAGCGGCTCAGGCTTTCAGTGCACAAGAACCCTGTTGACATCGGCGTGCGGGTCGAGCTTCCGGCACACATCATGAAAGACATCACCGATGTGGCATATGAAGGAAAGTTCATCTACTTTTCAAAGCGGTTCCGGGACCGTGTGCGCACCTTCTGCATGAATCCGTACGGCGAGGTCGTCAAGGAATACAGCGAGGGCGTGTTCAGCGTGAACGGGCACAGCTACAAAAATCGAAGGACCGGGAACACCAACTTCGCTCTGCTCGTGAGCACGGACTTCACCAAACCCTTTGACGATCCCATCTCGTACGGAAAATACATCGCCGGCCTCGCGAACCTGCTGGGCGGGGGAGTGATCGTGCAGCGGCTCGGCGACCTCAAGATGGGCAGGCGGTCGACTCCCGAGCGCATAGCGGAGGGTTCGGTGCGGCCCACACTCGAAGATGCGACGCCGGGAGACCTGAGTTTCATCCTCCCGTACCGGCATCTCCATAATATCATTGAAATGCTCGAAGCACTAGACAACATTGCACCGGGCGTGAACTCCGGTGATACGCTGCTCTATGGCGTTGAAGTGAAGTTCTACTCCATGAAACTGAAGCTTACACCAGTACTTGAAACCGAGGTAAAGAACCTGTTCGCTGCCGGAGACGGGGCAGGGGTCTCGCGCGGGTTGATCCAAGCGTCCATTTCAGGGGTCGTAGCCTCGAAAGAGGTTCTCCGGAGGATTCGAGAGCACGAGTAGGATCACAATACGACATTGTTAGAAATGTCGCGAAACGATTGATGCTTGTTCGAACGTCATGCCGCTGATCTTTCTAGCGCCGCCTTAACGATACGATCAAGTTCTCTCGCATCGACAGGCTTGCTGACGTACTCGAACAGCCCAATACTGCGCAACTTGTCTTCTATATCCGCCGAGCCGTATCCGGTAAGGATGATTATCGGCACGGACGGCAAGGCCTGCCTGAGCGCAGTGAAATATTCATGACTGCCCATCCCCGGCATCGAGTAATCCGTCACCACGAGATCGACCTTCGTCCCTTCCCGGATGACGGATAGCGCGGACTGCGCATCGGGTTTTGGAATGACATTGTAGCCAAACGTGCTCAACGTGTCCTCGAGGTAACTGAGGATAGCGGACTCGTCATCTACCAGAAGAATCGTCTTCATGTTTCCATCCCGTCAGTACTATGTAAAATATATCATAAATGTTCCGCTGTTGTGCTCCGCACATTTAACCATTACCTGCCTGTCCGCTTCATCTTCAAAAAAAGCAGATATCCCGCCAGAAGAACAAGAACAGCAACCGACCCCATCTCAAGAATATGGTGGATTTTTTTTGTTTCTCGGGACCAGTGTTCCTCCAGAAAATAGCCGAGGGAGATGAAAGCACTTGACCAGACAAATGCGCCGCTGAACGAAAATATGGCAAATTCGTAGAATGTCATCTTGGACGTTCCCGCGGCAAAGGCCGTAAGGTGACGAACCCCCGGGAGAAAATAACCGAACAACAGCCCCCACCTTCCTTTCTGCTCAAACCAGTCATGCATCCTGCCTAGCCGTTCCGGAGTCAAGTTCACATGGCTGCCGAATTTTGTGACAAGATAGAGGCCTGCTGTTCTCCCGAGCACATAGTTCAAGGTCATTCCACATATGCTGCCGAAGAACGCGGCGGCCACGGTGGGCACCGGGAGCAAATTCCCTTTGTAGATGAGAAAGCCGAGATACGCGAGCAGCCACTCGTTCGGCAGGGGAATGCCCACAATGCCAATCGCGAACAGTGCGAAGATGACACCATAGCCGTGTTCCGCAATCCAGTAAATTATCGTTTCTATCATGACGACACCGCGGCATGGAAACAGGTTCGGGAAGATGTGTCCTTACATGCCCAGGCTGCCCGGATAATGGGCCGTCTGGCGAAGACACGCAGGCTTTGTATTAGTGCCGGGATGGCTCAACTATCGCACCGTAAGGACAAATGACTTGAAAAAATATCTATCAACAGGCGCAAAGCCTGTCGCTGCTTTTTTTCAGCATGTTCCCTGGCCTGTTGACGAAGGTCACGTTTTGCTGAGCGCTTCCACCAGCTTTTTCCCGAACTTCTTCGCAGCCTCCGGGCCCACTCCGGTGACGATCGTGCCGTCTACGACCACATCATCTTTGGTGAATACGGCTCCTTTGGATTTCAGCGCTTCCTCGGAAGAGGGAAAGGACGTTGCCTTTTTCTCTTTCAGGAGGCCTGCATTCGCAAGGATTGCCGGGGCGATACAGATGGCTGAGGTTACCTTGCCGTGACTGTAAAAGCGCCGAGCCAACGCATGGGCGACCGGGCTGTCGAAATATTCTCTTGCGCCGCCTCCTCCTACGAACACGATGCCGTCGTAGTCCGATTCTTTCACGTCGCCGATCAGCGCGTCCGGTTTGACCCTGAGGCCGAGCATGCCCTCTGCCATATCGAGCGAGGATGAGGCTACGGTGACACGTGCGCCTTCTCCCTCCAGAGCCTTTCGCGGTTCGAGGTATTCCTCATCCCTGAACTTGTTCTTTGCTATGATCATGAGCACTTTCTTGCCTATCAAATTCTTCATAACAGCACCTGCCTTAACTCGTTCAGATATATTGCCCATGATCAATATTACAGGAACTGTGCTTGATCCGCAAGTGTGCGCCGTCCACAATAGCGATGTCCCTTAAAAGGTAAAGGTGGACGGTCTTTTCGAGGTCCTGCAGAGAACGTACGTGCCGACGCATACAGGAAGATGTTCATGATCCTTGTGCTCGCTTTCGCGGCAGTCGTCATTGTCGTCAGCGAGTGATCGTTGCTGGGAAAATGAGCCGTGCGGGTAACTATTCGGCCTTCCCGCGGTCATCCCTTCCTTGCGAACATTACTGCCGACTGTCTGAGCCATCAGACTGTTCGGCATATGGCCTGCGAAAGGGGAACCGAAGTAAAAAATGCGCAGAAAAAGCCGCTTCCCTGATGGAAGCGGCTTTTTCTGTATGCCTGCGTTTCTCTAGGACAATCGTTCTGCCATTATCGCCAGCTTCTTGTCTCGCCCTGGTGGCACCCGATATTCGCATTCGTGCAGGTAGTGCCATTGTAGTTCAGCCAGCTATTGGTCGATGCCGAGGCAGTTGATGAGGAGATGACATGCGAACGTAAGTCCGGAAAATGGAATGAGGCGTTCGTAAGCTTGAGCGTGTCATGGCAGGAAATGCAGGTAACACCATTTTCTACCGCATGAAAGTAATGTTGCCCGGAAAAATATCCGTTATACAGCGTATTGCCGTAAACATGGCACGAAAAGCACTGAGCCGTATCATTCATGTTTATACTGCCGGTGTACCAGTCAGGCGTACTGGAGGGGTCCGATGTCCAGGTGCTCGCTGAAGTAACTTGAGTGTAAGAACCTTGGGTCGTACGGATCCTCTGCGTCCGCGGCCCGCCGTGGCAGCTCACATTTCCACACGTCGAACCGGACGCAGTTTGAAATGAAGCTATTCCCGTTTCCGCATTATACGCAGGATCAAAAAGCACATCGACAGTGCCGTTCATGTGCTGGTCACATGACCTGTTGTGACATGTCGCACAGGTAACACCGATGAGTGCCGTGTGCGCTGCATGGTTGCCGGGAAGGTTCGGGTACGCGTTCCCTGCAGGCGCCAAGCCGTCAGGCGGTATCCCGTGGCAGGTCCCGCAACTCGGTTGAGTCGGAATCGTGGGATGGCACTTCGTGCAGGAGGGGCCGCTCTGCGGCACGCCTCCGAGGTTTGTCCCGTGGCAATAGGCATTGGCACAGCCCGATGTCCCGGTGGGGGACGTCAGCACGTACGTTCCGTGGTTGGAACACGCGTCCCCCAGCCACCCCGCTGGATGTATGTTCGTAACTCCTCCCATGTGACAGCTGGTGCAGGAAACACCGGACACGCCTCCGCTATAATCAGCGCCATGACACGATGAGCAGGAATTGATGTCCGTTGTGGCCGCTGTCATATGCTCTGCGGGGAGCCAGCCGGCCGCGTGGCCCGTGTCTGCATTGAACGGTGCCTGCGGGTTTGGGTCGCTGCAGCCGATGAACGATGCAGGGAGCATGAGAAGACCAACAAGAAGCAACGTCGCTTTTTTTATTTGTGGCATTCCTTGCACCTCTCGTTATTCTGGCGGCCGTGGCACGGAAAACAGGATGCGGGGTTGATCCTGCCGTCGATCTTGTGCTGCGTGAGGTAATCACCCCGGTGGGGCATGGTCCGCTCCGGAGAATCCTTGTACTTGTCGCTCGGCTTTAATTCTTCCTTGTTCGCATGGCAGTCGGAGCAAAAGGCTTCCGTGTGGCACATGTCGCAAACCTGCTTCTGCTGGGCCGCGTAGAACTTGTGGCGCGTGCTGAAGTCCGAGGTATGGTTCATCGACGCGCGCCAGTCTGTGTGGCAGTCGGCGCAGATGGGCATTTTCTCCACTTCCATGGGATGTTTTTTCGCTATGCTCGCGGTCTCTACGCAGGCAAACAAAACTGCCGTGAGCGCCGTCGAAAGAATGACAAGTGTGAGCAATTTTATGAAAACGTTCTTCACTGTTTATTTCCTCCCTTGGTACCGGTCTCGATATCGAAGTTATACACGAACTTCACGAGCCCTCTGACATCCTTATTAAAGAACGGGTCCTTGGCGTATTCGACGTCGGCAGCCAGCCGCGCCTGGGCCGACAGGGCATATCCGCCGGCGAGCGAAGCGGAGTAGGCGTTCTTTACGCCGTTGATCTCTACATCGTATGCGACGGTGAGTAAGTCGACGGTGATATCGGTTTTTTCGAATTGCTTGTACCCGTACAGCCGGTATTCATAATACTTGAATTGGTCCTCCTGACCATCCATCCGGTGGACGGAAAGGCCGGCTCCGATGTTCTGCGCCCCGGCATACGCCAGCTTTCCCCCGTAATAGCTTGCGTCGCCGGCTATGTCGTATTTATATTTTTTGTAGTCCGCAGAGAGTATCGTCTTCCCAAGAGTGAACGACACTTCCTCTCCAAGGGTGGAGAGCTTTTCATTGGGATCGATGCCGTTTGTGGCTGGATCGAACTTGAAGGCGGACGTGGTAGCAGTGGTGAAATAATCTTTGTAACTGATGTATGTGTATATCGTGCGGAAGCTTATGACGCTGAAAGGGCCGAGCGTAAGGTAATAATTATGCTGCGCCCAGTCAGTGGTCAGCGCGTTGTAGAGCGATGTGCCCTGGAGTTCCGCCTTGTCAATGGGCCGGAACCAGAGATCCAGCCCTTCTTCTTTTCTGAGGTCGGTGCCATTGTTCTTCTCCAGGAGATAGGCAAATCCGATGCGGTATAGACCGTAAAGTCCCTGGCTGAGCCTGCCGCCGTAGAGGGAACCATCTTGGCGGGTATCGGAGCCCGGCGGCACGGGGCTGCCGCCAGAGGGGGAGACGATTGTCCCCTGCGGTGACACGGGGCTGCCCCCGAAAGCTGCGACGGTGAATCCGCCCTTGAGGTCCGTCCGCCCATAACCTCCATCAACAATCGCCGATGCTGTGCCTTCGTTCACATACAGTCTCCCGAGATTCAGGAACGCGTTCCCCTTGTCCGGTTTATAGCTGAGATAGGCGTACTGAAGGTCGCTCGCTGACTGTTTGTCAAAGCTTTCATCTTCCAGCTCGTACCGGTACCAGCCGCCGAAGTGGAACGAAATGCTCTGGGAGCCGAGGTTCTCAGCCTTGAAATTCAAGTATTCATAGAACGGCAAGAGCTTCGTCGAATCTGCCGTCTCCCGTGACTGCAGATAGGTGCTCGACTGCCCGGAGAGCTCAAGGGCCGATGCTACAGATGAAAAGGACAGCAAACATGCAATCAGCGCAGCCAGACGGGAAATTCTCATGTATCACCGCTCCTTGACCAAAAAGTTAACCAAAAAAATCGGTTAATGATATCGCAACAGTCGAATCTTGTCAATCGGAATTCTCGATGAATATACGTTGTGAAGTGTTTGAGCTGTGTGGAGGGAGCGGGGCTAGACGGCGTCGAGCGACCGCGTGACGCGGTGGAGCTCTTTCCAGCGCCGGTACCGCCGCAGAGCGCCGGGATTCTCTGCACCGCTCACCGTTTCACCCTGGGAGGCGATCTTTTTGATCTCTGCCGGGCTCCAGGCGCCGTGCTTCAAACCTGCAAGCAGGGCGGCGCCAAGGGCCGAGACCTCCTGCTCCCTGCTCACGATGACGTCTTTCCTGAGAATGTCGGCCTGGATCTGGACCAGGTAGGTGAGCGATGACAGGCCTCCTGAAAGCGCGAAAGACCGCGGCTCGATCCCTCCGGATTTTATCGTCTCAACGATGTCCTTCATGAAGAACGCTGTGCCCTCGATGGTGCCCCGTACGATGTCCGCCGCTGTGCTCGCGGCGGTCAGGCCGTGGATGGCACTGGAGATCCCACGCTCCCAGTAGGGGGAGCCGGTGCCATTCAAGCCAATGAAGACCAGAACGTCGGTCGATGCCTTCCAGCAAAGGTCATCCATCTCGTTAAAGTCCGCAAGGAGGTGCAGGTTGTCACGAAGCCAGAGGAGGGCGTCTCCGACGGCATTCACGCTTCCTTCGAGCAGATAGTGCCGGGTGTCATCCGTAGAATAGTGTACTGACGCCATCAATCCTTCTACCGGCATGAGATCGGTCCCCGTGTTCACCATGAGGAATCCGCCGGTGCCGTAATTGATCCCTCCATCTCCCTTCTCGATAACCCCGAGGCCGATCATGGCCGCCTGCTGGTCACCGATACATGCAAGGAGCGGATACGTTCCAGCAGCTGACGGTATCATGCCGAACTCCAGAGCCGTCGGCCTGACCTCAGGGAGGCGGATACCGTCGAGTCCGAATAATTGGATGAGCGCCTGGTCCCATGCGAGGGACCCTATGTTCAATAGCTGGGTACGGGCGGCGTTGGTATGGTCAATAAGCGCCCGCTGTGCGCCGCAGAGCCTCTGGCTCAAA
The DNA here is from genome assembly GCA_035498715.1 of Nitrospirota bacterium. Taxonomy (GTDB): domain Bacteria; phylum Nitrospirota; class UBA9217; order UBA9217; family UBA9217; genus DASPSR01. Next base: position 8,488 of record DATJZV010000170.1, read on the forward strand.
AAGCTGGAGAGCGTGCCGAAGACGGTCGTATCCAGACCTGCGCCAGGATTGTTGTCCTTGAGCCAGCGGAGCTTGGACGCAGAATAGTGGGAGGTAAGCGGCAGTCCCGTTGTTTTAAATATCATGGCCTCCTCACCGGCGATCTGGCGTACGAGGTCATGGCCCCGCGTGTCGCGCCAACTGATGACCGGCGAAAGGGGCTCGCCTGTCTTCTCATTCCAGATAAGGCAGGACGACCGCTGGCACGACAGGCCGATCCCGAGGATGTCGGTGCCCGAAGACCGGGCAGACTGAATTGATTCGTTCAAAACCTCCTGCACCGACCGGAGGATCTCATGCGGGTCATGCTCGATGCGGTTTTCATCCCGCACAGGGAGAGAAAGGCCTCTCCTCGCCGTTGCGAGGACCTGTCCCTCGGTGGTGATAACCAGAGCCTTGGTCGAACTGCTGCCCTGGTCTATGCCGATGAAACACGTTTTTGCCATCATGGTCTCCTTGACAAGAAGGTCTACGATCATCTGCTCCGAAAAGGCCGATATTAATATTTTACACGCGCAAACCGCCCAGGTCAAACACCTTGAAACGAAAACCAGCGCCGTACATTGTATAGAATATCCCTATTGATTTTATCTGCTTTCATCGTGATTACCAATTTGACTCACTGTCGAATGCGATGTATCCTCTAATAAAAAATAGCGAGGAAGGAAGGATTATGGCCGAAGCGAGCGACAAGGAGCAGCCTTTCAAACTTACATCCCTGAGCCACGGAGCCGGCTGAGCATGCAAGCTCGGTCCAAAGGCTTTGGACCAGATCCTCAAGTCCCTGCCTGCCGTTTCTGACCCGCGCGTGCTCGTTGGCACGGAAGATGATGCCGGGGTCTACCAGATCACTGACGACCTCGCCATTGTCCAGACCGTGGATTTCTTTACGCCCATAGTCGACGATCCTTATGACTTCGGGGCCATTGCAGCGGCCAATGCGCTCTCTGACATTTACGCCATGGGCGCGAAACCGCTCACTGCGCTAAATCTCGTGGCCTTCCCCAAGGACGGCCCCCTTGACGTGCTCGCTCGGATCGTGCAGGGCGGGTCCGATAAGGCGATAGAAGCCGGGGTCTCGATCATCGGCGGCCACTCCATCGATGACCGTGAGCCCAAGTACGGGATGGCCGTTACCGGCACGGCGCATCCAAAGAAGTTGGCGCTCAAGGGAGGCGCTAAGGTTGGCGACAGGCTCGTGCTTACGAAGCCGCTCGGTACGGGCATTATCTCGACGGCTATCAAGGCAGGGAGGGCGCCGGAGGAGATGATCGCGATTGCCACGCGGAACATGAAGACCCTGAATAAAAATGCCGCCGATGCGATGATCGAAGCAGGCTGCAGGGGCGCGACAGACATCACGGGGTTCGGCCTCCTTGGCCATCTTCACGAGATGCTCCATACCAGCGACGTCTCTGCTCGTCTGAACCTGTCCTCGGTCCCCTTTATTCCCGGCGTACGGGAGCTTGCAAAGTTCAGCGTTCCCGGCGGCACGCGTACGAACCTCCGGTACGTGAGCGACAAGATGGTCTGGGCCACCGGGATCACCGAGGACGAGAAGCTGATGCTTGCCGACGCCCAGACATCGGGCGGGCTCCTGATCGCGGTCCCTCGCGACAAGCTTGACACGCTTCTAAGCGGGCTTGCCGCGCGCGGGGTAGAGACCCGGGCGGTGATCGGCGAGGTCACCGGGGGTGAGCCAGGCAGGATCTTCGTTGACGCCTAATGTCACACCTTATTTCCGCGGAGATGCTATAGGAAAATCTGAACGACACCCGAAGGGGCTGAGCCCTGTCTGGATTTAAACAACTGGATGCGGGTGGGGATGGCGAGGAGGTAGTGATTTATGCTGATCGATGCGCGGGGGCAAGGCTGCCCCAAGCCGGTGATGCTGGCAGAAGAGGCCCTCTCGAAAATAGGAGAGGGTATTGTCGAAGTGCTTGTGGACAACGAGGACTCTGCATTGAACCTTTCGGGGTTCGCTTCGCAGAACGGCATGTCCGCGGACACCCGGAAAGAGGGCAGGGACTTTAAGGTCAGGATCGTGAAAGGCTACACGTGTGAAACCGGCGCCGAGTCCGCTATGCGGAGCGTGGATGCGGCGGCGAAGAAGAGCCTTCTCCTTGTCGTCGGGACCGATGTCATGGGCAGGGAAGAAGAACTGGGCAAGACCCTGATGAAGGCGTTCTTCGAGACTATGAAGGTGTACAGGCAGCTCCCGCATACTATTTTTCTCCTGAATATGGGCGTGAACCTGTCCACCGTCAATGCCGATATCGTGGGACTTTTGAAAGACATCGAGAAGATGGGCGTGGAGGTCTATTCCTGTGGAACCTGCCTCACGAAATACAACCTCGAATCGGAGCTCAAGGTCGGCCATCGAGGCACCATGAATATCGTCGTGGAAGGGATGCAGGATTTCGAGAAGGTGGTATGGGTGTAGTCTGGATACCCTTTAAACATCCACTTCCTTTCACCGTCTCGTGGCAAGGCAATCACTGAGGAAAAATTCAGGAAGGAAAGAGCACAATGCCCTCTCCTTCCTGATAAATGCATTGTGTCTAATCCGACATCGCCTTCTTATGGGCGGCGTCCTTCTGTGCCTTCTCCGCTTCTGCCTGGTCCGGCGCCTTCATCGGCGTAACCGCGACAGTTACCTTTGCTATATGGCCTGTGAAGCGCGATTTCGCCTCGGAACCGATGGCCTCGACTACCGGCGTGCCGAGGTCGATGCCTACGTCAGCTGTCTCGTCCGCCGAGAAGATTGCGAATTGTGTGTGCTCGATCCGTCCCTCCGCGACCTTCTCGTTGTTCACGAACAGGGTGCCGGTTCCGCCTTTGCCAAGCCCCCCGCCGTCATACGCGAACTCGAACCGGATCGTCGACTTGCCGGGCGCGAGAGGCTTGGTGGCGGGGATCGAGTATCGCATCAGGCCGAGGAAGTTGTAGTCGTAGGCAGGGACGCCGTCCTTGACGTAGAGCGACCAGCCGCCGAAACGGCCGCCCTGCGCGATGATGGTGCCGTTCGCGCCGCTCGCCGGGACTTCGATCTCCGCAGTGATAGTATGGGACCTGTTCTTTACGTTGATGAATACGTTCTCCATCATCCCGGTCATGCCCTCTGACAGAGTGAGCGATGTACGCCCGGCCATCAAATCAGGGCGGCCTACCATTGCGGCAATGGCCCGCTCTAACAGCCGGTCATCGATGGGCAGGACATGGTGCGTCTCAGCCTCTTTCATGAAGAGGTCCTGCATCTCCTTGAGTTTCTTCGGGTCCTTCGCTGCCAGATCGTTCGTCAGGCTGAAATCGGAGCGCACGTCATACAGCTCCCAAACATCTTTTTC
>DATJZV010000171.1:0-13458 GCA_035498715.1 Nitrospirota bacterium
CTCTTCAGCAGCCGGTGGTATGTACTCAACAGGTCCTGTCTCTAACTTCGGACCGCTCTCGGTCCCGGCAGGCTGTTCCGGCCCCCCTAAAAAAATCACCTCTTCGTCTGTGGTGCTTGATTGTTTCACCTCTATCTTTAATTCTGCCGGCGGTTCTGCCTCGCTGGCCATGGCCCGGACCCGTGTCAGTTTATCTTTTAATTTCTGACTGTCCGGATTGTCGTTCAACATCCGCTGATATATGTCTATCGCCTTTTCATAAAATCCCTGGGCAATATAGAGTTCTGCAAGCGTATCCGTGGTGAAGTCGTCGGGCTTCTCTGCGGACGTCTCCGGGATTTTCGCCGCAGTCTCTGTCCCAGACAATGATGCTTCTGCGATATCAGCAAAGGCAGCTCCCGCAGGTTCTGCCTCTTCCGCAGTCGTTCCGGTCCCCTGTTCCGTTTCAGCAAGAAAATCAAACTCCGGTGCAGGTGATTTCTTTTCGGCAGGCGTTCCCGGTTCCGTCAGCACCTCCCCTTCGAACTCCAGCGGTTCAACCACGAGAACTTCTTCGGGTTCTTCTGATTCCATCGCCGAAGCCGCTGACGCCGGAACGGGTTCAGCCTGTTTTGCCACGATGGGGGACGGATGAGGCGTCATTTGATCCCGCACGGGCGCGACATGAACGGGTTCTTCTTTTGCCGGAGGCTTTTCTCCTGCCGGCTGTTTTGGTTTGAGCAATCTCTCCTTGACATCCCGACCGGCTTCGATATCTGAAACCAGCGCAGCCATTTGTTCGTCGCCAGGATTGAGGGAAAGTGCTGTCTTATAATGTGTCAGCGCATCCCCCGGTCTGTTCTGGAGCACGTAGATATCACCTAATTTATGCTGGGCCATCAGATTGTCCGGGATAGACTTCGCAACCTCTTCAAACTCTTTCTGCGCGCCGGCCATGTCTCCTTTTTCAAACAGGAGCCTGCCCAAAAACGATCTGGCGGTGACGTAGGTCGGGTTATTTTTGAGACCCTCCATAAGCACCTGGATAGACCTCTCTATGTCCCCCGCCTTCTTATACTCTTCGGCGAGCGGAACGAAGAGCTTGGACTTGGGGTCTTTTGAAATACGCTCTTCTAACTTGGCTATTTCGGAGGTGTCTTTATCCATAATTAATGTAACATACTAAAATTTCTATGAAATTTTACCAAAAAAAGTGTGCAAAAGTCAAGGCAAAAACCTTTAGGTTGCCTTGAGTTCCACGATTTTATCCAGAATATTGGCTGCAATTTCAGACTTGTGCATTACTGGCAGTTCCACCGACTTTCCAGTCCGATCAATGATGGTCACGGAGTTCGTGTCGGTTTCAAAACCGGCGCCCGCTTTCGCCAGATCGTTCGCCACGATCATGTCAAGCTTCTTCTCTTTCAACTTCTTGATGGCATTTTGGTGCACATTGTCCGTTTCCGCTGCAAAACCCACAAGAAAGCGCTTGTCCGCGGTCCTGCCAAGCTCCAGGAGGATATCCCGGGTAGGTTCAAGCTGCAGGATAGTTGGCGCTTCATGCTTCTTGATTTTATGGTCAGTGGAAACGGCTGGCTTGAAATCGGAAACCGCTGCAGCCATGATGATTACGTGCGCCGCCCCGGCATGCTCCATGACGGCACGGTACATGTCATCCGCGGTAAGGACCCGGATTACCTTCATGCCGGATGGCGACGGGAGATGCGACGGTCCGCTTATTAATACGACCGTTGCGCCTCTGTCTCGCGCCGCAGCGGCCAGCGCGTACCCCATTTTTCCGCTGGAAGGGTTGCTGATGAACCGGACCTTGTCGATCGGTTCGCGTGTAGGACCTGCCGTTACCAGAATGGTAATGCCTGCGAGGTCCTGTGGCAAGAACATCGATGAAATTTCCCGGATAATACTCGCTGGATCCGCGAGCCTCCCCTGTCCGGCCGTGCCGCAGGCAAGTGGACCGGTTTCCGGTTCGATGAACCGTACCCCTTGTTCCCTGAGAAACTGGATGTTCTTTCGCAGAACGGGGTTCCGGTACATCCGGTCATTCATGGCAGGAGCCATCACAACGGGGCATTCAACGGCCATGAGCGTTGTAGTCAATGCGTCATCGGCTATGCCGGCAGCAACCTTGCCGATGACATTAGCCGTGGCCGGAGCAATGAGCGCTAAGTCCAGATTGGCGGAGACATCGATATGCCCGATGCTGTCCTTTTCCCAATCCTGGAACTCATCACACAGCACGGGCTTTCCGCTCAGGGCCTCGAAGGTCAGGGGCGAAATAAAGCGTGTAGCGTTCCTGGTCATCACCACACGCACCTCTGCGCCCTGTTCTGTCAGCCGACGCAGAATGTCGACGGCCTTATATGCGGCAATGCTGCCTGTGACGCCCAGCAAAACCCTCTTTCCGGACACCATGCTTCGACACTCCACGAGTTATTCTTCAGATTCGCTCGGCTCTTCGTCGATGGCCTCCTCAGCCTCGATCATTTCGCCCTCGCCGCCTCCCGGCAGCTCGGCAGCCTCAGGACCTTCCTCTCCCTGCGACTCTGAAAGATAGGCGCTAAGCTCTTTCCGAATTTCTTCTTCCTTGGCAGAAAGCTGTTCTTCGATTCGCGCCCGCTCTTCGCGCTTCATGAACTCCTCTTTTGCCTTCTTCGCTTCCTCGCCCGTGACAATCTTAAATTTGCCGACCAGGCTCTCCTCAAGCGCGATGGTGGTGTCCTTTATGGACCTTGTCGAAACCTGCATCGGTGCGCCCGAGGACAGCTGTCTGACCCGCTGGGCCGCGATATGGACCAGACGAAATTTAGTATCGGAAATCTTGTCGTTCATCTCGATAGGCAGTGATATTATGTCTTTAGCGATCTCTAGCATCTTTCACCTCCTGGTGCAATAGTTTGGTTATCATATCAGAACATTCCTTGAATCCATGCGTGCTCGACCAGCCTCGTCCGGCATCGCTCAGCAAGGATAATGGAGCGGAGTTCGGCAAGCGCCCGTTCAAAATCCCTGTTCACGATGATATAATCATACATGGTGTAATCCCTGATCTCGTCCCGGGCCCGGCGCATCCTTTTTTTGATCTCATCTTCGTTATCCGACTTTCGATGCCGGAGCCGCTCTTCCAGTATCTCCAGCGAAGGCGGCATGATGAATATAAAGACTGCGTCCTGACACTTTTCCTTGATCTGCCCGGCTCCCTGGGTGTCAATATCAAGGATAACATCGGTCCCGTCTGTACGCATCTCATCGAGCACGCGTCTGGACGTGCCGTAGAGATTGGAATGCACCTGTGCCCATTCGGCGAAATCACCCGCCTGCACCATGTTCCGGAACCGTTCTTCCGTGACGAAATAATAATCTCTCCCGTCGACCTCTCCGGGCCGGGGTTTCCGGGTGGTATAGGAGATCGAATGCGTGAGGTTCTGGAGTGAGTCGGTAAGCGCTCTGCACAGGGTGGTCTTCCCCGCGCCTGAAGGGGCGGAGACCACAAAGAGCAGCCCCTCTCTCCTCTTCATTCTTCACCTCGGCCGGAAAACCTCTGCATGAGCGTCTCGACCTGTACGGCGGAAAGAATGACGTGATCGCTGTCGGTTATGATAATTGACCTCGTTTTCCTTCCCTGGGTGGCGTCCAGCAGCGTTTTCCGATCCTTGGCGTCTTCCTTGAGGCGGCGCATGGGTGCGGAATCCGGCGACAAGACAGCGACAACCTTAGAGGCCATCACCATATTACCGTACCCGATATTGACGAGCTGATTCGCCATAGTGTGAGTCACTCGATGTTCTGAACCTGCTCCCTGATCTTTTCCAGTTCCGCCTTGATGTTCACCACGCTTAATGATATCTGTGCATCCATGGCCTTCGATGCGATCGTATTTGTCTCTCGCCCCATCTCCTGCAGGAGAAAATCAAGTTTCCTTCCGATCGCCTCGCCAGATTGATCCGCAAGCAGCGCCCGGAATTGAACCATGTGACTTCCAAGGCGGGTGAGTTCCTCGGTCACGTCAGTGCGTTCCGCCAAAATGGCTATTTCTTGTGCCAGCCTCACGGGGTCCGGCTGTTCATGGAGGAGCTTTGTCACAGCATCGGACATTCTCTTTCGCGATGCCTCCACGGTGGCAGGCGCAAGGCCCTTAATCGCGACGAGCAACCTGTCGATGGTCTTGAGCCGCTCGTCGATATCCCGGACGAGCGCCCCGCCTTCTTCGGCCCTCATGTCGTCGAGTTCCTTCAGGGCGTGTGCGAGGCCTTCGGAGAGGACCTGCCATACGGCTTCTGTGTCCTCCTTCACCTCGGTCAGCGTGAAGAGGTCCTGAAAGCCTGCGAGGAAGGACACGTCGACCTCACCGCCCAGTCCGAAGCGCTCTTTCAGGTCTCTCAGTGCCGCAATATACTGGCCGGCCAGGGTATCATTGACAACGAGCCTGCCGTCTCCCTCTTTTTCACCGTTGCGGGTGATGTATACATCGAAGCGGCCCCTCGAAAAATGGTCCTGCACTTTTTTTCTGACATGCTGCTCGAGGACCGCGAGCCCCCTCGGTGCCTTCACCTGGATATCGATATACCGGTTGTTCACCGAGCGGATCTCTATGCTGAAATGACCGCCGGCACCGCTCACTTCCTTCCGGCCATATCCTGTCATGCTGCGTATCACCGGCACACCATCCTGTTCATGGCAGACAATACTACTCTACCGGGCTTTATTTGTCAAACCTGCCGTATGACGGATCATTACGGCACCTGCATGATGCCCTCTTCGACGACCGGTTCGAAATGAAAGGTCCTTACGTAGGCGCCCCACAGGAAAGTCACCTCGACGTCCCATCCGCCTTTTGTGCTGATTTTCATTTTACGTCTCTCCATGTCCCTATTGAGGACAAAGCTGTCGCGAGTGAGCGGCAGGTCGAGTTCCTTTGCCTTACTTTCCAGATCTTTCAAGATTTCATCATCTTTCAGCACCTGAGCCACGCTGGCTTTTACCTTCATTTCATCTTCCATCTTGGCATAATCCATGTAAACCGGTATCAATTTGACGGCAACATGAATGATGAGGAACAAGACGAGAAACCACAGGTACACCTTAAAACGGCTCGCTCCGTTCTGATTCGCAAGAATGTTCATTTTCATCCCCTCCTTGCGCCTACTTGATCAGCTTTCCTATCCTTTCCCATCTCACCCATCGGCCGTCTCCATCCCATGACCAGTAAATGATCAGTGCCCGGCCGAGAATTTTATTGAATTTGACGAATCCCCATACACGGCTATCCTGGCTATTGTCGCGGTTGTCGCCCATGACAAACACGGAGTCCTTCGGCACAAGCCAGGGGCCGTCATTCTTTTGCGACTGGTCGATGAGGTACTGTATGGCATGCTCGACCGTACCGAGATGCTCTTCATAGAACATCGGCTTGCCGAACACTTGTGACCCCTCAACACTTTTATCCTCAGGGGCTCCGGTCGGTGTTATGGGAACGATCTGATCATTGATATAGAGCATGCCGTTTATAATCTGTATTTTGTCTCCCGGCAGACCTATTACGCGTTTGATAAAATTCTTGCTCTCGTTCTCAGGATATTTGAAAACGATGATCTCGCCTCGCTTCGGATCCTTCCACGTAAAGATCCTGCTGTCCGTAAAGGGTATCCGCGGACCATAAATGAACTTGTTCACGAGCAGATGGTCGCCGATCGTGAGCGTGGGGATCATGGATCCCGACGGGATCTTGAATGCTTCCACGACGAATTGTCTGATGAACAGAGCGACGATCGCCGCGATCAGAAACGGCTCAATCCATTCTTTGTAAAAGTTCTTTTTCTTTTTTATTTCCTGCTGGGTTTCGGACATCGTTCCTCCAAGACCGGCTCGCAACGCCCCAGGTCTTTGAAAATTTCAAATTGGAATTTAAGATACATTAAAGGAGATTAACACATGCCATGGGACCTCTGAAACATTGATTTCCTGCTACTCTCCCACCTTAAGCACCGCGAGGAACGCTTCCTGGGGCAATTCCACACTGCCTACCTGTTTCATCCTCTTCTTGCCCTCCTTCTGTTTTTCGAGGAGCTTGCGTTTTCTCGTGATATCGCCGCCGTAACACTTTGCGGTCACGTTCTTGCGAAGCGCCTTAACGGTCTCGCGGGAGATGATCTTGGTGCCGATCGCCGCCTGGATAATCACCTCATACAGCTGCCGCGGAATCACTTCTTTGAGTTTTTCCGCAAGTTGTCTGCCGCGGATCGCCGCCTTGTCACGGTGTGTAATCAGCGATAGTGCATCTACGGGCTCGCCATTCAGCAGCATGTCGAGCTTCACGAGGTCGGACTCCACGTAACCAGACAGTTCGTAATCGAGCGATGCATACCCTTTGGTCAGGGATTTGAGCCTGTCATAGAAATCCATCACGATCTCGTTCAGCGGCAGATCGTAGGTGATCAGTACGCGGTCCTTCGTGATGTAGGTGATGTCCCTCTGGATGCCCCGCCGCTCCTGGCACAAAGCAATGAGCGAGCCAACATATTGCTCCGGCGTAATGATCGAGGCCACGATCATGGGCTCTTCAATGCGCTGGATCTCCTGGATGTTCGGCAGTCTCGCGGGATTGTCCACCATCATGATCTCACCGTTGTTCTTGGTCACCCGGTAGACCACTGTCGGGGCGGTGGGAATAAGATCGAGCTTGAACTCCCGCTCAAGACGTTCCTTCACGATGTCCATGTGCAGGAGGCCAAGGAAACCGCACCGGAACCCGAATCCGAGAGCAAGCGAGGTTTCCGGCTCATAGCTGAAGGACGAGTCGTTCAAACGCAGTTTCTCGAGAGCGTCGCGCAGGTCCGCATAGTCATCGCTGTTCACCGGGTAGATGCCGGCGAAGACCATGGGCTTAACATCTTTATACCCCGGCAGCGGCACGTCGATGGGGTGGTCGGCGTCCATGACCGTGTCGCCGATCTTGGCGTCCGCAACCCGTTTGATGCCGGCAATGATGCACCCCACGTCACCCTGCGACAGTTCCGAGGTCAGCTGCATCTTGGGCGTGAAGACCCCCACTGACTGCACCTCGTAAACGGCCCCCGTGGAATTGAGCTTGATCCTCTGTTTCGGCCGCACGCTCCCGTCTACTACCCGCACGAGGATTACCACGCCCTGATAGGTGTCATACCACGAATCGAACAGAAGGGCCCGAAGGGGCGAATCGGGACTTCCGGACGGTGCGGGGATATGCTTCACGACTGCTTCGAGAATGTCTTTTGTCCCGATCCCTTCCTTGGCACTCGCCGGGATGGCGCCGGAGGAGTCGAGGCCAACGACTTCCTCGATCTCGCGTTTCACTTCTTCTATGTTCGCGCTCGGGAGGTCAATCTTATTGATGACCGGGATGATCTCGAGATTGTGATCGATCGCTAGATAGGCATTGGCCAGCGTCTGCGCCTCCACCCCCTGCGACGCATCCACCACGAGGAGCGCTCCCTCGCAAGCAGCCATGCTGCGCGAAACTTCATAGGTAAAGTCCACATGGCCCGGCGTGTCGATCAGATTCAAGACATAATCCTGGCCGTCCGATGCCTTATAGTGGAGACGCACCGCGTGGGCCTTGATGGTTATGCCCCGCTCACGCTCGAGATCCATGTCATCAAGCACCTGGTCCCCGCCTGCAGCCGCCATTTCCCTGTCCGAAAGAGCGCCGGTATATTCGAGAATCCTGTCGGCAAGAGTGGACTTGCCGTGGTCAATGTGCGCAATGATGCAGAAGTTTCTAATGTTCGTACTTGCCATAACCGTTCCTCAAACTATGGCCTAATATTCCACAAGGCCATAACGTCACTCGAACAGTGTTCGTGACGGTTCGCATGCCGGGGTCTCACCGACTCGGGCGGTATGGTCACAAGCCGTGACTTATCCCTGATAGGGATAAGTGACAGCGAGGATCGGGAAGATCCCGACCGTCCGTGTGCTGCAAGCACTGCTTTGTCTTTCCGAGATACCGCTGCCCACTGGCTCCACACATGCCTGCCGCGATTCCGTGCAGGTAGCGGCAGGGTGCCATGAAGCTGGCTCGGCAGCGACTCTCCAAAACCTGATGATCTCCGGCCGATGACGAGTGCCGCAGCATTATGCGCGGACATCCCGTAACGGCCGCCAAACTTGTACCGGCCGATAACTGACGTGTAGGCCGGATCAACCTCATACACCTCAATGCCGGCATCAAAAGCTCTCGCCCTGAGAAACGTCTGGACCTGGGTGTACGCAAGCGATGAGAGCATTCTCGTGTACCTGGGGAACTCCTCCTCAAGGGCCGACTTCTTTTTTTGAAAATCCAGCCTTTCTATGACCAGCGGTTTCTGCGTTTTGACGGCAAATGCCATGACTGATTTTAAGGCATCGCCGATTGTCGCTTTTCTCTGCTCCGAGCTCTTCCCATAGGTGACGCAGGGCACCGAGAAGTATTCAATCGGATTGCCAAAACGGTCTGTTTCGGTCACAGCTAGGTGACAAGCGTTGATATCGATTCCGATTACTCCAACGCCCCTTATGGATTCACGCAGTACTTCCGGCAAAGCGATGGTAACAAATACACGCCAGCCTTTTTCGTCCTTGAGGAGGCGGTAGTTGATGGCCTGCCAGCCCTTTTTGTCCTGTGAAAGATTCCTGCCTACGGCAGCAACTATAGCTTCATGGCCATGGTTGAAGCGCAATCCGCGCAGAGAGAGGTATTTCCTGGGCAATGCATTCGGCAATCTAAGCCTGAGAGCAATGTTGCCGTCTTCTGCTACTGTGGCAACACATCCCTGGCAGCCGGCAGTCTCGTCTTTGGAGCCGATCACGAAGAACTGGCTGCTTCTGGCCGTCTGCCAATCTCTGTACCACTCATCACGGGATTCATATGCATTGGCCTCCAGGTTAAATTGAGCGCGAAAGAGCTTTCGGGATCCGAAACAGATCCGTACCGCGCCGCGAGCATGGTCGGCGTTCAGATCATCAAGGTGCGCCTGAAGCGTTGCCAGCCGCCTCTTTTTCTGATGCCGTTTTCCCGGGTCGGTTATTCGGCTGAGAACGCTCTTTGCCTTGGCGATCCGCTGTTCGGCTTCCAGGATCAGCCCAACTCGTCGCTCCTTGATTGATCGGATCTTACCCTTAACTTCGGTTGCCAAGGCATTAAACTGCCGGGCGGTAATCCCGAACTTTGGCAGAAACTCACGCTTAAGGTCGGTAAGATTTCCACCAGACTGTAGTTTGGCAAATAAAGTCCGTTCTGCCTTACCATACAATGCTGCATATGCCGAAAGGAGTTCGTCTTCAGTTTTTCCTGCAGCAATGCGGCACTGGTATGTGCGTAGCTCTCTACTCATGCTGCCATTCTCCGGTGGCTGCTTCAATCGCGCGTTTAGCCCCGTTCTCGTTTTTTGCCGATCGTTTCCCGTACAGCCGCGTACAGAGCGATACGATGACTTCAGGAAGGTCCCGAACGATATCATCCTTCATCTCCTCGGGATCGACCATGGGCATGATGACTCTAATCCGAAATCTGCGTTTCATTCGTTCGTTGATCGTTATATGAAACAAAACTTCCCCTTCTCTCAACATCTTGCATTCTGGTGCTCAAGCGCCACGGCCGCGGCACCAACCATGCCTGCGTCATCGCCCAGCGATGATGGCACAATTTCAGTCCGTTCAGCAGGGACCTGAAAAGCCCGTTTCATGATCTCCTCATGCGTAGCGCCGATGAACAACGGCCATGCGTCCTTGACCCCACCGCCGATCACAACCCTTTCCGGATTGAAAATGTTGATCAGGCTGGCAATACCGATCCCGAGCATGCGGCCCATATCCTTCATCACCCGTCGTGCGACGGCATCTCCCTCACGCGCGGCCTGATACACTTTTTCAGACGTGACCTCTTTCAAAGCCTCTGCCGTATGTAGTTTCTGCTTCTCCAATTCCTCTCGAAAACTCTGTACGATGCCGCGTGCAGACGCGTACATCTCGAGGCATCCCGTATTGCCGCAGCCGCACTGTCTGCCGTCGGGAATGAGGGTCATGTGCCCTATCTCGCCGGCCATGCCGTCTGCTCCATGCCATATCTTGTTATCGAGGATAATTCCGCCGCCGACACCCGTACCCAGGGTAAGGTGGATCATGCTCCCGATATTCTGCCCTGCGCCGCGCCACTTTTCCCCAAGTGCCGCGGCATTGGCATCATTCTCGATAAAGACGGGGATGTTGAGCGCCTTCTCCAACTCGGCTTTCAGCGGGAGGTTGTTCCAGTCCGGGAAATTAGGCGACTTGACTACAACACCCTTGTCCACCAGGATGACTCCCGGTGCACCCACACCCACCGCAAAAACTTTCGACCCCATCTGCGCGCCAATTTCCAGCTGACGCTTGATATTATCAATGAGCCGTGCGACAACCTTCATCCAGCCATCGACCGCCTGAGTGGCTTCCTTGCGCTTGTCGAGAATCACTCCATCAGAGTTCACGATCGCTGTTCTTAAGTTCGTGCCTCCGAGGTCAACGCCTATCACCGTACGGTCCACGCCGCACCCTCCGTAACTGCTGAAAATATTTGGGTATTCCTAAAAGATTGTTATAATAGCATACTGTTGATTAAATGTAAATAATATTATTGCTCGGGAAGGAAAAAACGAAGTTCTTATAAGGAGTTATCGCGAAATAAGAAGGTAGCACCAGTTTGCCAAGATAAGGGCGACCGTTCCGAACCTGACGATATTTTTCTCTCGATCCGAAAGGATAAAACCGATCCGGGGAATGCCTACGATCAGTGTGATCAGGCTGTAAAAAAATACCAGGGCCGCGATGACAAAACACAGCGAGACCAGCGGATTCATGCCAAATGATGCGAAAAAATCTCCCCGGGCCAGATGCACGACCGAACGCGTGGCGCCGCAGGTAGGGCACGGCAGACCCGTAAGATCCCTAAAGACGCAGGACGGGGCAAACATAAGCACCGGTAAAAACCGCCCGACACAGATCGCGAGCAAGGCAATCCCGCCGTAAATGATGCCGAACTCCGTCCGGCCTTGCGTCCGCTTTTGCAGTATCATTCGCATGACAAATGGCGCTTCACATCACTTCTGCATCTGCACGATCGTGCCCAATGACAACGCCGCGGCGCCCATGAACATTGCTATGGCGACGAGAACCAGCCCGCAGCAGACAACGACAGGAAGGAACACGGCAAAAGCCGCCTTGCCTCCTGTCGTCTCGTGCGCCTCCCTGAGCCCGATAATGGCGATAACTATGGCCCACACAGCTGCGAGAATCCCCCCGCAAAACGGTATGACAAAAAAAACGTTCGTGCTGTAGCCATAGGCAACGACCCTGAAGGTGGCCTCAAATCCGGAACGCGCCCCCCTCACCAGCATGAGGCATACATGAAGAATCCCTGACGAGATGAACAATACGAGAATTATGAGAAAGGGCGAAAAAAAAGCCAGCGCCGCCATGCCAATTCCCTTAAACATATTCTGATCTGCGGCGGCTTTCATTCCAGGGATCATCATACCCTGCATTGCACCCTGAAGCAGTATTTGCCAAAAATAGGAAAAAATAATACCCACCATGCCGGTGATGAGTGCATACAACAGCGGGTCGGTAAGCCCGCCGGTTACCGGCATTCTCTTGAAAAAATCCGAGGGACGGAACAACACATCCTTCAACGTTGTGAACAGCCCGTTTAGAAAACCTCTCGATTCGCGGTCTTCCCAATACGTCTTTTCCCTCCCTTCGGAAATCGGAGCGGCTTCCGCCAGTCTCGCTCCGCAATGCTGGCAAAATACCTGGCCTTCGGCAATCTCTTTCCCGCAATGGGGACAGAACATAGGTCCTCCTCGTTGAGCGTAGACTTAATGAGCATCCGGTAGAAGTGTATCATAGAGTACAGAGAGTGACAATTGGAAATTTTCGATACGTAGTGACCGCGAGAAGGACATGCGGCACCCCGGTCCATGGATATGCTGGATGCTGTGAGTCAGCCGTCTGCGATCATCACTGCCTGGCTAGGAGCTCCCGCATTCCGATGGGTCACCCTTGATCTTTTCGATCGCATGGGGAAGCGCCGGAAGTATAACGGCGAGATTCTCGCGCACCGCCCGGGGGCTGCCGGGGAGGTTCGCTATCAGGGTCTGCTTTCTGATGCCGGCAACGGCTCGGGAAATCATGGCACGTGGCGTCTTTTTGAGGCTCTCGGCGCGCATAGCCTCCGCCATGCCTGGAAGCTGGCGGTCAATCACCGCAAGCGTGGCATCGGGCGTCACATCCCGCGGGGCGACTCCCGTACCCCCGGTCGTTATGATGAGATCGATGTTTCCTGAGTCAGACAGCCTTGTCAACGTTTCTATAATTCTCGATCTTTCATCCGGCAGGATCTCATAGTGGACAGCAGAAGCACCGATGTCAGCGATCATTTCGCGGATGATCTTTCCGCTTTCATCTTCGCGTTCTCCTGCCGATCCCTTGTCGCTCAGGGTTATGATCGCCGTGCGAATACTCATGTCATTTCCTCCCGGGTAATAATACGCTCATGCTTTCAGGGCGGATGTTCTTCACGCGACAACTCCTCCGACAGTGATCTCCGGTATCCTGAGCGTCGGCTGGGCATCGGCAACGGGCGACCCCTGCCCGTCCTTGCCGCACGTGCCGATGGAGAACCCGAGGTCGGACCCCACCCGGTCGATGGACATCAGCACCTGTGGGCCGTTCCCCGTGAGCGTGGCGCCGCGAACCGGCTCCCCGATATTGCCATTCTCGATGAGGTACCCTTCGCTCACTTCAAAGACAAAATCCCCGTTCACCGTGTTCACCTGCCCACCGCCCATCTTCCTGACGAACAGGCCGTTCGGCGTCGTCCGCACAATCTCCTCCGGATCGGATTTCCCCGGAGCTATCATGGTGTTCGTCATCCGCGGGATCGGACGATGTTTGTAGGATTCCCTTCTCCCGTTACCCGTAGAACGCGCCCCATCCTTCATGGCCGTCAATCTGTCGTACATGAAGGTCTTGAGGATGCCGTTGTCCACCAGCACGGTACGCTCAGCATCAGTACCTTCATCGTCAAAGCGGAACGATCCTCGTTTCCCCTCGAGCGTGGCGTCATCCACCACGGTAACGAGCGGAGAAGCGATCTGCTGACCGATCTTGTTCGAATACACGGAAAGGCCGGACTGAGCCAGGTCCGCCTCGAGCCCATGGCCCACCGCCTCGTGGATCATGGTCCCTCCGGCATCGGACGACAGAACAACCGGCATCCTCCCTGCCGGCGCCTTGCGAGCCGACAGCATCATTACCGCGCGTTTTCCTGCGGTCTCCGCCGCTTTTTCAAGCGGATTGCGATCGAACAGCTCCATGCCGGCAAAACCGCCGACCGGCTCATACCCCGTCTGGACGACTTCACCATCCGCCGCTACCACGTGGACGAGCGCCGTGAGGTACATTCGTTCA
>DATJZV010000172.1:0-9360 GCA_035498715.1 Nitrospirota bacterium
CATCTTCCATGATCGCCTGAAACAGATATTCCTTCAGTGTCTGAGAATGATTCTCCCAGTTTGTTAGAGAAAAGCCCTGACGTCCCACCATGGCCGTCAATGTGTCCTGCGTCATGATGCCGGTCATGCCAAAAGGAAGACGGAGGCCGCAAACCGAGTCCAGCGCATCGGCGTTGCGAGCGTAGACATCGGTGATAGCCATTTTTCCGCCGGGACGCAATACCCTGAAGAACTCGGCCAGCGCCTGCTCCTTGTTAGCCATCACCGACAGGCTGCATTCCGCCAAAATGCCGTCGAGCGTACTCAGCTCGAAGGGCAGCTCGCCCGCAAACCCGGGGCTGAGGGGCAGGCAGGGATTGCGCCGCAAGCCTTGTTCCAGGAAGGCCTCTTCCGGGTCAATGCCCACGGCATCGAGGGCATAGGAACGGCGAAGATATTCCACGGTTGCCCCGAAGCCGCACCCGATATCCGCCACCCGATCGCCTGCTTTGAAAGCACAGAGCTGAAGCACCCGGTCGGTGAGAGCGAATCCTCCCGGACGCATGATGTTGCCGCGCCTGTCCGCGATTCTGCCGCATTCACTGAACCGTTGATTACTAAACTCTGATATCACATCCCCTCACTTATCCTCCAGCGCCTGCTCCACCTGCAGCATCTTTCCCGTAGCCAGGGACTCGGGGACATATACTATGCCACAGACCGGACATTTGAGCAGCTCGATGGGGAATTCGCTTCCCAGGTAAGATGCCTTTGCCTTGCCCTGCTTCATCTGCACATTGCATTTTGTACAGATCAAAGCCTGTTCCGGCGGTGAGTTCTTTTCCTCGCTCATGGACCATCTCCAACGACTTCCATACGGTGGCTGTAAGCATTGTGAATGATGAATCCCGAGGCGCCGCATGAATACTCGACCCAGTAGGTCACGCTCACGGGCCGGTGCCGAGCGATGAAGTGACCGGTCGTGGGGTCCTTGATCTTTTCGCCTGTCATCTCGGCGTGACTGACCACCTTCTGCAGGTCTTCCTCCAGGATCATCCTGCGTTCCAGCAATTCTGACACTTCCGAAGATATGATGAGTTTCATGCCCAATCCCCCTTGCACCGTTTTTTCCCCCCAGAGCTCGCGCAGAAGGTCTGCCTTTAGCTTAGCGCGATTCTCGTGACGTCGAGAGTACCCGGGTCCTTTCTGGCCGGCTGGATCTTCGCTCCCTGCGCCGAAGAGCAGGTCGAGGACGTGGAGCACGCGCTTTCCCCGGGCCGCGAAATTATCGCGGCACATGGCACAATAGGCCAGATAGTCGGCTTCGCTCTCCCTGATCCTGCGATTCACGACCTTGTCGGCCACCTCTGGATTGGCAAAGGACATGAGTCCGCCGTAGCCGCAGCAGGTCGTCAAATCGGAATGATGATCCAACTCATTAAGCGGTACGCCGAGCTTTGCTACTATCCGCCTGATGCTCTGTTGAATATCCTCGTCATGCCGCGTCGTACAGGGATCGTGGATGGCCATTGTTTGGGGTTTCATGACCGCCTGGAGCCGCGGCAACTCCGCCTTATCAAGCACGGTCCACAAAGATTCCACGGGCAGATCAGGCAGGTTGTCTTTAAAGATTCGGTAGCAGCTTGAACAGGCGGTGATGATGCGCGGGTTGTCCATACGCTGCCAGTCTTCAGCCGTCGTCTGGATGGCACGGTGAAACAACTCTTCTTGTCCTGCCCAGGCCGCAGGAGCGCCGCAGCATCCCAGTATCAATCCGACGCCGCCCTTGATGATGCGGCGCAGATAGGCGTAGATGCTTGCAACATGATGAGGTGAAGACCCGCTCAACTGGCATCCCGGATAGAACAGGGCGCTGCTTGCGGAGAATCCTGGCTCATGGCGAGCTAGATAAAAAGCATCACTCAAACTGAACTGCATGTCGTGGAGTGCAAAATCATGGGTCGACGGCGGCATCTTGCCTTTTTTGACCATGCTCTGCCGAGCATCGAGACATACATCCGCCATGTTCAGGTTCACGGGGCAGACTTCTTTACATAGCCCGCAAAGGCTGCATGAGTTCACCATACGGTTCGCCAGATGCGCTCCCATGATGATGGAATCGTTATTGTAGATTTCACGGACATACCGCTTAGGGTAGGAGCCGTAGTGGGCGAGGTATTCGCATACCTTCACGCATTCAAGGCACTGACAATGCAGACAGCGAACGGCCTCGTTCATCGCTTCTTCCCGGGAATAGCCTTGCGCCTTGATGGACATGGGAACATCCTGGAGCAGTTCTATGCCCCGCGTATTCGTGTACAGAGTCGTGACAAAGGGACCCTCCTGCTCGCGTTGGGCTGTGAGCGAAGCCCCCTGCAAAAAGCGGTCGATGGAGACGGCAGACAGCCGGCCGTCAAGCAGTGAGGTGATGGGAGAATAATCGCCGGGATGATAGCGATGGCCTCCGCCGGCGAAGACCTTTGGATTGCTCGTTCCATAGGTGATAGGCTCGATCTTGATGCGGCCCGACGGCGTCAGGGCGAGATTAAGGTCCAAATGATCGACAGCATGAGGTCCCGGACCGACATACACTGCGTCAAACCCGGCAACGATCTCGTCGAAGGACGCGCCTCCTCCGCCGCAGTTCGTGACTGAGACGCTCCGGTGGATGACGACTTCCCGTTCTTCCAGGGCCGCTAAATCGCCATCGATTATTAGCTGCGGCAGTTGCTGCACATCGAATTCACGGATGCGTCCGCCGAGCAAGTGGCCTGCCTCGAATATTTCAACGCCATAGCCTTTCGAAACCAGATCAAAGGCCGCGGTCAGGCCGCTCAGACCGGCCCCGACAATCGCGACCTTCTTGTCCTTCTTCGTTATATAAAGACGCTTCTCTTGCGTTCCCCTGCCGTACTCCACGCAGGCCCGCTCGAGGGCATTGATCCTGATCGCCGAGCCGGCCTCAATGCGTTTGCAGACGGGCTGGCAGGGATGATCGCAAATTCTACCGATGATACCGGGAAAGGAAATGGTCCTGTTGAAAACAGCGAAGCCCGCGCTGAAGTCACCCTTTCGGATGTAGTCGATCATAGCCCGCGCGTCCACATGGACCGGACAGGCCGACATGCAGGCAGGCGGCTGTTCTTGGATACACTGGGATTCGCGTTCCCGCGCCTTTGTGTGGTCCATAAACTCTTCGTGTCCCCTTCGCTATAACCAAAGAATCGGTGCGTCTCCTCATTGAGCCTGGAGCAAACCACGAGCATGAAACCCTTGGTCCTCTCCAGATCGCTGGGGGAGCCGGTTCCTATTTCTTCTTGCCGTTCATCGCTGCCAGCACCACTTCAGGCCGGGCAGGCACCTTTGTAACGCGGGCCCCGCAGGCGTTGTAAATGGCGTTCAGGATTGCCGGGTGAGGAGCAGTAAGCGGCGCCTCGCCCACGCCCGCTGCGCCGTAGGGTCCCAGGGGACGCGGGGTCACGTTGTAGATAATCTCGATGTCGTCGGGAATGTCCTTTGTATAAGGCAGGCCGCAACCAACGAGACTAGTGTGTTTCTTCAGGTCTTCGAAGTCTTCGGTAAGCGCGAGGCCTATGCCCTGCGCAAGTCCTCCGTAGATCTGGCCGTCCACGGTGGCCTTGTTGACGATTGTACCGACATCGGCGACGGTGGTGAATTTCACGACGGTCACTTTTCCGATCTTGACGTCAACCTCCACCTCCGGCATAAACAATTCATACATATAGACTGAAAACGGGTTGCCCTGGCCCGTGACGGGGTCGCAGGCGGTGCAGGCCGATGCGGCCCACTTGCCGTTATACCGCAGCGGAATTTTCTCCGCAACCATTTCCTCATAGGTCCGGTACGTGCCGTTCGGTTTGCGCATGGCATTAAGCAGCATTTCGCACGACACCTTGAGCGAGTTGCCGATCATGACGTTTGAGCGGCTGCCGCCCGACGGACCGCTGTTCGGACAATTGGCCGTATCGTTCATGTACAGCTTGATCTGCTCCGGTTTGAGTCCAAGCGGACGAAGCGTCTCGTGCACGATAGTCTGCGTAGCGAGGTCTGCTCCTTGGCCGTGGTCCTGCCAAGTGTCGAGAGCGCGCACACCGTCCGGCGTCAATTCCACTGCCGTTTCGGCGCCATCCGGCCCGTCGAGGCCGTTGCCATATATGCCGATTGCGAGTCCTACGCCGCGCTTCTTTTCTGGAGTTGACAGCTGCTTGCAGCGTTTCTTCGCTTCCTCATACTTCGGACGAAGCTTGTCAAACATCGGAACGAGACAATAGACGTCGGGCTTGCAGCCGTTGGGCGTGGTGTCCCCTTCGCGGTACAGGTTCCGATACCGAAGCTCGAAAGGATCGATGCCCATCTTCTCGGCAAGCTCATCCATCAGGATTTCCGAAGCCAGGAAGGCTTGCGGCGATCCATAAGCGCGGAAAGCCGAGCCCCATGCATGGTTGGTGCACACCGTCCGGCCCTTGCCACGGATGTTAGGGATGTTGTAGCCGGCACCGATAAACTGGGCCTGGCGGACCGTCAGCAAGTCACCGAATTCGGAATAAGGACCGTGGTCAATGGTCCAGTCGCTCTCCATGGCCATCAGTTTGCCGTTCTTGTCAGCGCCGTATTTCAGTTTCACGAAGCCTGGCGAGCGCTTGCCCGTATAGGTGATGTGCTGGTACATGGAGTAGTTGAGCGAAACGGGCTTGCCCGTTGCCATGCAGGCCACGCCGAGTAGCGCTTCCATGGTGGGGCTGAACTTGTACCCGAAGGTGCCACCCGTAGGATTCTGGATGATGCGTAGTTTGTCTGGCTCGATCCCGAGCCCGGGACAGATCATGGCATGGTGCAGGAAAATGCCGATGCTCTTGGAATGGATGGTCAGACGGCCTTCTTCATCATAATAGGCGCTCCCGCAATCCGGTTCGATGGTGAGGTGCGGCTGACGGCTGCAGTAGAACTCGTCCTCCACGACGTGGGCCGCTTTATCCATGAGCGGCTTCGTGTCCTCGCCTTTCACGATCCCCTGCTCATAGTAGACGTTCGGGGTTCCCGGGTGAATCTCGATGGCATCAGGCGCCATTGCCGCGGGTGCGCTCATGTAGGCCGGAAGCACTTCAAGGTCCACCTTGACCTTCGCGGCTGCTGCACGGGCATGTTCCTCCGTGTCCGCGCACACGATGGCGATGGCATCGCCGAATTGGAACACCCTGTCCTTGCACAGGATGGGGCGGTCCCATCCGTCGCCTTTGTTCGTGGGGAAGGTGATCAGGCCAGTAATGGCGTTCTTGCCTTTGACGTCTTTGTGCGTGACCACTTTGTACACGCCGGCCATCTTCTCCGCCTCTGAGGTATCGATCTTTTTGATGTTGGCGTGAGACACTTCCGCCTGCACCAGGGCGAGCCGCAGCGTATCGGCCGGCATCTGAAGTGCCACGTCCGCACCGTAGTCCCACGTTCCCGTGACCTTGGCGAGCGCAGAAGGACGCTCGTACGTGGACCCAAGGATGCTCCCGTCCTTGCCTGCTTTGAACAGCAGATCCTCTTTCTTCATTTCACCGCGCAGCACCTTCGCCGCGTCCATGACTGCGTCAACGAGGGGTTTGTACCCTGTGCAGCGGCAGGCGTTCCGGTTTGTCTGGAACCATCCGCGCACGTCCTCCCGCGTCGGCTTCTTATTCGTGTCGAGCAGTGCCTTGGCGGACATGATGAACCCCGTGGTGCAGAATCCGCACTGGGCACCGCCGTGGGCCATCCAGGCGACCTGTAGCGGATGGAGGTTTTCCGCCGTACCGAGTCCCTCTATGGTCGTGACCTCGGCGTTGTCCTGTACGGTTTTCATCTTGACGATGCAGGACCGGACGAGTTTGCCGCCCATGATCACCGAGCACGAGCCACACTGCCCCTGCCCGCATCCGACTTTGCAGCCCGTCAGAAGCAGTTGCTGTCGCAGTACATCGGACAGAGACTTCTCCGGGTCCACGATGAACGAGCGGGTAATGCCATTGACTTTCAACATCTTCCTTTGCATAGTGTTCCTCCTTTGTTAAGGTTGTTTATAAAAACGCCTGGAATTCCAGACCCGAATTACCTAAAATGTGTATCCGTGTCCATCGTCGGTTCATAGATGTGCAGATTTTCAATTCCCTTTCCCGAACGCACAATCGGGATACGTGCAGGGATTGCACGCCAAACACAGCCCGCCATGACCGAGGCGAGTAATATCCTTGCGCGTGATCTCGTCGCCGGCTAGGATGCGGGGAAGCAGGAGATCGAAAATCGTCGTCTTGTTATACATCACGCACCCAGGTAGGCCGAGAACGAGGTTTGATCCCAAATGGGCCAGCATGAACATGGAGCCGGGAAGCACCGGAGCGCCGTAGGAAACAACCCGGCCGCCTGCAGCCCTGATGCCTGCCGGTGTCACGTCATCGGGATCGACCGACATGCCGCCTGAAATAAGAATCAACTCGGCCCCTTCGCGCAGCAACGATTCGATCGCTTCTACGATCATCGCGACGCTGTCGGACACGAAGATCTGGCGCATGACTCGGCTACCCATTTTCTCAACTTTCTCCATGAGCACGGGGCCGAACTTGTCCTGGATGCGGCCGTGATACACTTCGCTTCCAGTCGTGATGATACCCACGTTCAGCGAACGAAGGGGCTTTACTTCGAACAGCGGGAACGAGGACCGGCAGATTGTTTCCACCTTCTCTATTTTTTCCACTTCAATGACCAGCGGAACGACCCGCCAGCCAGCCAGGGTCTTTCCAGCACGTACCATCCGGTTTGAGTGAATCGAAGCACATACGATCTGGTCGATGTCATTGACCTCTTCCAGTGCCGGCACATTGATCTTTAGGAGGCCATCGATTTGCGATTTCAGCTCAACCTTGCCCTCCACCGGTTCGGTCAGGCTGATGCCCGGGCCAGCAGCGGCCGTAGCCATTCTCATTGCCGCGTCGTTTTCGTGAAGCATTTTCTCATTGACTTCCATGACATAGAGGTGCTCTTTGCCGAGATCGAGCAGCTTGGGAATGTCCTCTCGCCGGACCACATGCCCTTTTTCGAACGCCCTGCCCTTGAATTTACCCGGTACGATCTCTGTAATATCGTGGCACAGGACCATTCCTTCCGCGTCAAGGACCGATATTGTTTTCATGAATTGCTTCCTTTCATGCACTGATATTCACAAAATCTGTAGTCGCTCTGTCTCTGTTCTCATCTCCTCAAACGATCACTTCCTCTTAGGTTATTTTGACAAGAGCTTTAGTATATTAGTCGTGGAGATCCCATGCGCGTTGCTTAGTGGTTTCATCTCTGTCAATTAACCATGCTCATTAACCTCAGCCGCTCAAGAATTTCATCAATCTCGCCCTGTCCATACCATTGAAGGCACGATTGAAGGCTTCTCACCAATCGTCCTGCTTTGTCCGTGCCGGAGATGAGGAAACCAACGAGTTCCCAATCTTGTACCAGTTCAAACCACATGAAGGCATCCCAAGAAGCCAGGCTCGGGGCATCATAAGTGCTCGACTGATACTCTTCCCAATATTCTCGGGCGCTCTTCACTCCGTAATCCCTGAGGGCAGAGATCAGTTTGCTGATTTTCTCTAGTTCTGGCAGTGGTATATCGTTATTTTGCATTGGGATGAAAAGGGCATTGCCGTTGCTGTCCTTAAAGAAGCCAATAGCCTGCTGGCCTTCTTTTGATATCAGCCAGTTAATAAATTCCGTATACTTCAGAAACTCTCCCTCGTTGAAGCTATGACAATCCTCTTTTTTTTCTTCAACATAATATATCTTTCTTCCTTTCGACATCCTATCGCCATAGCAGGCGAGTCTTTTTTGCTGTAGTTTGAGATATGTTTGAAAGTCAGCATAGAGCTCCCAAAAGAGAACTGTCGCCTTCTCTCCTTCTTTTGTAAGGTGAGCTCCGCCACCGTTCCTGCCGCCGGTTGCCAACTTAACAAGAGGCTTCGACGATTGTCTGTTCATCGAGTCAACCAGTTCCCAGGCATGACGGTACGACATTTTCATGGATTTCGCAGCTTGAGTAATCGAACCATGCTCCCGTATTCGCTCAAGGAGGATTACTCTGCCATATCCTAAGAACGTGCCATCTGTTCCGTCGATCCAGAGATGCCCGCGAAGGCCGGGAGATGACGATTCTTGCTTCAGAGAATGCGCTTTATTTCTGTGCATACCGTCATATTACATAGGGAATAACGAAATGTCAATTTGATCCGTGTAGTGGGCAGAGAAGGGTTTAAATGGTCCTTTAGGGTTCGTTTCGGAGTGGCTATATTATTCTTTTAAATCAACAGCAACCATGAGTTCAAATCTCACCCCGAGGAATGGAGCTATTGACTGTTAAATACCAAAAATAACCAACACCACCGGCCATCACGCTGGAGCTCAGCACGATAAATGGCACGAATTTTCATTTCGATTACGAAGTGCGGAGTTCGGGACGAACTCTTTGAAAGTTTCACCCATCGATAACTATCAGGTATCAGGTGGAGCCGAGTGGTCGCTTTTTGAAGACGTTTCCGACCGTGAACCCTATTACGGTTCCAATAATTGCCCCGGCAACGAAATCCGAAAACCAGTGGATTGTTATTGAGACGCCCAGACCTATGTAAAGAGCATAGAGTAGGGCTCCGTATCGTGCCGCTTTGCTGCTTGGATATAGCGTCCATATAGTCGCTGCCATCGCGAATGCGATGGTCGTATGAGAAGACGGCCAGCCGAAGAAGACTCCTCCTTTTAAGAATCCGAAATGAAACTCTTGGCTGGTATCAACCAGCGTGCGGGCGGAGTATCTTAGACCTGGTCTTCCTGTGAATGCCTTGTAGAACGAAGAGATGAGAAGGCCGATGATGGCTGCTTGTGCTGTCGAATACGCACCGCAGATTGCACGCAGATCCTTACGGACGAAACCGATTATATATAAGGAGATTGGAAATACTACGGGTACGCGCCAGCCCAAGATAACAGCCGGGAAAAGATAGTGAACATAAGGCCTGGTCGCTTTGAAATACATCCAGTCAACGCCGGAACTCACCATTAACAACGTGGCTCCGATCGCAAGAATATGCGATAGCAGGTTAAGCCCCCGAAAGGACCGGAGAATATTAGACGGGAGCGTGTAGAAGAAATCTCGCGTCATACCGTCATAACGACTACCCCAATAGATGTGACAGCCTCTGATTATTTGCTGCCTACAAGAGCATTGTCTAAAAATTTCTCCACATCATTTTTCAGTTGGGAAACGGATGTGGCGTCCAGGTAAATCATATGCCCTGACCGGTATCGACGCCTCGTAATGTTGTCCCTGAGCGTTGGGGTCAGCCCAAGGTGTGCCAATGT
>DATJZV010000173.1:0-4515 GCA_035498715.1 Nitrospirota bacterium
GTCGCTCTTCGGCAGCAGCGTGCAGATCAACGAGCCTGCCGCCGTAGGGAGCGATCAAGTGAACTGCCGGCGTTTTTTCAATCCTGGCCATGATTGATCCTCCTGATCATGAGAATATAAACCCGCTTGAGTCGTATGTAACATTGCAGAGACGAGGATACAGGAGCAACTCTTTTTTAAGTCCGGTAATTTGCCGTGATTCACATTGGACTTGAAAAAGCTTCCTTGATATTACTCGTTTGTTTGCAGGATCTATACCAATTGCCTGGTTCTTATTTATGTCTGTCAATACCCTGATTAAGATAATAATAGGCTAGTCGTGGAAACGAATTTCTGATGCCTTTACGTCAGTTATTGTCACTCCAGATAGCATTCCTGTCCAAAATCGGACTTGTTTTTATGTTTTTATTTATAACCACTTGCGAAATAATGCGGCTTGCCGGATCATGAAATTAATAATGGATATGTCGTAATCTGGACAAAGCCTGGCAGTCATAAGCCATCAATGTTCGTTCCTGGCCACATAATCGGAACGAGTGCTTTTTTGTTAAGACGACAAGTAAATTAAAAAAAACACTTCAAACCCGCCTTAAAAAAACGCCATAACATCAGCCACATCCATCGAATAATCTTTCATTATCAGCGTCGATGTCGGAGGCGTGTGTTGCAGAAAGGCGCAAATTAGTCCGTAAACGCAGCTCTCTTCAGCGTGGTGTAAACAGGTGGCTCGCGATTTGCAACGTAATCGTTCAATCCGGCACTGTGGGAACATTCGCAGGCCCATCTGCAATAGAGAGAAATGGAAAGCAGGAAACAATTTGGATGAACCCCGTGACAACAAGGTCATGATTCGCGTCTGCTCTGGCAGCAGTGAAGCATCGCTTTGTTCGCTGTTCTTCACATTTTTCAAGATCGGGCTTACTGCGTTCGGCGGATTTATGGCGCTGATTTCCGTAGTCCAAAATTATGCCGTAGAGCGAAAAAGAATGATCACCCACGAGGATATGCTTGACGGTGTTTCGCTGGCCTCGGTCCTGCCCGGCCCTGTTGCGGTGAATGTTGTGGCCTATGTGGGTTACCGGGCTCGCGGAGCCGTCGGCGCACTCGTGAGTGCCGGCGCAGTCATCCTTCCCGCATTTCTGCTTGTCCTTGCCCTGAGCTATGCCTATTTCACGTTCGGTCATATGCCGGCCGTCAACAAAGCGTTCCAGGGTTTCATTCCCGCCGTTACCGCCGTTATTTTCGTGACCGCAGGGAACATGGCGACAAAGGCGATCAAGGGAGTGACCGAGTCGGTCATTGCCCTGTCAGCCGCCGGTCTTTTGCTCGGTGTGGGTGGTTTCCTGATTACGGTAGGCATCATCGTGGCAAGCGGCTTTGCGGGATGGCTTCTGTTCCACCTACCCCGGGGCGCGGCGTCACAAGGGGATGCCCGCAGGCCGATCGGCAACGCGAAAGCGCCCGACTCCGGCGCGGCTACTCGGTTAGGCGCATGGGCCGCTCCGTTCCCTGCCGTCTCGGTCCTGGTTTTGCCCGCAGTCGCAAAGCTGCTGATAGTCTTCGGAACCATGAGCGTCATGCTCTTCGGAGGCGGTTACGTGTTCATTCCCCTGATCCAGCGCATCGTGGTGGACGGTTATGGCTGGGTAACCCGCCAGGAGTTCATTGACGCCATCGCAATGGGGCAGGTGACGCCAGGCCCTATCCTGATAAGCGCGGCCTTCATCGGATACAAAGTGTCCGGTCTGAGTGGCGCGGCTGCGGCAACACTTGGTATATTCACACCCCCGGCCCTTGTCATGCTGCTCTGCACCCGGTTCATGGACAGGGTCAAACGCTCGGATATGATCAAGGCCTCATTGCGCGGCATACGGCCTGCCGTCATCGGCATGATCGCTGCTGCAGGGGTCACGGTGGCCCGCACGGCGCCCCTGAACAGGATAACGATCCTGATCTTCTGCCTGTCTCTCGTTGCTCTCCTTCGCTGGAAGGTGGAGACCGTCTGGGTCATCCCCGCGGCGGGAGCCATGGGTCTGCTCTTATATTAAGCCTTTTTGCAGCGGCCGCAGTACGCAGCATACAGCTGAGGACCTGCATCGGCAGGTGGAGGTTTTGCCATGATGCCCATTTTTATGATCGGGACCCAGAGGTCGGGTTCGAACCTGCTCCGTTTGATGCTGAACCAGCTGCCGGAGATTGCCGCACCGCACCCGCCTCACATCCTGCAGCGGATCATGCCGCTCGTGTCCGTCTATGGAGACTTGGGCCAGGACCCGAACTTTGCCCAGCTCGTCGAGGATGTGTGCCGGCTCGTGGAACTGAACCCCGTCCCCTGGGAGGGGGTCAAGCTCGATCGGGACGCAATTGCCCGTCACTGCCGGGAACGCAGCCCGGTGGCGCTCCACGGCGCGGTCTATGACAAGTGCGCCGAGGCCAAGGGAGCAGCGACCTGGTGCTGCAAGAGCCTGGCGAACATCAAGTATGTCTCCCAGATAGAGAGCTATTTTCGCAAGCCCAAATACATCTATTTGTACCGCGACGGGAGGGATGTTGCCGTTTCCTTTCATAAGGCCGTCGTCGGTGAGAAGCACTTCTACCACATTGCGCGTGAATGGGCGGCCACCCAGGAACTGGCGCTGCACATCCGGAAGGAGATGGAACCGGGCAGGTTTCTGGATATCAGCTACGAAGAACTGACCGGAGACCCGCAGAGGACCGCCCAGGACATCTGTGATTATCTCGGCCTGCCCTTTCGCGATGCCATGCTGGACTATTATCGAACCGAGGAGGCACGGAGAGCGGCGTCCTCCAGCGAACTCTGGGGTAATGTCGTCAACCCCGTGATGCAGAACAACAACCGCAAATTCCTGCGGGAGGCCAGGGAGGAGGATATCAGGATATTCGAAGCCGTGGCCGGTCATGTTCTCGACGCCCTGGGTTATGATCGCATTTTTATCCCCCGAGGAGAACGGGTGAGGTTCACGAATGCGGAAATCAAAGCATTCGATGCCGAAAATGCCGGGATGAAAGAAAAGGTGCTGAAGCTGATCGACCCGGCTGACCTCATTCGGCGGGACCTTCAGGCCGGGCTGCTCAAATCGATAGGGGAACGACAGGCGCTGCCTCACGTGGCGTTGTCCCTCGCGGAGGACAAGCTGCTGAATTCCGGTCATTCAGGCGGGAACAGGGCATAATCGGGAATGAGGGGAGATGACAAGGTTGGGCATGCCTTGGGCATGCCGATGTCGAAATAGTGATACCATAAAAAGGAGGAACAATGAAGAACTGGATGATGCAAGTCGTGATAACACCGTTACTATTGGGCATGGGAGCTGTTGTGGTCATGATCGGGATCGCGTCCGCCGAGATCAAGCTTGGGACGGTGCCCCGTCTGAGCGCTGCAGAATTGCAGACGATGTATGCGCCGCTGGCAGAATATCTGTCAAAAGAAACCGGGGAAAAAGTGAGCATTATCATCCCGAAGGACTTTCAGGCATTCAAGGAGGCGGCAAAGGCCGGCCAGATAGACATAGGCTTCGCAAACCCGCTGATCTACGTCGAGATCAAAGACAAGGTGAACATCGAGCCCCTCGCCCTGTCATCGGAGGTGAAAAGCGGCACCAGGCTCCGGGGGATCATCATCGTAAGAAAGGACAGCGGGATCGAGCGGATCACGGACCTCAAGGGGAAGAAATTCGTCTTCATGGACAAGGATTCTCCTGCGGGCTACCTTTTCCAGCTCCTGCTCCTGAACAAGGCCGGCTTCGACACGAAGAAGGACATTACTGTCCTTCCCTTCGCCAAGAGGCACGACAAGGTCGTTCAGTCCGTGTTCGACAGGACCGCCGATGCCGGCGGGATCCGAGAGGATGAGTTGGAGAAGGTGAAGGACAAGGTCGACATTTCCCAGATCAGGATCGTGGGGTATACCGACTATTTCCCGAACTGGCCGTTCTTCGCCACGCCGAAGCTGAAATCAGACACGGCGTCGAAGATCAAAGCCGCGCTGCTCAAGCTGAAGCCCAACGATCCGAAGAATGAAGCCATCCTTGGTCCTGCCCGGCTCACCGGGTTCATTCCCATTGCTGACAGGGAATATGATGAACTGCGGAAGGCGACAAAGATATCCGGCAGCATGTAGCCGGACATGCTTTCGCGGGAGTGATACCGTTACCCCGGCGCGAGCGTGGAACAGCCGGACAACAACGACCGGTAAACAGGAGAGGAGCAGTCATGGACAGGAATTATTTCAGGAAATGGACGCTGACCAGAAAATTTCTGGTCAGCATTCTGCTGGCGCTTCTTCTGGTCTTTGCGGCCATGGGAACGATCATCAGCATACATGAAAAGAATGTGCTCGTTTCCGATCTCAGGGACAAGGGGGAGAATGTGGCGCGGTTCCTCGCAGCTATTTCCGCCGAACCGATCCTCAGCTACAACCTCTCTTTTCTCGAGAACCATGTCCGGTATGTTTCCGAAGGAGACGACGACATCATCTATGCGGTCATCATGGAC
>DATJZV010000174.1:0-4621 GCA_035498715.1 Nitrospirota bacterium
GGTGATAGGACTTTCCTGCGACAAGTGTCACCTGGGTTATTTCAATCAGCCTACCCATATGAACGGACATCTTGATACGGGCGATCCCGCCGTTCTTCTTGTTTATTTCGATTCGACGAACCCGACGGGCAGATGGATCAACGACACCGGGCCTTCAACGGGGTCGTGCACGTCCCTCAATTGCCATGGAACGGACACGCTCGACTGGTACGGAACCGGCACCGCGAATTTTCAGAATTGCAGCTCGTGCCACTCCTACGTCCTGGGACCGCGGCGCATTATTACCGGTCCGAGCGGAGATTTCGGGGCCAATGCATCGATCATATCCCACCATGTCACGGCCAGTGTTGATCCGACCGGTACGGAGTGCCAGGTCTGTCACGACCAGTCGACCCACACGTCAGGCACTGTGCGGTTGAAGAATGCCGATACGGGTACGAGCATCGCATATGACCAGTCCAATGTCGCCGGCCTAGAGCCGTTTTGTCTTAGCTGCCACGACGAAAATGGGGCTACAAGCACGTTTGTTTCCGGGGGAACACCAACGAGCCCGTTTAACGATGGATCAGTGCTTGGCGATCCTCCATATCCGCATGCCACCAGGATCGCCAGCAGCTGGTCAAAATCCTTCGGCCACGGCGCCAATGGCAATCATCCTCCGGGCAGCAAGTTGACCTGCCTGGGGACGGGACAGCCAGGGACCGGCTGCCATGGCAGCAATGGAAGCATCAATGCTCATGGGTCAACGAGCCAGGTACTGGCGACACGGAACTTTGTGTATTCCCTGAACACGACAACGTATTATGAGTCGGACTTTACTCTCTGCTTTAATTGCCATGCCAGCTATCCCGGCTTCACGAAGGAAGACACCCTTGGCGTCAAGTTCGGGGGGATCCTGGATTCAGGTTACAGTTTCTTGGCGGGGCCGAATGGTCCCAATGGGTGGAACCCGCCTTATTATACATCCGGGGTGACGACGCATTTTGCGGACCATAACGTAACAGGAGATCCCTTCGGACTGAACGACCCGGTGTTCTGGGGCACGGCAGATATGAACCTGCACTGGTTCCATCTTGGTGGGCCTACCTCGCTACGAGGCACCGGGACGGCATCGGGCATCACCTGCGTTAACTGCCATGACGTCCATGGGTCGAATACACCGTACGGCGCGGTTTATGACGAACTGGCCTACAGCAATACCTTGACGACCGGAAATAATCTTATTGGGGAAATGGTGAGCACAGCGTATACGGGCACCTTGCTGGACAGTTATCCTACCTACTGTTCGTTCAACTGCCATTCCGTGCAGGGACCGACAAAGGCATGGTTCAGTCCGATCAATGAATAACTAATAGCTCACATCCCTCTATCCCTGAAAACAGAATCGGACGCAAGAAAACGGGCAGCCTAAAAGGCTGCCCGTTCCGTTAGGGAAGGAAGATGTATTACTTCCGGAGCACGAGAGAAACCCACTTGTCATCGGGAAAGCTCTCGATGAACTTCAAGCCTGTCTGCTCGTATGCTCTGATGACTTCATCCGCCTGGTCCGCGAGGATGCCGGAGACGATCACAATGCCCGAGGGTTTCAGGCGGGACGAGATCTCGTGAACCAGGAGAATGAGCACACTGGAGATGATGTTCGCTACGATACAATCGAACGTGCCAGGAGCTTCAATTATACTTCCTTCGCGGAGTTCGATATTAACGACTTGGTTAAGCTCGAGATTCTTGCGCGAGGCCTCGATGGCGAGCGGGTCAGTGTCAACGGCGACCACCTGGCCATACCCCAATTTTGATGCCGCAATGGCCAGCAGGCCCGTACCGGCACCGAGATCGAGAAAGCGGCCTTTTTCGGTTTTTCCGTCGTATCTCTCCATGAGAACGAGGCACGACCGCGTGGTCTCATGATGGCCGGTACCGAATGCCATGCCGGGATCAATGATCAGATTGATACGACCGCTTCTTTTGTGTTCCCAGGGCGGGAGAACGGTGAAATGTTCTCCTACGTCGAGCGCCGTGAACCCCTTTTTCCAGGATTCGTTCCAGTCCTGATCCGGGATCAGGTTGTAGTCAAAGGTCAGTTCATGCTCCCGGTCTACTTTTTCCAGGAGCGCTTTCTGTACGGCAAGTTCACTGAAGATGTTATCAACATCATTCGTAGCCGGAAAATAAGCTATGAGGGAATCCTTATCTTCTATGACCCCAAGACAGCCATTCTGTGCTAGCATCCTGATAAGCATGTCTCTGAATAGGTTCGGTATCCGTATGGTGAATTCATGATATGGCATGTACGGAGCTTCCTTTTTCCATAATTTTCGATATATATTAGCACGGCAAGAACCAAGTATCGACAGAATTTTGAGAATGAATAGATTTTTCCCTTGACAAGTCCATGAGTTACATGGTATTTTACGAACTCTTAAAAAACAAACGCAGACGAAGCAGGCGAAGGAGGTTTTCGGAATGTACGCAGTCATTATGACCGGAGGAAAACAGTACAAGGTAGCTCCCGGAGAGGTGGTCAGGGTGGAGACCCTTGATGCCAAGAAGGGTGATACCGTTGAGATAAAAGATGTTTACATGATCGCTGACGGCGACAAAATATCTGTGGGTAAGCCAACGCTGGCGTCAGCCATGGTCACGGCGGAAGTTGTGGAGGAGGGGAGGGGCGAGAAACTCCTCATCTTCAAGCACCGGAGGCGCAAGGGATTTCGCAAGACCAATGGGCACCGTCAGAATTACACAGCGATCAAAGTTAAAGAGATCAAGGCATAATTTTAAAACAAATTCCAAATACCAAATGCCAGGCTCCAAAATCTATTCGCATGGATGACGATCAATAATCGGGACACCTGGACATTATTTGTGATTTGGCGCTTGAAACTTAGATATTGTATCTCCGGAGGATTTAACCATGGCTCATAAAAAAGGCGTCGGCAGTTCAAGGAACGGCAGAGACAGCAATCCGCAGTACCTCGGCGTGAAGCGTTTCGACGGGGAGAAGGTGAATGCGGGTACGATCATCGTACGACAGCGCGGGACCAAGCTTCATCCCGGCAATAACGTGGGCAAGGGCAGCGACGACACGCTCTTTGCCAAGATCACGGGCGTAGTGAAGTTCGAGCGCTACGACAAGACCCGCAAGCAGGTGAGCGTCTACGCGGCTGTGTAACGGGTATTTTCATCATTCAGGGCGATACGAGGCGGCATTTCAATCATGCCGCCTTTTTCTTTTTGAGCCATTCCGGCTTGCATTTTGGTGATGGTATCTGTATATTTTTGTTGAGTGATAGCGGGCAACAATGTCAAATTTCATAGATAGGGTCAAGATCAATGTGAAGGCAGGCCACGGGGGACGCGGCTGTGTCAGCTTCAGGCGCGAGGCCTATGTGCCACGCGGCGGACCGGACGGCGGCGACGGCGGCAAGGGCGGCGACATCATCATCAGGGCTGACAACCAGCTGGGCACGCTCATTGATCTTAGATACCAGCAGAATTATTTCGCCAAGAACGGCGAGCAAGGCCGCGGCAAACAGCAATCCGGCGCGGACGCCGACAATATCGTGATCCGGGTCCCTGTTGGCACGCTTGTGTATGATGTCGAGACACATGGATTGATCATCGACCTTGACGCTGACGGTATGGAATTTACTGCCGCAAAAGGGGGGAGGGGCGGCAAGGGAAACGCATTTTTCAAGACCGCGACGCACCAGGCGCCGAGGTTCGCCCAGCCCGGAGAAACGGGCGAGGAGCTGACGCTGTTCCTCGAGCTCAAGCTCCTTGCCGATGTGGGACTCGTGGGGTTCCCGAATGCAGGCAAGTCCACGCTCATCTCGCGTATTTCGGCTGCCAAACCAAAGATAGCGGACTATCCCTTCACCACGCTTACGCCGGTGCTTGGAGTGGTGAAGCCGGAAGGGAGGAAGAGCTTTGTCGTCGCCGACATTCCAGGTCTTATCGAGAACGCACATAAAGGGGCAGGCCTCGGGTTCGAATTTTTGCGCCACGTGGAGCGCACATCCATCCTCCTCCATATGGTGGACGTCTCGGGCATGGTTCCCGGCGATCCGGTAGAGAATTTCAAGAAGATCAATACCGAGCTCGAGCTCTACAGCAAGGAACTGATGAGCAAATACATGGCCGTGGCTGCCACCAAGCTCGACGCGGCGGACCATGAAAAGCTGGAAACCCTGGAACGGCATTGCCGGGAGACGGGGTACCGCTTCTTCCCTATCTCGGCAGTCACCGGAGAGGGCTTAGAGACACTTGTCAATTTTCTCGCGAACACGGTGGAGGAACACCAGCAGACGATTGCAAAGGCCAGATCCGGATGAGCAGGAAATAAAGCATTAATTGGCTGAATAGACAGGATAAATAAGCATATTTTAGTTTGTATGACCTGTTTCCTAGTTGGCCCTGTTCATGTTTTTTTGGTTGTTCGATTCTTTCTCTCATTTGATTGAAATTCTTCTCAGGTCTTGCCGAATCAAGAATGGAACTGACCTCAAAAAAGATCCTTGTAATGCGCTACCGGTTCATCGGCGACACGGTGCTCACCGTCCCTTTTCTGCGGAACTTGCGGAGGGCTGAGCCTAGCGCATACATTGCATGGATGGTAGCG
>DATJZV010000175.1:0-19158 GCA_035498715.1 Nitrospirota bacterium
GTTTTACCCGGCAACCTTCTTGCCGGAACCGCATACTTATGGTTTCAAAGAACAAAACAGGGTTCGTCCCCTGTAGTGCGACTACTTAAAATGTATGGATGAGTAATTATTTGTCAAACAGAAAGTAACGGCCTAACAGTGCACCGAACCAAGTTAGATCGGCGCCTTATATCCCCGCCCTGAAGAGACGGGGTTTTACGGCGCGAAATGATAAATTGCGGTTTGGGGCAGTCAAATTTCTTACTTGGAGGACTCACTCATGAAATGGCTTTCGAAGTACGCGGACCACGCTTACGCTTTGATGCGAATCATGGCGGGATTCATGTTCTCGTGCCACGGGTTTCAAAAAATCCTGGGCGTGCTATCAGATTTCCAACCACCGGTGGGATCCCAGCTCTGGTTCGGCGGAATCATCGAACTTCTGGCAGGGCTCGCGGTGATGCTGGGGTTTCAAACGCGGATAGCGGCGTTCCTCTGCAGCGGTGAGATGGCCGTGGCCTATTTCCAATTTCACTGGAAATTCCAAATGGGGCCTAATTTCTTTCCGGCAATAAATAAAGGCGAGTTGGCCGTTCTCTACAGCTTTGTTTTCCTCTTCATTGCCAGCAAAGGTGGCGTCAAATGGAAGCTGGACAAAACAAACTAACGCAGACGGCGCGGAATCGCTATGAGCTTACGAAAACAGGTCCCCCCATGAAATGCCGCTGAACTTGGCCAATTGCCGCCGTGTTTCGATAGAGAATGCAGGGGCATTCGATTTCAAGCTCACCAGCGAAAAAGCTTAGGTGCTCGATGGTCTCCATGACGGATTTGGCTGCACTTGGCATCCGACAGTGATGTCTTAGGATTTCCCATAACACACCCCGTCACTCTTAACCTTTATACAATGAGATTGTGACACAAAGCCACAATCTTTTTGATCTTGTACTCTAGCGAGCTTTACTTATCCTTTCTGTATTGATCTTTCCCCCACTGAGTCTTGAATCGATAAGCTTCTGAAAATGCATCGCCAGTTTCGCCCCTTTGGCCTCGTCCTCGTGTTTGAAATAAACGAAGACCCGCTCCCATTTTTGCAAAAGGATTCTTTCCGCCCATAGTGACAGGTCGGCATCCGTGTAATCGGAACGGCGCAGGCGCAGGTACCCCCATGGCGCCGTCCTGATAATTTTCTCTATTGGGTTCTCGTCAGTATCCTCGATGCACCAGCTGCATCCCTTTTCACGAAGGAGGTCCAGAGTGCCACCCTCGAGCCAGGTCGGACTGCGGAAATCGAATGCACAGGACATGGTGCCGGGAATCAGCGGTAGAAAACCTTCGAGAGCAAGCCTGTCAACATGAAAACTCTTTGGAAATTGAAAAAGGATTGGTCCCAGTTTCCTGTCCAGAACCGATAGCGACCTGAAGAGATACTCGGTCTGCTCGAACACATTTCGGAGCTGTTTCATATGAGTTATAACCTGGGGTGCTTTGAGCGCGAACACAAAATCACGCGGGACCTGTTCAGCCCAGGACGTGAGCACGCTCTCTTTAGGCATGTGATAAAAGGTATTATTGATCTCGACCGTGTTGAGGCGTTCGGCATAGAAGCGAAGCATTTCCTTGGGTGAGATCTTTTCAGGATAGAATTTGCCTTCCCATTCCTTATGGGCGAATCCGCTAGTGCCAACATAGATATTCATCATTTTACGGTCCTCCTTCGTCGCTCTTTAGTGGTTTCTCGCGCACCACTTCGTAGGCCGCTTTATCCTCGCGCAGTCGCAAGAAAACGGGCTGCCGCATGATGGCGTCTCCAGTCCAGCCGGATAAACTTACCTCGCAGACCATCTCCGGCTTTACCCAGGTGACCGGGGCATTTGTCTCCGGCTTTACGTTAAAGGGGCATTCATTTTGGATCAGAGGGACCAATTGTTCGTGGATGTCCTTTAAATCTTTCTCCGTAAATCCGCCTCCCACATGACCGATGTACATCAACTCGTTCCCTTCGACTACGCCAAGGATAAGTGCGCCGAAATGTTTTCTGCCCCCTCCCGGTTCCGTGAATCCTGCGATTACGCCCTCCTGTGTTAGCCGCGTTTTCACTTTCAGCCACTGCCGGCTCCTTCTGCCCGCTTCATACGGGCTTTGAGCATGTTTGGCGATGATCCCTTCCAGTCCCTTTTCTTTAACGACAGTGTAAAACAGGACACCTTCTTTCCGTACATGATCGCTGAATCTTATATTTGGCCCGGACGGGAGAATCTTTTTCAAGAGTTCCTTCCTCCTGAGCAAGGGCAGGTCTGTCAGATCATGTCCCCGGAAGTACAGGAGGTCGAAAACATAGTAGAGCAAATGACCGCTTCCGTGATACTGGTAATGCTGCAGCTTCTGAAAATCTGGGCGGCCCTGGTCATCCACGACAACAATCTCGCCGTCCAGAACAGTGTCAAAACCGAATTTCCGAAGCGACTCCACAATAGGAAAAAACTTTTTGTCGAACGAGATCCCGTTCCGGGAATAAAGCGAAACCGTCCCTTCCCGGATTTCGGCAATGGCCCGGTATCCGTCCCATTTCACCTCAAATATCCAATCCGGATGATCAAACGGTTCCTTGATCATGGTCGCGAGCATCGGTTTTATACCCTGCTGCATCGGTTTGATTGGTGCATCTTTCAGGTCATCGCTTTCCATTGCTTCATGAAGACGGATCTGGTTTACTTTTTTTTGTCTGAAGGATTCCTGCGGCCTGGCTTCGAGCATCTCCTCCAAGGTTTTATGAGACACTACGGAACGGTTCTCCTTGAGGATATCCCCTCTGGTCGCATTTCGATCTTTTTTCTTCAGGAGAAGCCATGACTTCCCATCCTTTCCCGTTTTTACCAGCGCGAATTCACCGAGAAGCTTTTCTCCTTCGAGGACAAATTTCATATTCCCTTTTCTTAATCCGTCCAGTAAAAGTTTCTCACTTTCGTTCTCATCTCGTGTGGAAGGGTGATGGTAAAACCCCCGGTCCCAGATAATAACGCTTCCCGCACCGTAATTGCCCTCCGGGATAACGCCCTCAAACTCCTTGTAATCAAGCGGGTGGTCTTCGACCATAACGGCCAATCTTTTTAATGAAGGGTCCAGAGAGGGACCCCTCGGCACAGCCCAACTCTTCAGAACCCCCTCCAGCTCCAGCCTGAGATCGTAATGAAGGGCCCTAGCCGCGTGCTTATGAACAACAAACATGAGACGGGCCCCTTCATGGGCATGACCTGGTTTCGGTTCAGGCGTTTTCTCGAATTCTCGTTTCGAGGCGTATTCCTTTAATTCCATGTCGTTACCTCTTCGGGGCTGCTACTCCACACCCCCAAGAAAACTCTATCGCGATCGCGCAAATGGTACTAAAAATTGAAGAAGATTCGATTTATTCAATAATGCACGTTTTTCTTGGTGACCTTTTCATCTTGGCGGTTCAAAGGTTTAGGTTCCGGCCTGCCCTCCATCATGGCAAAAGTCGCGGCTTGTCAGGGTCAGAGTAAATGTTCCGTCATAGATGAGGCAGCTTTTGTTCTTTTACAAGCATCTCTTCGAATAGGTCCCCTTTTTTTTCGGCTCTGCTCACAGCTTCAGAATGCATTACCTGCAGCCTTTCCGGGTCGCCGAGCCCCGCCAGATTCTCCAGTTCCCCCCATTCAAGCGGAAACGAAACGAATGGTTTTTTACGGGCACGGAGGGAATAAACGCAAACCATCGTCTTCGAGGCGTCATTCTGGGACCAGTTGATGAAGACCCTTCCTTTCCGCTCTTGCTTCGTCATTTTTGCAGTCACCAGATCGGCATAATGTTTTTGCATGATTCCTGCCACCGTTTTTGAAAATGTCTTCGTATCCTCAAAGGTCGTGTCTTTGCGGTTCAGGGGGACAAGGACATGGAGCCCCTTTTGGCCTGAGGTTTTTACATAGCTCACAAGCCCAATTTGGGATAGCAGGTCCCGAAGTATCAGCGCCACCCTTGCGCAATCAAGAATGCTTGCCTCGTCGCCAGGATCCAGGTCAAAAACCATGGAATCGGGCGTCTGAGGCGATCCGGCCCTGGCCAGAGGCACATGAAGTTCAAGAGAGGCAAGGTTCTCCGCCCATATCAGCGTTTCCAGATCGTTGACAAGACAGACTATCATCGGCTCGCCGTCATCCTGGGGAATCTCCGCTGTATTCACCCAGACCGGCCGGTGTCCGGGACAACGCTTCTCGAAAAAGAAATCTTTGTCGACACCGTCAGGATAGCGCTTGAAGGTCAACGCCCGGTCCTTCAAATGAGGCAGCATGAACGGTGCGATCCCCCGGTAGTATTCCAGGATCTGGGCCTTCGTGAAACCATAGGAGGGATAGAGGTCCTTCTCAAGGTTCGATAAAGGGAGCCTCCTCCCTGCCATTTCGATGAATGTTCTGTTCACCGGTTCTCCTTCACTTTCCGCATGCTTTCCTCCAGCGCAGCGACGAGATCAGCCGGACCTTCTCCCCCTTCTTCCTCCACTGCAGGGGCCTCCACCGGAGCTTTTTCTTTGACCTTCGCCGCCAGGAGATCCAAGAGCTTTTTTCTGCGCCCGTCCGAATACTTCCCCGGGTTAAAGTTCTCGATCATTTGCTCAATACTTTTTTTCATCCGACTTTCCTCTTCAGCCTCGATCTTTCCTTTCTTCGGCGCGATGTCTGCATCGGGAAGTATTTCGTCGTTGTAATGAAGTGTGGTCAGTGCCAGCGCTCCCTCCCTGCTTGTGACTGCCACCAGATACTCACGCTCCGCCAAGACGAATTTTGCGAGCCCGGCTTTGTTTGTCCGGCGCATCACCTCGACCAGGAGCTGATACGCTTTTTCACCCCCTTTAGAAGGAACGAGATAGTACGGGTGATCATAATAGATCGGGTCCACTTCCTTCATATCGATGAACTCGACAATCTCGATCGTCCGACTCCGTTCCGGGGACACGGATTCCAGCTCCTCGTCCGTCATCAGAATGAATTTGCCGGGTACGATCTCGTATCCCCTGATGATCTCGTCCGGGGGTACCATCGTTTTCTCTTCCGGACAAAACATTCTTCGCGAAAGGCGTGAGTAATCCTTGCTGTGGAGCAGATGGAAAGAGACTTGGCCGGCCTCGATGGCCTTGACCAACTGCACCGGAATCGCCACCAGGCTGAAACTGATTGTCCCGCTCCATATACCCTGAAGAGCCATTTCAATCCTCCTAACCCGGTTCTGCACTACTTAGGCAAATTTCCTCCCCCTTTTGGGTGGACTTCGATTCCTTAATCACTCTCCTCAAGCGACTTTCCTCAGACTCGCTT
Source organism: Nitrospirota bacterium (assembly GCA_035498715.1). Lineage (GTDB taxonomy): Bacteria > Nitrospirota > UBA9217 > UBA9217 > UBA9217 > DASPSR01. The sequence goes on from DATJZV010000175.1 coordinate 5,307, forward strand.
CAAGGACCTGAAGCAGCTCATCCGATTCCGTGGGTTTCAAGCGCTTGGGGGCCAGAACCGCAATTTTCTCACCGCGGGCTTTTTTCTCGATCATATCTTGCAGTTTCTTTTGATGCTCGTTTTCAAATTTCCGGGGCTCAAAAGACGCCGCCAACTGATTGATCAAATCGCCCGCGATCTTCAGTTCTTTTTCCGACAAGAGAGCCTCCTGCAATCCAAGGGATTCTACGGGGACCACTTCATCGGCATACCGCAGGGTACTCAGGCGAAGAACTTTCCCCCTCGCCTGCAAAGCCCCGAAATAGGACCGCTTTCTCATGGTCCAGGTGCAAATGCCTTCCACGTCCATCTCCTTCAAAGCCTTAACAAACGCGTCATATCCTTTTCCCTGAATACCCGCCATATCCGGCTCCAGATAATAGACGCGATCGAGCAAGATGGGGTCGATCTGTGCGGTTTTGACGAATTCGTGGACCTCGATCATCCGGTTGCTTTCAGGATCCGTCTGTTCGAGTTCCTCCGGATTAACTATGATATATTTGCCATCCTCCACTTCAAACCCTTTGGACTGTTCTTCCGTGGGCACCGGTTGTTTTTCATACGCACAGATCATCTGCTGTCGCAATTTCACCTGATCGTGTTTGTGAAGAAGATGAAACTGGATTCGTTCTTCCTTGATTGCGGCATGCAGCTTCACGGGCACGTCCGTATCCCCAAAATGGATATATCCTTTCCAGAGCGTTCCTCCAGGCATTGCAAATCCTCCTCAATCCTTTCAAGTCCTCTTGACTGATGGATCCCCTTGCAGTCGAAAGAGGACAAATAAAATCCTATTTAAAGGATAGCACCGGCTTTTGCAGGCGTCAAACGATGCCTGTCTGTCAGGATTACGATTTTTGCTACGAAGGTTGCAATGGTGAAGACCAGAGCGTTTGGGAACCGCCGGTCCGTCGGGTAAACAGGGGAATATGCACGGATTTACGACTTCAAATTATCTTTCAAAGATGTTCCTGTCCCCGACACAGGGTATCTTAGGATTTTCCTGTCTATTTCCGACTCGTTGCCATCTCGCGGCCGTCTTATCTGATTCGTGGTTTCTCATCCCAAAGTTCATGTATAACGGTACCCGAAGCAGTTCATCCAAGACGGAAAACGACGTCATGTTCCTGATATAATCGTAGAGAATGATCGCAAAGTTGCTTTTTCTGTTGAAACAAAAACAGAACACGGATATGATTGTCTCAAAAAATGCAAGTTTGATGCTCATCAGGGTTGAGAAGGAATAGCTCGTTGTTCAATAGTGTAAAAACCGGAGAGGCCATGTTGGAATCACAGTGGGCGCGGAGGATATGATTGTCAGGGATATGTTTGTTCCTCTGAAATTAAGATGTTCTCTTGGTCCTCTGTGGTTGGATTTTGGTATTCCGCGTTGTTCAACAAGGAGGTATGAATGGTTGAGGACTGGCTAGCGAATGCATACAAGGACATGTCTCGTCGGCAGTTTCTTGCCCGGATGAGCGCCACAGGCATCAACCTGGCAGGTTTTGCCCTAGCCTCTAACTCGGTTGCAGGAGAAGTTATTGCGACTTCCACTCAAGGACTCATTACGGCTGAGGGCAAAGTAATGTCCGAAGCATTTCAAGTACCCCTGTACGAAGCACGGCCCTCGGATGCGGGGAAATATCCGGTCGTGCTCGTAATCCCTGAGATATTCGGGATGCATGAACACATCAAGGATGTCACGCGCCGATTCGCTAAAGAGGGCTTTCTCAGCATCACCTTTGAGCCCTATGCGCGGGAAGGCGGCGTTTTGCATTTGCCCGATATTCCGTCAGTGCGGAAGATTGTCGACTCAGTTCCTGACAAGAGGGTCATGGCGGATTTGGACGCGCTCGCTGCGTACGCCAAACAGCATCCGGCTGCTCGACCCGACCGGATCGGCGTCACAGGATTCTGTCGCGGCGGGATGTACACGCTCCTCTATACTGCCCACAACCCTGAACTCAAGGCCGCAGTCGCGTGGTACGGCCAGATCAAACCGGAAAAGAAACCGGGCATCCGTACGGCAGGGCCCCTCGACGTCGCAGGACATATCAAAACGCCCCTTCTCGGCCTGTACGGCGGGGAGGATATGGGTATTCCCGTAGACGATGTAAAGGAAATGGAAGCCGCTGTTAAGGCAAACGGGGGGACGGCGGAATTCGTCATTTATCCCGGAGCACCACATGCGTTTTTTGCGGACTACCGTCCCAGCTACCGTTCTGATGCAGCAAAAGACGCATGGAACCGCTGTCTGGCATGGTTGAGCAAGTACGTCAAGAAGTAGCGACGTCCGTTTTGGTAGAAATAATACGGGACGGTTTGTCGTTCTTAAAGCAGTAAGATACATAAATCTTGACGAATATAGGGACCCCATAAGGTCAGGTCTATTCTCTAGTCATTTTCCACCACGGATTTTTTCGGAATGAATGAGCACTCGAACCACCGTTTGTAATCATTTCTTCTTTTCCTGCTCCTTTTCCTTCGGTAGCATCGGCGCGACGATATCGACAGGCAGCTTGATGATGTTCTCCATAATGTCCAAGATCCGCGTGCCCACGGCCGTGGGGGAGAGAAAGACGACATCGGGGTTCGCCAGGTCGCCGGAGACCCGGACAGGGATCGAAATAAGCGTGCCGCCCATGATCTTGCCCAGGATCGGGGTGTTTCTGATGACCCAGTTGAGCGTGGAAAAGGGCGCCACGAGCACCACAAGATCCATCTTCTGCTTCACCAGATCGATCTCCCCCTCGGCAATGATGTCCAGCGACTGCCCGCCGATGTAGGCTCTCTCCACCGTGAATTTCCCCTTATGGATATCTCCCCTGACAGCCATGGAATGATAGGGGAAGCCGCTTCCTCCCAGCTCCGGAGTCCTTCCGCGAAACACTTCAAGCACGCTCAAAACGGATAATATTTTTTGCAGAACTGGATAATGGTAAATCTTGCCGTCCCGTGCCTTGAAATCCACTCTGCCTTCCAGGGAAGAGAGGATCTCCGTTCCCGTTCCCTGCGCCCGAATGCTCGAGCTCAATTCGTAGTCGCCCGTTATGTTAATGTCTTTGTTTGTCAGGCAGTCGATGGTTGGTCCCAAGGCTTCTTTTGTTGCTGTAGGGGTAAACGTAAAAAATATGTGCTCCCGGGAGATGAGGAGTGAGCCTGGTATTGAAATGCCGCAGGTCTTGGTGTCGGTAAATTCCATGGTCACTCTATCTGGATCCACGGTTATGACGGCGTGGGCGGGAGCAAAGGTAAAGCGTCCGAATTTAACGTACGACGAGTCAGCACGGAGGTCGCCACGTATGGGCGGTACGGGAAAGGACCTGACTGTTTGATCTTTGCTTTTCTTGCCTGCCTGCTCCAAGGCCTGCTGGATTGCCTGTATTTCAATACCGTCAGCAGTAACGGCCATACTGAAGGCAATCCCCTCGTCCGAGGTGGTCGCAGCACCCGTCATGGAGTAATGATTCTTGCCCCACGTTACATCGGCGGAGTCGATGGTGAGCACGTCGTCGTTGGCTTGCAGGGTGAACTTTTCAACCGTGGTCGGGATTGTCATGCCCCAGGGAATAAAAATGTCATTTCCCGCAAGGGTGCCCTTTGCCCGCGACCGAAGCGGTTGATCCGTGCGGATCAGGGCGTGAATATCGCCGTGCATGGTTCCGTTGCCGAAGGTTCCCTGCTCGAATATTCTGCTCAACGTGGATTGCGCCAGAAGCCCGGAGAAAGAAAAGTCCGCTGCCTGCTTGTGCCAATTCAGGGTGAAGGATGCTTTTGTCTCCTGGTCCGTGATCGTAAGGCGGCGGACTGAGAAATCCGCGCCTTGTTGGGAAAGATCCACGAAGAACATTGGCCCATTTGTCACTGCTGCGGTTCCCCTGAACGATATGCCAGTTGTCTTTTGCCAGACCAGATGCGAATCAGCAAGAGCAACGGGAGTCCTGATCATGAGTGCGGGTGGAAGCTCGAGGTTCTCAAAAACCCAATCAAGGGTTTTTCTGCCTGATTTGCCTTTCAAGGTCAGGTCGATGCCGCGCACGGTATTGGTGGCTCCACTCACCACGGCTGTGCCGGTCACAGCCGAATCCAGTATTGTGGCCTCCTGCAGGGCAAGGGATAGTTTATTCGGGACAAAACTGAAATTTCCTTTGACCAAACCGACCTGGCCAGGCAAGAACGATGAGTTAAAAACAATATGGTCAAGAATTCCCGTTGCGCTGATATTCCAGTCCTCGGGCCGGAACAGGTGCCCTTTCAACTTCAGAGAGGTAAGGGTGAAGTTGCCAGCCAGTGCATCCACACCTTTCAGCAATTGCTCCAAAGCCGGATGCCACGTCCGCCACTTAAAGATTTCGGTAATATTGATCGCCGCGTTTCCGCTCCGGATTTCGATTTCGGGATTGTTTCTCCCCACAAGCCGTGCGGACACGTGAGAAAAGGACGATGATCCTATCCGCGCCGATAATTCTGTTACGTCCAGCAAATTATCTTCCACCATAAAATGGGAATCGAACATCAGGGGAGCGGGAATCCACGGCGACTCGATTCCGATGCGCCGGGCTTGACCGGTCAGACGCAGGTGCCATTTCTCTGGATTGGAGATCAATCCCTCTGCGCGCATGGATGTTATGGAGACATGGCCTTTTAACGATGACATCTCCTTCATAAAGGGAGCAAGGCTTTCCGATGACGAAAGCCATTGGTAGATTTCCTGCAGCGCAAGCGAGGCCCTGCCCGAACGTATTTCCAGACGGGGGTGTTGGTCCCATGTGAGGACAGCAGAGAAGTCAGTGAGTGAGGAGTGTCCAAGAGACACGGCCAAATCCCTGACCTCTGATTGCGCTTCGTCATAGGTGTATGCTCCGCTCAGGGTAAAATCTCCCCACTTATCCGTGCCGGCCTTGACCAGTAGTTTCATCTCACCGGGCGGTGCGTTGAAATGTACGGTCACGTATCTAAGGGAGAGAAAATCCCGGTGCCTTCTTCTGAATAAGAACTTGCCGTTGTCCATTTCAACGACAAGACCTGGGCTGATTGCCTGCAGGTATCCAAGCACGGACCGGACATTCGCTTTTGTTTCCTCCAAAGACGGAATCTCAGGCGTCGATTCGGACACTATGGCAGGAAGGATGATCTTGAAGTCTGGCTCCAGTATCCGAATCCGCGAAAACTGGAGCTGTCTCCTCAAGAGTGGGAGCAGGTGGGGATAGATAGTGAGCGACTGTAAAGTCCCTCTGAATGTCCGGGGATAGGCCAGGTGTAATTGTTTGATGATCACGTGAGGACGGGGAAAGAGTGAGAGGTCGATCCTTTCATAGGAGACTTTTCCTCCGAGTTTTTCTGATACCGTGGCCTGGATCTTGCTTTTCACTGCCGTGGAGTCCAGATACACTGGCGCCAGAATGCTAATAGCAATCAGTAAGACCATCAGCAGGCCCACGATGCCGGAAAACCAGAGCAATATCTTTTTACAGACTGTCATATTCTGCCTGATATGTTGGTTTATTTGAAACAATATGCTGCTACTCCTATTATAGGCGGTGTGGTTTATCGGAGCAAATGAAAGTTATTCGATTCCGGTATATCGTCGGGGAAACTGCAAGTGGATGGCATCCTGTCCCAAAAGACCATCGTGGGCTGGAACCTAAAGGTCTTGCTTCTCGCTATTCAGCTCTCCTCCATGATTCCACCGCATTTGAATACATTTGCTTTGACATCTTCCCCGGCCTGAAGGCCATGGATTCCCGAATCAGGCCCGTATTTCGCTAAGGGCCGCTGCTGACCCTGTTCGCGGATGCGGCAGGGATGTTTGCCACGTCCCCGGTTTATGGGCTGATACAGCCGGCCTGGACTCTGGTTGCTTCAGAACCAACGCCTTATATCCCCGCCCTGAAGTGACGGGGTTTTACGCGCAAATTGATGAGCATGATGGGGGACTTTGTCGCACCCGTTGCGTTACGCATTCTAGGGCATCCCGGTAATCTTTTTAGGGTCTCGCGGTTTGACATTTTAGTCCCTTTGTTGCTGTTGCGTTAATCCTGTCTCTTCTGCATCAAATGCCATGGCGCAAGCCATTACGCGACCTTCCGATTTAAATGAGTAACCCCATCAGTTCCCTTGACATTTGTCGCCGGTAATGCTGAAATATCATCATGGCATGACAGAATAGGGATCATGACAACGCAATTCGCCATGGTAGAAAGGAACGCAAGATGAAAAATCAGGGCACAGGTATTCTCATCGGCTCAATTGTTGGGACATTGCTGACCGCAGCACTAATTGCCGTCTTTTACGCGGGTTGGCGTTTGGCGGACCTGCCCTTCGTCCCCTTTGATGTATTCGACTGGACGACCCGCATACTGCCGGGAGCGTTCATCGAATTCGTCATCGGAGCCATGGTGGCTGCCATCCGCGGGCTGCACCTGGGCCCCACATCCGTCGTCGCCAAGATCATTGAGCAGGCGATGGGAATTGTCGGCCTGTTCATCACAGGCGTCGTTGCCGGCGGTGTTCTTTTCGGCGTGCTGCGCGCTTTGCGCGGTAGATACGCCTACGTGGCTGGTTCTCTCCTCGGACTACTAGCGGCCATTCCCGCCGTGCTCATCAGTTCCTTTCTCAATAGGGCATCCGTCGCCTTGCCTTTGGTCAGCGCGCTCTGGATCCTATTCGTCTTTGCCTCCTGGGGCATGGCGCTTAGCTGGGCCTACCTACGGCTATTCGGTGTCAGCGCACCTGCTGGACAAGGTGAGGATTTTCAATCTTCCGTCCAGCGGGTAAACCGGCGTCAATTCCTGATCCGGCTTGCGGGGTACACGGCGACCATCACGGTCTCCGGTGCAATGGTGGGTCTCTTGTCGGAGCGCCACAGCCGGATGAAACTGGAGAGCGTGATGCCCTGGTCCGCAACGCATGTCCTGCCAAACGCCGGTGCCGCTGTTAAACCTGCCCCCGGCACGCGGCCTGAATACACCACTTTGGAGCGGCACTATCGCATTGACATCAACACGACCCCGCCGAAGATCGACGGCATGATGTGGCGGCTCAAGATCGGAGGCCTTGTCGAAAAGCCCCTTTCATTCACCCTTGACGAGATCCGGCGCTATGAACCCATGCACCAGTTCATCACGCTGTCCTGCATCTCCAACCCAGTAGGCGGTGATCTTATCGGAACGACCCGCTGGACCGGCGTCAGCCTGAAGAGACTCCTGCCTGACCTCGGCATGAAGCCAAACGCAACCCATCTGAAGATCAGTTCGGCAGACGGTTTCTTTGAAACCCTGCCACTAGAGACGATCATGGCCGACGAGCGGGTAATGCTGACTTACGCCTGGGACGGTGTGCCGCTCCATGATGATCACGGCTTCCCACTGCGGGTCTACATACCGGACGTACATGGGATGAAGCAGCCCAAATGGATTGAGTCCATCGAAGCAATGGATCATTGGGAACCGGGTTACTGGGTGATCCGCGGCTGGGACAAGGTCGCACAGATGAAGGCAACGTCCGTGATAGACACTATTGCTGTCGATATGACTATCATCAGCGCTGATCAGAGGAAACTGGTGCCCATCGGCGGCATCGCCCATGCGGGCGCTCGCGGGATCTCGAAGGTCGAAGTGCGGGTCGATGACGGCCCCTGGCAGGCGGCGGCGATCAGAACTCCTCTGTCGCAATTAACGTGGGTGATCTGGCGATATGATTGGCCGTTCCAGCCGGGCAAACATACCTTCACGGTGCGCTGTTATGACGGGAGCAACACTCCGCAGATCGTCCTACCGATGCCGCCTGCTCCCAGCGGCGCATCCGGACTCTTCAGCAAGAGCCAGAAACTCTGAGGTCTCCGGGAATCTTTATGGACCACGTCTGTTTTTAACAAGCACGTGGAGGAACTGGGCACTCATTCCAGTAAAGGATGGGGATTCAATTCTTTAACTTTTTACGGTCGTCAAACTTGAACCCTGCTATTTCCGTCATGCGTTACGGACCGTATTTAAACTAGACTCAGTTGCAGCTTTGCAGGTGAAGTTAATAGCTTATTAAGAGTTGGCCGTACGGCCAGCGACCGGGAGGAATGATCATATGGACCTGGCGATGAAAACCAGGTTCGTCGAGTCATGGAGTCGGTATTTCTGCGGCGCTGAGCTTCCGATCTCATTTTATTATACCAACGCGAAAGATACCGCGGAACAGGTGACTACTCCTGCAGCACACATGTGCATGATCGGAGTGCTCGCCAGAGTGAGAAAAGGCACCTTGCTCAGCTTCGACGTCGATTCGATCGGCTGCGGCGGGGGCAAGCGCTACACCGGCTTTACCCAGGACATCAGCCCCACGTTCGAGTATTTCCTGTCCTGCGGCATTCCCGGCAAGCTCGAGGACGAACGGTACAAAAAGTCCCCCCGAGCTCGTCAAAAAGATGCTGAAGATCGTCCCTCAGTTCAAGGCCCCGGCGCGATTTATCATTTTCAAGCGCTTTGACATCCTTGAGCAATCGGACGATCCCGATGCTGTCATCTTCTTTGCGACCGCTGACGTTCTTTCCGGTCTCTTTACCCTCGCCAACTATGACGAAGCCGAACCAAACGGTGTATTCTGTCCTTTCTCCGCAGGCTGCGGTTCGATCGTGCAGTATCCCTATCTCGAAAAAGACTCCACCCGTCCCAGGGCCGTCATCGGCATGTTCGACGTGTCTGCCCGGCCCTACGTCCCCAAAGAAACGCTGACCTTCGCCGTGCCGATAAACAAGTTTATCCGCATGGTTCATAACATGGGGGAAAGTTTTTTGATTACGCGGTCGTGGGAGAAGGTAAAAAAGAGGCTGGGGTGAAAGATACAAGGAAATCTCTGAGGTCACCTATGAAGTGAAGGCATTTCGGCATCGTTCTGTCCGCTTGCCAACCTTGACTCAGGACGCACAGGTCCCCCCTTCGATTCTGGGACGAAGCCCGTTACGTCATTATCAGCGGCAACCAGCGCCAGAAGATATTAAAGCTCCCTGCAGCGACGCGAGGGTTTGTATAGGTATCGGCAGGGAGCTCGATTCTTAAGGTTTTAACATTATTGTATTCGCTCGCTACGCTCACTCCAGAAATCAGAGACACCACGGATCATCAGAAATATCCCCAGTTGCCCCTCGTCGGTTCCTACGTCCTCTCAATTTCTGGCATTATCGTTCTATGCTGCGGGTGAGTGCGACGGTCTTCCCGGCCTCGGCCCCGAACCGGATGGCCGCGAGCGCTTGAGGAGCTTCCGCTTTCGCTTCTGCGCTTCCAGCTGCTTATTCTTTTTTTTCACCGAGGGCTTTTCGTAATGACGCCGCTTCTTCATTTCCCCGAATAGCCCGTCCAACTGGAGCTTCTTCTTCAAATCACGCAGTGCCTTTTCGATGTTCTGGGACTGGACCCTTACCTCCACGATCTTCCTCCACCACCGCCACCGTATCCGCCGCGACCACCTCTACCGCCGCCACCGCCAGACCCTGATCGCTCAGTCCTGGGCTTGGCCTCGTTCACCGTGATCGTCCGGTCCATGAATGATGTGCCGTTCATAGCAGCGATCGCCTTGTCCGCGTCCTCGTCCGTCGCCATCTCCACGAAGCCGAAACCCTTGGACCTGCCGCTCGTCTGATCGACGATCAGCGTGGCGGACAGAACCTCGCCAATCTTCGAGAATGCCTCCCGCAGATCCTCCTCGTGGGTGTTATACGACAAATTTCCGACATACAATTTCTTCGCCATGACTCCTCCTTGTGTAACTTCAAGTTCGCGCTGACAGTCTTTGCCGCACAGCGCGTTACATCTTCTCCGCCGTCACGCGTTCCCGAAATAGGGGCACGGGACGCGCGTGGGTGTCCGCAAAACCACATCGTTCGCTAACCATGCATGCAGTCGCTTTTTTACGGAGGAAAAGGTGAGAGCAGGAAGAGTCAGTTATCGATGGTGAGGTGCGGACGACGTCCCGTTCCGGGAAACGAGATGGTCTTGCCCCGTTGATGATTTATATAACTATTATACCGCTTTTTCCGTCAGTTGCAAGGGTTTTTCGAGAATCGCAAGAACTAGTTTCGGGTAATCGGCACGGCGATGCAGGAGTCGTTAGAGTCTTAAAGTGCCGTGAAACGGCCTGTATAGACCACCTGCTGATACGATGGTAGCGCGGTCCGAAGGGCCTGCCCTGGCCGCCTTCAAGCAGATCCTTCAATCCTATTAAGAAGGACGCCGAGGATGTCCTCGAGTGGTGCATAAACTCCGGTTCTTCGCGCCAACCGCAATGTTTGAAAAGAAGTTCCGTTTCGCCGTTTTCCTGAACGATGTCGGAATAGACATGCGTATCGATCCACTGGTCCGGGCTTGCAACGCACTTCCATCGCACCCGCTTCGGAGGCGTCATCACTAGATATCGCTGTTGCTTCGCATTAAGTCGCAACTAGATACAGTTTCTTTCAAATTATGCCATAACAATCAACGATTAGCTTTATTAATTTACTAAAAATATCACGTGAAAGGTGGTTATCAAGGTAGACTCTCTTTATGTGACCATAGAATGTACAAACACGATGAATCACGTATCCAGTTTTAATCGGTGAACCGGGAAAAGTGCTAAAATGTGTACATAATAGTCTACGTGCTCAAAAGGAAACGCCGCGATCGAAGCCTATTCTTGGTAAACGTCAGGCAGAAGAAGGGGCTGTCGTATCTACCTCATTCTCCGATATAAGAGTCATTAAGAAGCCCTCCCGTTGGCAATAGGGGGGCAAGCCAACCGCACGCCATCGCTCACGTTGCCGAACTGCGTAAAATGGAGGACAGCAGTGAAAGGAATCCTAAAAATTGCATATAAACTATTAGTAAACGACAAGGGTAAATTTGCCGCTTTGCTCGTCGGCATAACATTCGCGGTCTTTCTGATGGTCATGATGACCTCGATGTTCTCCGGCATCCTGCACCGGTCATCTGCCACTGTACTCAACGTAGGCGCCAAGATCTGGGTGATGGACCCGGCGGTCAATACCCCGGCGAATAGCATTCCAATGCCGGATTACGTGTTGGATGCTGTCAGGAGCATTAATGGCGTCAAATACGCGGTGCCATTGTATTATGGTGGCGCGCTCGTGAAGCTGCGCAGCGGCATCTATCAATACGTGACGGTCCTCGGACTGGACGACTCCAGCCTGTATGGCAGGCCTGAACTTATCGAGGGAAAGATCGATGATATCTATGCGGAAAATGCTTTTGTTGTGGTTAAGGATGCGGAATTCCCCAAGCTCGGAAATCCAAAGGTCGGCACCGAATTTGAGCTAAACGATCACCGGGGAGTCATTGTCGGCATTGCAAAAGTCACTACCAGCGGTCTGTTCGGAGTGCCGACCCTCTACACCACGTATAACAGGGCTATCCAATATATTCCCTCCATGAGATATACCGCAGCTTTTATTCTCGTCGATCCGAAGAGCATCGACGCTGTGCCGTACATCAAGCAGCAGGTAGCGAAGCTTGGATATGAGGCGCTGACGAAAGATGAATTTATCCAGAAAACATCCACTTTCTACAAATACCAGACGGGCGTGGGCACCAATGTGCTCATCATGACGGTCATTAGTTTCATCGTGGGCCTGTCTATTTCAGGCCAAACCTTTTACACTTTCATCCTGGAGAACCTGGAAAAATTCGGCGCTTTAAAGGCGATCGGAGCGAAGGGGAAGGAACTGGTCTTTATGATCCTGTTCCAGGCGACGTTTACGTCTCTTACGGGCTACGGCCTGGGCATCGGCCTCGCCTCCCTCATGATCACCGTCGCAAGACTCAGGCTGCCTAGCTACGCAGCGAGAGTAGCGTACACAAATCTCGTGTTCGCCTTTGTCATGGTCGTGATCATTGCCGGCCTTTCATGCTATATCGGAGTCAGGAAAGTGCTCAAGATAGAACCGTTCGACATTTTCAGAGGATAATATGGCAAGGATGGCGGTAAAAGCTGATGAACTGATCAAATGGTTCGGCGAAGGCGAAGCGAGAACGTATGCCGTACGGGGCGTCAGCTTTGATGCCTTCTTTGGAGAAATGCTCTATATCGAAGGTCCGTCGGGAAGCGGTAAGACTACATTGTTGAGCCTGATCTCGGGGATCCTCAGGCCGAATTCAGGCTCAGTCCAGGTCGAGGATCAGGATATCTGGAACATGACGGGCGACGAGATCGCTGATTTCAGGTTGAATAAGGTAGGATTCGTATTCCAGGATTACCATCTCTTTCCGCGGCTGACAACGGTCGAAAACGTGGCAATCCCCCTTATCCTGAAAAGGCGTGACTGGAATGAATCCATAAATAAGGCCATGGAGTATCTTGACATCGTGGGGATCAAGGATCGCGCATACCTCCCCCCGGTCAAATTGAGCGGAGGCGAACAGCAACGGGTGGCGATTGCAAGAGCGATCGCCAGCGGTCCCGATATCCTGGTATTCGACGAGCCGACTGCATCGCTGGACGGTGACACCGGCAGACGGATCGTGGATTTTGTCAAGAAGAACATCCTGAATGAGAACCGGTGCATTATCATCGTTACCCATGACAGCAGGATATTTGAATACGCCGACAGGATCATGAAAATGGAGGATGGCAGGATAATCGGCGTCGAAAAAGGAGGACTCCGTGAGGAATAAGATCATATTTATCCTTGCGATCATCGGACTGTTAATCGGCGTCGTGAGCGCCTACATATTCAGCATAGAGAAAAAGCCCCAGCCCCCGGCATTCAATCCGGCTTCCAATCCCTACGCAAAGGGCATATATGCCAACGGCATCATCGAAAGCTACCAGGCGAATGGAGCGAACATCAATGTTTACCCTGAAGTACCGGGTACGATCAAACAAATCCTGGTTTCCGAGGGAGCAATCATAAAAAAAGGCGCTCCGCTGATCCTGATCGACGACTCCGTCCAGAGGGCAACTGTCGAGCAGCAGAAATCGCAGGTAGATCTCGCGGGCGCAAATCTCAAAAGCTCTCAGGACCAATTGGACAAACTAAGGACATCATCTGAACTGGAACCGCGATCCGTGAGTAAAAACGATCTGGATAACGCGGCAAATGCCGTCAACGTGGCAAAAGCAAATATCGAAGTAGCGCGGAAACAGTACGAACTTGGCCAAACGCTTCTGTCTAAGTACACCATAAAGGCGCCCATAGATGGCTCGATCCTGTCAATTAATACGGCAGTCGGCAGTTATATCTCCGCGCAAGGTACATACGACAGCTATTCGCAGGGATTTACGCCCATCCTTGTCATGGGAAGTTCTCAGACCTATATCGGCGTTAGATGCTATATTGATGAGATACTCATATCCAGACTGCCTCAAGCGTCACAAATGCACGCGCAAATGTTGATTCGAGGAACGAACATCAGCATTCCTCTTGAATACGTTCGGGTACAGCCCTATGTATCGCCCAAAATTGAATTGTCGAGTCAAAGGACTGAAAGGGTTGATGTAAGGGTATTGCCGGTAGTGTTCAAGTTTAAGAAGCCAAAAGATATTAACATTTATCCAGGTCAGCTGGTGGATGTTTATATTGGAGAGATAGAGAAAGAGACAAAAAGTACCGACACTCAACAATGACCACAAGAAACATTCTCCGAGAAAGGTTAATGTTATTGCATCGACGAAAAACAATAAGTAACTTGATAACAGCGAAGAAGATCAGCGTCACGAGAGAGGTGATGCCGGCGCTCAAGGGGATCGGCGCCCTAGTGCTGTGCTTAATACTCGGCTGTGCCGTAGGGCCGGATTTTGAGCGTCCCAAACCGCCGTCGATCGAGAGCTACAC
>DATJZV010000176.1:0-10004 GCA_035498715.1 Nitrospirota bacterium
TTCTGATAGTCGGTAAAATCGGACGGGAGCCCGGCGACCTCTATCCTCCCCGTCGGCTCTCCCCGGTAATTGCAGCGGATGATCCCGTACTCTCCCCTGTCATCGTAGGAAAGAAAGAATATGGTGCCGTCCTTGTCCACCGCAATGGCGGTGAGCTTGCCGAGGCTGTTGTCTTCATTGAACCGGTAGATCTCCAGCCCGTTCTCATTGAATATCCTGACGACATTCTGATACACGATATAGGCCTCGTTCCGGTCTTTGTCGACGAACATCAAGCCTCCTCCCATCAAAAAGGGGCCTGTGAAATCGGACAGCGTATACAAGAAGGATGCCTCAACGGCGTTTGACAATGTCGGCAATGCAAGCATCGTCATGGGGGGGAAAATAGTGATGAGAATCAAAAGAATATATTTTTGGAGTCGTTCTCGCATATGAAGATCCTGTGAAACTCGACACTTGAGGTCAAACTCCGAAGACTTAAAAAAATAAAAAAGCCGAACATACCTCAGGTTTTCACCTTCGGCAGCTCGGCCATCTTTGCTTCAAGACCCGCCGCTTTCCGTCCCCTACTCATTAAGGGTTTGGCTTTATCGGGCGATCTTATTTATAACAAAGAAATAAAATGTCAATTATATGTAATTTTGGCAACAACCTCAAATATAAATAAAACTTTAGAATTGTCTGATTCGTTAATATTGATATCTATCAGATACATGGGCACATGCATGCGAGCATGTAAAACAACTCTTTTTTAATTAATAGCATAAATTAAGGAAGAAGTATAGGGAACAGAATGATGTTTTCCGAGTATTTCATAAACTAGTAATAAAGAATGACATGCGTGAGAAGATTTACCGGGTAAGATGAAGAGTGGATCGTAAACTTTCAGCGTCACTTCCCCCCAATCGAAAGTTCTTTCACTCTAAGCGAGGGGCTGCCGATCCTGCCGGAGAAGCGGAGATCGTTGCCTACGGCATCGACGTTCTTCATGAGGTCGAGGATATTTCCCGCAATGGTTATCTCTCGCACAGGATAGGCTTTCTTCCCGTTCTTTATCCAAAACCCAGTCGCACCTACAGAAAAATCGCCTGATATGGGATTGGCTGTATGAGCTCCCATAATCTCTGTGACAAGCAAGCCATTGTTTGCAGAACTCATAAGCTCGTTTAAAGAATATTGCCCCGGTTCAACATACAGGTTCGTCACACCGACACCCGGAACGCCCTTGAACCCGCCGCGCATGCCGTTTCCCGTTGACACGGTCTTGTCCTTGTTCGCGGTATACGTATTGTAAAGGAACATCGCGAGCCTGCCCTTCTCAATGATCACTTTCTTTTTCATCGGCACGGTCTCGTCGTCCGACGGAGCTGTCCCAAGCCCGCCATCCAAGAGACCATCGTCGATAACAGTTATAAGCGTCGATAAGACTTCTTTGTCTAACCTGCCGATAAAGAGCGATTTCTTCTTCTGCACATTTTCTGACGAGAACCCGGAGGCCATGATCGACAAGAATTCACCCGCCACTTCCGCTTCAAGGATCACTGGGGCCCTGACGGAGTCAATGTGTCTGGCACCGAGCAGGTCGAGGGCCTTCCTCGCCGCCCGTCTCCCGATCTCCTCGATCAGGAGCTTATGATAGAACCTGTTCACATCAAAATCAGACCCTGCCTGCGATTCGCCCTTGTCTTCGGCAACTGTCTCGATGCTAGAAGAGGCTGCCGTTCCTCGGTACGAGACGTTACCGCCGTTCGTGTTCATGATCAGCGTTTCGGATTCTGAAAAACTCGCTGATGCTTTGCGGATTCGTTTTATCCTTGGATCAATGGCGAATGCTTCACGCTCCATGGCCATGACCCGGCCGATCTTTTCCTTCTCCGTCAAGGAGACCATGTCAGGATCATGAATGCCAACGGAGTTATATGGAGCGGAGGGACGCTTGGGTAAAGAGTGAAATTCGTCGGGCTCTGTGTTCCGTGCGTTCGTTACCGCTGCCTGCGCGAGTATCATGAGCGCCGGCTCCGAGAGATCCGTTGTAAAAGCAAACCCCATTTTCCCCTTCATGAGCACGCGGAGACCTGCGCCGATATCCCGAGCGCGTTCGAAAGCATCGACCTTCTGATCTTTTACTTCGATGGCAGTAGACGTGTAAGAACGGAGAAAGACCTCGGCTGCATCGGCCTTGAGGTCTCTGGAGAGGGACAGGATTTTCTCGGCAATTTGGTTATCCATGAGATAACTGAACAGATTCAACCGCAAAGGTGCATAAGGATACTTATCTTAATGCACATATGAACCGTGGAATCTTCTTTCCTTTGCAGCCTTCGCGACATCGCGGTTGATTCTTTTTATTGTCTCTACGCTTTCAGTGGGAGAGGTATTTGATCTTTACTCGAAATAGCTAGCTGACGCCGTGTCCGACTCCCACACGGTGACACTGGCGACTTCGAGGTTGTCATCGTTGATCTTTTTGGTCAGGTTATCGTAGATCCACTTGGCCAGGTTCTCAGATGAAGGGTTGATCTGGGTAAAAGGGAAAATGTCGTTCAGAAACGTATGTTCGAGCTGGTCGAGTACCTCGCGAAGCGACTTTTTGAGGTTATGAAAGTCGATGGCGAGTCCCTGCTCATCTAGCCTATCCGCAGTCACTGCCACAGTCACCCGCCAGTTGTGACCGTGCAGCTTTTCGCACTTACCCTGATAGCCGCGCAGTTGATGCGCTGCCGCGAATTTGGATTCAACCATGAGCTCATACATTGTAAAAAAATAATAAGTTATACGCATCCAAATGTCAATAAATAAAAAAAAGCATCATCTTAGCGTATTCTTCAATCCTGAAATCTTAGCGTATGTCTCGCTCTCGCAGCAAAAAGAGCACAGCAGAAATAAATCTTGCAAAAGTCGATTTTTTCATATATGATTTTAACTAATGGAAGTACTGAAGGAAGAGTCAAGGCAGGCCATAGAACCGCAATTCCTTTCCCAAGCTCAAGCAAGCGCGGTCACACTCCGTATCGGCCAGATGAACAAAATAGAGCATGAAGGCATCATTCGTGACATCGGCCGTTATGAAATCAACCTCGAAGTGAACGGTAAGATCATCACGATTCTTAAGCAAGAGATATCATATCTTACCGCTGCTCAGCCCATTCTCACGTTTTCCGCCCGGTTTACATCGGAGGGATCGGTGGATCAACCGACGATATCCGCCGATTCCGCTACAGTCAGGCCGAATATCCAGCAGGAATTTCTCGACAAAGCCATCAAGGAAAATCAGGTCCTCACCCTCTTCCTTATCAACGGGCAGCGTATTAAAGCAAATATTGAAGCATATGACAATTTCACCATTCTGCTCAAGGAAGGCGGCAGACAGCACCTGTACTACAAGCACTCAATTACCACGATCAATCGTTAGAGGTGTACCTATGGAAGCAAATCTCCTCGACAGAATGCTGAGCACTTACCAGGAGGCACGGGTACCCGTGACCGTGACCCTCCAGAACAATATCCGGGTAACAGGTAGGATCAAAGCATTTGACAGTTATGTCATAATGATGGAAGGTCAGAAACGGGAGATCCTCTACCGACATGCTGTCGCCTCACTAGGCCCTTCTATCCAGGAAGAACAGCGACGTCCTACCCCCTCACACAAACCCGCGCAAGTCAGGACAACACCTCAACCGGCGAAGGCTTTCCCTAAGCCGAGGACAACGCATCCCCCATCAACGATGTCCACATCTGCCAGCGATCAGAGCATCAATAGCAGCATGAAAGACGGTCTCCTCAAATGGATACAGGAACAGAAGGCGGCAAAATAGCATGAATCGCCGCTGCGCGGCGCTTGCGGCCGCTTCAGGCCTGCTCCTTGTCGTCATTTTCCCCAAATTCAATTTCCACTTGCTCGCATGGATCGCTCTCGTCCCACTTTTCCTTGCCCTCCGCGGACAAAGCACGAAGAATGGTTTTTGGCTTGGCGGGATAACCGGGATCGTATATTTCGCCGGCACCGTTCACTGGGTCACGAACTCAATACATTATTATGGAGGCTACCCGCTCATTCCGGCGTCACTAATAACCCTCCTTCTCTGTGCTTACCTTGCGCTCTATCCTGCACTCTTCGGTGCCGCCGTTGCACGTCTCAGGAGGACTCATCCTTCGCTTCTCGTATTATCAGCGCCTGCCGTCTGGGCCACCCTTGAACTCGCGCGTACCTATGTCTTCAGCGGTTTTCCTTGGTCGCTCCTCGGTTATTCACAATACCTCGCTCTGCCCGTGATACAGGTATCAGACATCACCGGTGTGTACGGCATTTCGTTCCTGATTGTTCTCGTCAACGCTGCCGTTGCTGAATTTCTCGATGACAGAAAAGGGTATCCTCCCCTTGTGATTGCTGCAGTCATCATGGTGCTCGTGCTGGGCTATGGGCTCATGCGCCTCCACGTTCCGGAGAACATCAGCGGTATCACGGTCTCCGTGGTGCAGGGGAACATCGAGCAGGACAAGAAGTGGGACCCTACTTTCCAGACGGAAGTGCTCGCCGTCTATACACGACTCACGCAGGACGCTCTGCAACATCATCCCGATGTCGTCATCTGGCCTGAGACCGCGACCCCCTTTTACTTCAACGGGGAAAGACCGCGTGACAGAAGTCTTCGCGAGGACCTTACGTCGTTCGTGAAAGAGAATGATTTCCCTCTTCTGTTCGGAAGCCCAACTTGTGAGATTAGACCTGGGAGGGTCGTTCACCTCAGGAACTCGGCGTTCCTGCTCAAGACGGACGGGACGGTCGAGGCGGTGTATCACAAGCTCCATCTCGTGCCGTTCGGTGAATACGTGCCGCTTAAGAATGTCCTTTTCTTTGTCGAGAAAATGGTCCAGCCCGTCGGCGATTTCGAAGCGGGGAAAGATTATACCGTAATGACCATTGCACCTCATGGTCCGGGCAGCACAAACGAAGTGAAGCTGAGCACAGCCATCTGCTACGAGATCATCTTTCCGGACCTCATCAGGAGGTTTGTTGACCGCGGGGCCACTATCATCACAACAATCACGAACGACGCGTGGTTTGGCATGACCGCGGCACCCTATCAGCACTTTTCCATGGCCGTGTTCCGCGCCGTGGAAAACCGTGTCCCTGTGGCCCGTGCCGCCAACACCGGTGTTTCAGGATTTATAGATGCAAAAGGCAGGATCCTCGATACGTCGACCATCTTTACTGAAGCGCAGCTCACCCGCACCTTGGCACTGCGAGGCGCCAAAACCTTTTACACGAGATATGGCGATGTTTTTTCCTACCTCTGTTTGTTCTCAAGCATATTCCTCCTGGCAAAACCCCTCCGGAGAATTCCTTGACCGAAAGGTATCACTCGCCCAATCGATATCTGTTTTAAGTTTTTGAATTATAAATAAGGAAGGGGATTGTGTTTGACAGGGGATTGTGTTTGGATTGTGTTGGACCTTTGATTTTTTTTTACTCTATGGTATAATCCCAACACATATAATTCCTGAGAGAGCAATGCGTTCTCACGAATAGAGACAGCGGCTTAATTCCAGCATCTCGTCAGAATGATGTGTACCAGCGACAAGAGTTGGCTTTTTTAACAGAGTAAAATGGGGACAGCGCGTGCAAGGAGTGTGAGTTTTTGCCTTTTGTCCCCCATCAAGCACGTAGGAGACTTGAATGCTTTTAGAAGACTTGAAGCACGAACTGGACAGCATCAGGATAAGGATAGAGACCCTGCGGAGGCATCTTTGACACTCCTGTCAAGGAAGCGCGATTGGCTGAACTTACCCGCCTCATGGAGACCTCTGGCTTCTGGGATGATAAAGACAAAGCCAACACGACGCTCAAGGAGAAATCATCTATTGAAAGGTCGCTCAAAGATTGGGGTGCCCTTGCGAAACGCCTGAGTGATTTAGAAGCTATGGCCGATCTTGCCTCGGAAGAAGGAGGCGAATCCATGCATGCGGAAATGGAGCATGAGATTGCATCGGTGCTAAAGGACATAACTTCCGCAGAGATCTCAGCGCTCCTCTCCGGTGAGCAGGACGTTTCCAACGCCATCGTCTCGATCCACCCCGGCGCGGGTGGGACCGAAGCACAGGACTGGGCAGAGATGTTGATGCGTATGTACCTGCGCTGGGCTGAAAAGAGCGGTCATAAAACCGAGATCCTTGACTACCAGGCCGGTGAAGAAGCCGGCGTCAAATCCGTTACGTTCATAGTATCGGGCGTTTACGCCTATGGTAAGCTCAAAGCCGAGGCAGGTGTTCACAGGCTTGTTCGCATCTCGCCCTTTGATGCGAACAAGCGCAGACACACGTCCTTTGCCTCACTCTTTGTGTATCCCGAGGTGGAAGAAGATATCGATATCGTGATCGACGACAAAGACCTGCGTGTCGACACCTACCGCGCCTCAAGCGCCGGCGGACAACACGTCAATAAGACGGACTCGGCAGTCCGCATCACGCACCTGCCCACGGGCATCGTGGTGCAGTGCCAGAACGAGCGCTCTCAACTCAAGAACAAAAACGTGGCAATGAAAGTGCTGCGATCACGGTTATATGAGGTGAAGAAAAAAGAGCAGGAAGAGAAGCTTGGCAAACTAGTGAGCGAGAAGAAGGACATCGCCTGGGGAAGCCAGATCCGGTCGTATGTGTTCCAGCCTTACCAGATGGTTAAGGACCACCGTACCGGTGTGGAAGTGGGGAATGTCTCGGCCGTCATGGACGGAGATATCGACGCATTCATAGATGCCTACCTCATCTCTTCGAGCGGCAGGGGAAGTACGCTGGAAGACAGAAGTCAGAGTTCGTCAAGTGCACGGGGAGATGCGTAAGACGGGAAGCCAAAAAAAATTTATGCCGCTAATTGCGCATCATGGCTCGTACCTTCCGGCATCAGATCCCTATCATCTGCGGCGAACGGGCATCGACGTACTTCTTAACCCCCTGATACAGGGCTTCGGCGATGCTTTGACGGTATGATTCTGTCCGCAGCTGTTTTTCTTCCTCAGGGTTGCTGATAAACCCGACTTCGGCAAGGATGCTCGGCATCTGGGTGTTTATAAGCACATAGAAAAACGCCCGCTTCACGCCAAGATTCACCACCTGTTTTTGTTCCGGCTTCATGGTGCCCACAAGCGACGCCTGCACCGTATGAGCAAGCTGGAGGGATTCTTCGAGCTTGTTATCCTGCTTGAGATCCTTCAATATCTTATCGATCTCCGAATCTAGCTCGCTCAATCGCTTCGTTGACATGGCGTTCTCGCGCGCTGCAGTGGCCATGGCTTCACGGTCGGAGGCCTGGAGGCCCTGGATGTACGTCTCAATGCCACGGGCCGTTCGCTTTCTGTTCGCGTTGACATGAATAGAGACAAACAGGTCCGCTCCCCTTGACTTGGCAATGAAGGGACGCTGATCCAGTGGTATAAAAACATCGCGGTCACGAGTCATTATCACCTCGCACCCCAATCGCTCCTTGACCAGGACAGCCAACCGCTTGGCAATGTCGAGTGTGACCGTTTTCTCCTTGAGTCCGTTCTTGCCTATTGCTCCCGGATCGTGTCCCCCGTGGCCCGCATCGATGGCAATGGTCCTTATCTTGAGCCCCATCTGCCGTGAAAGAGACAACGTTTTTTCATTGTTATTGTTTACTGCGGGAGCCTGTATTGGGGGAGTGGTCTGGCTATATGGTTCTGTCTTAGACTCGGACTTAGGTTCTGCGTTAGGCTCTGCCTTAGAATCTGCATTAGGCTCTGCCTTAGACTCTCCGGAAATCTCCTGCTGCGTCTCTGTACCCGACTCTGTACTTGTTACCTGGGGTTCTGCTGTTATACCGCCTTCGCCGGTCACATCGATCACAAGACGCTCGGGGTCGTGGAGTGGGAAGGCGGCGTAACTCTTAATGCTCGCGAGGTCAAGCACCACCCGCACGATATCGGGAGCGTACTGGCTGGCGCGCACCTGTTTTAGAATCCCATCGTTAACGGGCAGGGGGTCTTTATCGATCGAATCGCTCACCCGGGTATTCAGGATATCAAAAACCAATCGATCGGGATTTTTTAGCTCCTTCGCCTGGAACCTGACCGATCTATTCTGTTCGATCACTATGCGCGTATATGCCCCGCCTGACCAGTACCGGATTTTTTGCACCACGCCGGTTGGTTTTGTCTTCCCCTGCGAAGCAAGCACCGGAACGGGCATTTTCCTGATTTCGGGTTCCCTCTTCTGTTTCGGAACGAAAAGACCGAGCCGTATCCTCGCTTTCTCGGTCCAGATGTTGTCAGGGTACACCTCGGCAAGCTTACTATAGGTTTTTGATGCTAAAGAGCCGTGCTTCTTGTTATCGAGAGAAAGATCGATGACCCGGTAAAGTGCTTCCGGTGCCTTGGCATGTTTCGGATAGGCGGCCTGACATCTTTCATGAACCTGTATGGACTCGTCCAGGTCCCGGGAATATTTGCTGAACTGGTACAGCTCCAGATATAGACCTGCCCTGTCAAAACAGGCGTCTGCGGCGCTAGGGCTCTTGGGATATTTTTTTTCCACAAGCTCGAAAGTACGGATGCAGTCCATCCAGTAAGAGCGGTACTTTTTTTTCTTCGGGTTCTTTCTGAGGTCTGTAAGGCGCTGACAGGCGATAGTATACTTGTGCCCGGCCTCGGTATTGTAAGACGGGTATGCTTTCGCAGTGAAAAGCAGCAGGATTGTGCAAGCCATAAAGGCCGCTATACATGAACGGCCACGTTTGTCCATAATTTTCCTGTTGTTTTTTAACCGAATTACACGAATATGTCAATAAAAAACAATGGCCCCGGGGTTCTACCCAGGGCCGGGATGTCTCTGGTCTAACAGGTCTTGGGAAGGCTACGACGCTGCCTTCACGGTCTCCGCAAGCTTCGTAAAACTAGCAGGGTCGGTCACGGCCAGGTCAGCAAGGATCTTCCTGTCCAGGACTACGCCAGTCTTGGTGAGACCAGCAATGAACCTGCTGTAAGACAGACCGTTTAGCCTGGCCGCCGCATTGATGCGTGCGATCCAGAGCCTGCGGAAATCTCTCTTCCGGGCTTTCCGGTCACGGTATGCGTATTTGAGCGCATGGTCAACCGCCTCAGTAGCGGTACGGAACAGTTTCGATTTTGCTCCCCAGTACCCTTCAGCCTGGTTGAGCACTCTCTTTCTTCTCGCCCTTGTCTTAGGGCCCCCTTTTGCTCTTGGCATTGTGTTCTCCTCCTTAAAAAATAGTGCGCGATTCCAGATGCATGATCCTTCATAGGCTACAATCCTCATCACACCTGCCTAACCATCCAACATCAGGTCTCAGGCATAAGGGATTTTGAATCCTGAATTTATAATTGCGACTTGTTACTTGCTCCCATAGGGAAGCATTTGCCTTATATTTTCAGTATTATCTTTGGTGATTTCGACAGCGCCAGTCAGGCGTCTCTTACGTGTAGCGTTTTTGCCGGTCAGCAAATGTCCTTTCCAGCCCTTACGCCTCATGACCTTGCCTGTGCCCGTCACTTTCAGCCTTTTGGCTGCGCTCCGCTTGGTCTTCAACTTTATCTTGGTTTTGACCTTTACTTTAGCCATTTCTTTTCCCCTTCCGAATCTCAAGTTTTTTGCCACTTCCTGTATAGTAACAACGGAAGGACACCCTTCCGTGGCATTGCTCATTGTTCACAGCTTACTGCTATTTTTTTGCCGCCGCTTCTTTTGTCTTTGCCCCCAGCAGCATCGTCATGTTTCTGCCTTCCATGCGGGGTGGCTGTTCAATTACGGCATCGTTCTGGAGGTCATTAACGATACGGTCCAGCACTGCCCTGCCATGCGTCGTGTGTGCCATTTCCCTGCCACGGAACATGACGGTGACTTTGACCTTGTTTCCCTCTTCAAGGAAACGCTTGATGTTGTTCGTTTTGAACTGGATATCATGCTCATCGGTCCTTGGCCGTAGCTTGATTTCCTTAACCACAATAACGCTTTGATGCTTTTTGGATTCGTGG
>DATJZV010000177.1:0-6679 GCA_035498715.1 Nitrospirota bacterium
GATGAAAGCAGCCAGGTCGCTTGGGAGTTGATGCGCCTGGCGTGGTCATCCGTGGCTGCACTGGTCATCGCCCCCCTCCAAGACCTGCTCAATCTCGGGCCAGAAGCCCGAATGAATGTCCCCGGCCATCCGGAAGGTAACTGGAGCTGGCGCTGTACCGATGAGATGTTATCGGCTCCTGCCTTCAATTCACTGCGGGAGTTGACAAAGAGCTCAAACCGCACGGGGCTTCAGATTCCGCTGGCGGGCGCAAGAGCGGAGGCCGTGTCATGACCCCGAGCCCCATCGTTTTTCTCGTAGACGCCGACAACACCCTCCTCGACAATGACCGGATCCAGAATGACCTCAAGCGCCACCTGGAACGGGAGTGCGGGGCGGCCTGCCGCGATCGGTACTGGACGATTCTCGAACAGCTCTTCACGGATCTGGGTTACCGCGATTATCTCGGCGCCCTGCAACGCTTCCGGGTCGAACATCCGCAGGAGATTCAACTGTTGTCTATGTCCTCGTTCCTGGTGGACTACCCTTTTGCCAATCGTCTCTACCCCGGATCGCTCGACGTGCTGGAGCGGTTCCGCACGTGGGGGCCGACGGTCATCCTCTCGGACGGCGATGTGGTATTTCAACCGCGCAAGATCGAACGGTCGGGGATCTTCGAGGCGGTGGAAGGCCACGTGCTCATCTACATTCATAAGGAGAAAGAGCTGGATGATGTCGAGCGGCGTTACCCGGCTCAACACTACGTCCTGGTGGACGACAAGCTGCAAATCCTGACCGCCGTCAAGAGGGCCTGGGGTTCGCGAGTGACCACGGTATTTCCCCGGCAGGGCCAGTATGCCCAGGATCGAAATGTGATCGCTCAATGCCCGCCTGCGGACCTGGCGGTCAATCGCATCGGCGATCTGCTTGACTACGATCTCGCCGCACTGCTTGCGGGCCAACGGCCATCTCAACTTTCCGAGGAGGTAACAGGATGAAAGCAACCCAACTGCTCCACAACCTGGGCCAGAGTCTCTGGCGTGACAACATTACCCGCGACTTGCTCGATAGCAGCACACTCAAGCGCTATATCGAAGAGCTGTCGGTGACCGGGCTCACTTCGAATCCGACGATCTTCGATCATGTGATTAAAAACAGCACGGCGTACGACGCCGCGATCAGCAAAAAGCTAAACGAACGCGTAGACGGCCATGAGGCCCGTTCGTGCATGGCCATGTTCACAAATTAAAGGAACCATCAACAGCCAGCACAAAGGGGGGAACAATCGTGCAAATGGGAATGATCGGTCTAGGAAGAATGGGCGCCAACATGGTGCGCCGGCTGCTCCGCGGCGGGCACCAATGCGTCGTCTATGCAAAGGAGGCGGCATCGCGGGAACAACTTGCCCGGGAGGGAGCGATTGCGGCTTCCTCGCTGGAGGATTTCGTCGCCAAGCTGAACCCTCCCCGCGTCGTCTGGCTCATGATACCTGCTGGCGCGGTAGATGAGACGCTGACTGATTTCTCACGCCTTATGCAGAAAGGGGACATCCTCATCGACGGCGGCAACTCGTATTACATTGACGACATCCGACGCGCGAAGGATCTGGCCGCGAAGGGTCTCCACTATGTGGACGTGGGCACAAGCGGCGGCGTCTGGGGATTGGAGCGAGGGTACTGTCTGATGATCGGCGCTGAGGATTCCGTCGTGCGGCGCCTCGATCCCATCTTTGCCACTCTTGCGCCGGGGACCGGTGCAGCGCCGCGCACGCCGGGACGGGAGAAGGTGGATGGGACGGCAGAGAAAGGCTACCTGCACTGCGGGCCCGCAGGGGCCGGACACTTCGTCAAGATGATTCACAACGGGATAGAATACGGTCTTATGGCCGCCTACGCTGAGGGTCTCAACATCCTCCGCCACGCCAACGTGGGGAAGGGGGACCGCGTCGTAGACGCCGAGACGACGCCCTTACGCCACCCCGAACATTACCAATACGACTTCAATCTCGCGGACATCACCGAGGTGTGGCGCCGCGGGAGCGTAATCGCATCGTGGCTCCTGGATCTGACCGCCATGGCGACGCTCGAGAGCCGTGACCTTACGAATTTTTCCGGAAGCGTAGCCGACTCCGGCGAGGGCAGGTGGACGATCATGGCCGCGATTGAGGAAGGCGCCCCTGCTCCGGTGCTCAGCACGGCCTTATACCAGCGGTTCAGTTCTCGCGGCGAAGACGACTTCGCCCGGAAGGTGCTCTCTGCCATGCGGTATCAGTTCGGCGGCCATGCGGAGCGGCCCACAGGAGCATGAGTTCCGCACGGCCATTACGATTCACGGGTTGAAGAGGCATACCGGGAGGCTGCCATGACAGGGATAAAATCGGACGCGTTGGTATTCTTCGGAGCAACAGGCGATCTCGCATTCAAAAAAATCTTTCCTGCCCTCCAGGGCATGGTCAGGCATGGCACGCTCGATGCCCCCGTCATCGGCGTGGCCAAGGCAGGCTGGAATGTGGAACAATTCCGCGCCTATGCCCGCGAGAGCGTGGAGAAGCACGGCGGCGTTGATGAGTTCTCTTTTTCCAAGCTGTCGAGCCTCCTCCGTTATGTTGACGGCGATTACCGGGAGCCGGCAACCTTTAACGCACTTTGCCGCGAATTGGGCGATGCCAGGCTGCCGACCCATTATCTCGCCATCCCGCCGAGCATGTTTTCCGTCGTCATCCGGGGATTGGGAAGCATCCCATGCTCGAAGGTCGGCCGGGTCATTGTCGAAAAACCCTTCGGCAGGAACCGCGCTTCGTCACGGGAACTCAACGAGGCCCTTCACAAAGTCTTCGACGAGTCGGCGATCTTTCGGATAGACCACTATCTCGGCAAGACGCCGGTCATGAACATTCTCTTTTTCCGCTTCGCCAACTCCTTCCTGGAGCCGTTCTGGAGCCGCCATTATATCGATTGTGTAAAGGTCACCATGGCGGAAAAATTCGGCATCACCGGTCGCGGGAAGTTCTACGATGAGGCGGGCGCGATCCGGGACGTGGTCCAGAATCACCTGATGCAGGTCGTCGGTCTACTGGCCATGGAGCCGCCCATCGGCGCCGATGTGGACTCCATGCGAGATGAGGTGGTGAAGGTTTTCAAGTCCATCCGTCCGCTGGATCCCGGCAGCGTCATCCGGGGTCAGTTCGTCGGGTATCGCGACGAGGATGGCGTCGCTCCTGGTTCCACTGTCGAGACTTATGCCGCCGTGCGTCTCCTCATCGATTCGTGGCGATGGGAAGGCGTACCTTTTTACGTTCGCGCGGGGAAAAATCTGCCCGTGACAGCAACAGAGGTGTTCGTTGAGCTTCGGCGGCCGCCGCAAAAAGTGTTCTCGGGTCTGACACTCGAACCCGGTAGGCCCAACTACGTGCGGTTTCGAATCGGTCCCGATATGGCGATCGCCATTGGAGCCAAGGTGTTGAAGGGCATGGGTCCCAAGGCCCAGGATGTGGAGATGATCGTTTCCCACGAGCCGAGTCCCGAGGGCGTAGGGCCTTACGAGCTGCTCCTGAGCGAGGCCATGTCTGGGAATACGATCCTGTTCACCAGGGAGGATGCGGTCGATGCCGCTTGGCAAGTGGTAGACCCCGTCCTCGGTAACGTAACGCCCGTCCATACATACGAGCCAGGGACGTGGGGACCCAAAGCGGCCGACGAACTCATCGGGGAGCACGGTCCGTGGCCGGATCCGGTTGTGTGAGGTCCTTACAACGAAGGTCAGAACATGAAATCGGCAAAACCGGACATACGCATTTTCTCAGACGCGGGTTAACTGGCGAGAGCGGCCGCTATGCTGTCCGCATAGCGGATTTTCTCACGCACTCGATGCGAAATCCCGCGGGTCGGCGACCTACAGGGGGGTATTGTCCTGACCTGGCACAGGTATCGATTGAACACCTCATTAGGTGGCTCTGAGAGCCAATAATATCTATTGCTATATATAACGTTATCCATTATAATTATATTGAGTTCACAATGTTTAACAAAGAGGATGGCAGGTGATAAAATCATTCCGTAGCAAGGGTACAGAAGATATTTTTGACAGAAAAAATACAAGAGAGGCACGTCAAACCTGCCCGCAGCAAATCTGGCGAGTGGCACAACGAAAACTTGATCAACTCAATGGTGTTGTTTCCTTGGAATCGTTGAAAATTCCGCCAGGTAACTGTTTGGAAGCCCTTAAGGAAGATCGAAAAGGTCAGCACAGTATAAGGATTAACGATCAGTTCCGGGTTTGTTTTGTGTGGACGGACGATGGTGCAGAAAACGTCGAAATTACAGATTACCACTAAATAATTAAGGAGGTAAAAAATGGTTCGCATACCTAAAAATGGTCCGCCGACGCATCCTGGCGAAATGCTGTTGGAGGAGTTTCTCAAACCACTGAAGATGACGCAGAGTGATTTGGCAGATAAGCTCGGGGTTTCATATCCTCGTGTTAATGAGTTAATTCATGGAAAACGGGGCATAACCCCAGATACCGCGCTTCGCTTGGAGAAACTTTTCGGCATGGAGGCACAGTTTTGGCTTAATTTGCAGTTAGCTTGGGACCTATATCATGTAACACACTCATCAATTGCAAAGGAGATAAAAAAGATAAAAAGATTGCCAGCTGTTGCTCATGCTTGAGTACTTATTATTAGATATATTCAATCAGAGGGTCGAGGGAAAGCCGTTCAAACTCATAAGATGAGGGGATTATTTTCTTAATCCAAATCTCGCCCAGCGGGTCAAAGATGAGTGGATAGATTTATATGGCCATGCTGAGTTAGACTTGATCGCCGCTATTGCTAAGGCCAAGAGTAACAACGGTGAGTTCCAGAAAATAATTCAAATGCTAACGGAATGATACCCTGAACAATCTCGAGAGGGAGGGGTAAATGTGGGAAGTCAGGGGGATATCGATACATAGATTATCATGATGTTATGACGAAACAAAAGAGAAAACTGACTTCTACCGAGAAAGCTGAGAAACAGCGAATGCACAAGGAATATATATGACCATCTTCATCAATGGGAAACAGAAACGCGTAAAGCGTCCGCCAACTATTCATGGCATAGATGTGGAAGCGTTTATCCGTCAAAATACAGACTCAATATTTCTGCATCAGAACGAAATGTGGGAGTACACGGACGACTTTAAAGAAGAAGAGCAGAAGAGTTCTTTGCTCTGAGAGGCGACTCATGGTAGTGTCCCTTCTCAACCGCAACGGGGATTACCCGCAGTATTGCTACGGTGAATCTATGCTTGGATTTCTAAACGGTGCGTAATTATCTCTTTGCTCACATCTGGGTTCAATGCCCTGTAAGTGAAAATAACAGAGATAGGTGGATAAACCGTTGATTTATGGTGCCGCTGACCGGAATCGAACCGGTACGGGAGTTGCCCCCCGAGGAATTTTAAGTCCCTTGCGTCTGCCAATTCCGCCACAGCGGCGTGTTGCGACGGTTTACGAAGAGAATATTATAGAAACAAACCGGTTTGTCAAGAAAAATGTCAGGAACCATGACTCTTGTGCAAAGAATCGGTATCGTGGTCATTCGGGCCAGGGTACCGACGCGGGTATGAACAGGAGGAGGGGCTCAAAGCCCCTCCTGAATAATAATGTTCTACTCCATGGAGATCGCGGTGACGGGGCAGCTGTCGACAGCCTGCTGACAGTCGCAGGTGTCGCAGGCATTGGGATTGACGACCCAGGCCTTGTCGTCTCTTAACTCGAACACCTTGGGGCAGAGTTCGCTGCAGAGCCCACATCCAATACATGTATCTGTATCAACTTTCGGCGTTGCCATAATCATTACTCCTTTCTCGATGATTTTGATGAGCGAATTAATACAATTTTTTTATTTAATACTATACACTACACTGCATATGACGTCCATGATTTACATCATATGACGCAGCACCTCAACGAATGGTTTTCCCCTCGCAAAGCATCTCACGGATCACGTCATAGACAGTTTCTGGTAATATTTTTTCCATACACTCTCGGTATACCACAGTTTGACAGGTGAGGCTTTTACATGGGACACAGGAAACACCTTCTGCCTGAATAACCCGGTGTCCGTGTCCCACGGGGCCTGTCCGCGCAGGATCCGTAGAGCCGAACAGCCCTGCAACTCGTGTCCCGACCGCTGTGGCCACATGCATGGGTCCTGTGTCGCCGCTCACCAGTACATCACATTGCTCAAGGACCGCTCCCAGCTGCAGGAGGTCCAATTTCCCAGCTAGGAGAAGGGGCTTTGATGCCGTATGTTGAGCAATTTCTTCCGATAACGGGATGTCATCTGATCCACCCACGATAATAATGTTTGCAGCAAGCTCCCTGAAAAGGATATTGGCAAGCGCAGCAAATTGGCCACTGCCCCACTGTTTTAGGGGATGGCTCGCCCCCGGATTCAAAGCAATGAGCGGTCTGCTGCTGGCTTTGAAGGCAGAGAGAAGATCCCCGGCAAATGCCTTGGCCTCTGGCCCCGGTGTAAGTTCGAGTTCCAGATCTATAGAAGTAATGCCCAAGGGTGCAAGGGTCTCCAGATAATTAACCACCGCATGAACGGTCCTGTTTCTCGCTTTGTGGTACACCAAAATACGGCAGGGGAACGAAGCCAATGCAAGCAGCCACGCTTTGAAGTTGCTTCGTTGAAAATTCATGACAAGG
>DATJZV010000178.1:0-4812 GCA_035498715.1 Nitrospirota bacterium
ATCCGAGATTATATCCCTGTCCGTCATATTCGAAATAGCTGTCGCTGATCTCGACCGGGAAGATCCGTCCGTCTTTTGTCCGGTGGCGCCCTTCGAAGGTAATCGAACCTCGTTTTCTAAGCTCGTCCCAATGGACGGGCCAGCGCTCAATGGGAAAATCGGGGTCGATATCGGCAATGCCAAGTCCGAGCAGCTCTTCTCTGCTATATCCCAACGCTCTGCAGGATTCATCGTTCACGTAACGAAATCGTGCGTCCTTGTCTATCAGAAAGGCGGCCTCATGAACCTTGTCCAGGGCAAAGTTAAGAAGCTCAACGCTCCGTTCGATATTCATTTGATCAGACTCCGTTATCCGAGGCATTCCCGTTCCTGTCACTGAAGAGAATCGATTCAATCCCGTTCAAGTCACTTTAAACTATTATAATACTTAAAGTAAACATGTAAACTGAGGGGGTACAATTAAGCTTGCTTGTATCGGGGTGGTGGGTCGCCGGCTTTTGTAGACTCTTATCGGAGCATTTGAGGAAAAATTGAGATGTGATACGGCAGGGGAAATATAATGATGCGGAACATCACCCGCCAAGGCGGTCGATGTTCCGGTCGCGGTAGGCGGGGAACTCGTCCATGGCCAGCGGCTTCCCCTTGCCGGGGAGGTCGTCCAGCTCCCCCCGCGCCATCGCTTCACGTATCTTGCGTTCCGCTATGATTGCCAGAATGTCCATGATTCACAAGCTCCCTGACAACCATTCTGTTTCAGGTTGTCGCAAATTTCAAGGCCAGAAACAGCAAAGGCGGCCAATCGGCCGCCTTGTGAATTAAGTATACGGTCCCCGGGATTTCCCTCCCTTCCCTTCACGCCACCTTGAACCAACTCGCCGTTACTTCCAGTTCCGTTGACAACTCGGAGAGATGACGCGCCTTTCCCTGTATCTGGTCAGCAGCGCACTCGGTCGTACGCGTGCCATTGGCTATCTCCTCGACGCATGAGGTAACCTTCTCGGATACGGCCAGCTGCTCTTGCGTCGCTGTGGCGATTACGCCCATCATCGTAACGCTTTCCTTTGACGCTTCAACGATTCGCTCCAGCGCCCCGCTCGCCTCTTCGGCCTTAACAAGACCCTCGTCAGCCTGTCTCTTGCTGTTCATCATGGAGGTGACGGCCTGCTCCGTGTCGGCCTGTATCGCCTTGATCATCGCCGTTATCTCATGGGTTGCCTTCCCGGTCCGTTCGGCGAGCGACCTCACCTCATCGGCGACCACTGCAAAACCACGACCGTGTTCACCGGCGCGGGCCGCCTCTATCGCCGCATTCAAGGCCAGGAGATTTGTCATGTCGGCGACCTCTTCTATGGTAGCCACGATCTCCCCAATCTCCCGGCTCGACTGCCCGAGCTTGCCGATGGTAGCCGAGGATTCCTGCACCGTGTCCACTAACCTGCGCATTTCGTCCATCACCCCGGCTACGGTGGAAAAGCCGGTTCTGGCTGCTTCGCTGGTGTTCTGCGACGCATTGGACGCCTGTTCCGTATTGTGTTCCACATCGCCAAAGGTTTGAGACATCTCCATTACCGCGCTTGCCACCTGCTCCGTCTGAGCGGTCTGCTGGTGGGCGCTTTTGTTCATTGACTCCGTCGTTTCCAGGAGTTCCCTGGAGCTGTCGGCAAGGGCATGCGTCAATTCGTTTATATGGTTTGAAACCTCTCGCATCTTCTCAATCATCTTCTTGGTCGCCGCGAAAATCTGCCCTATTTCTTCGTTGCTCTTGACCTTGATGTTTTTTGTGAGATCCCCTTCCGCAACGACCTCCAGGGTCTTTATCGCCCAACAGAGAGACCCGTGGACAACGCGGAAGACGATGAAATAGTTCAACCAGCAGCACAGGGCGAGGCTTGCAGTAATGAGCCCGATGAGTATGGCGCGCGACTGCGCAGCATGAGCGGCGTCGCCAAGCCTGGTGATGGCGAATACGCCGATAAGGATGTTAAACACCGAACAAACGAAAAATGTGATACTCAGTTTTTTTGTGAGATTGAGATTGTAAAACCACTGCATAGAATACTCCTCCGTGACAAAAGCGTAATTACGACTATGTGGAATTCATATCGGCTTCAATCTCATAATCTGAAATAGAATTTATTTGAATGATGAGGATGTAAATAGGAGCATATGTGGTCTACCAAACGTCAGCTCGGATAACGCCGCGAGCGTGCAGGTGGCAAAAATGTCCAGCGACAGGAACGGGCCGCCAGCGTCAAGCTGATTGACGAGGCAGGCGTAACCGGCAAGGGAAAACTTGTGAATACATTTGCATGAAGATAGATAATCTCCATCAATCTTCCGTAAGAGGGGAAAAGGAGACTGCTTATCTGTCTAATTGACACAGGAGCCGAAGAGTTTTCAACTCAACAAATCTACGCTGGATATAAATCCGTTCTCCCAGCAATTTGAAGGCATCCAGTGACTCCGAAAACGCCCTCCCTTGCTCGGTTATGCACTCATGCGAGCCAGTTCATCCGTTGAGAAGAGCCTGTCCATATCCAGCAGGATATGCGGCCTCTCCTGCATCTTTGCTATCCCGAGTATACATTGGGTATCTGCTGCTATGATGGAATCAACCGTATCCTCAATTGCGGTGCCGTCAATGTTCACAGCCTCGGAAACCGAGTCCACCACAATTCCAACCGTGACGATGTTCGCTTCACTTTCTATTTCCACGACAATGATACAGGCGCGACCGGCATTGTCGGAACTCCCCAGGTTCAGCCTGAGACAGAGATCTACCACAGGGATCATGTTGCCGCGCAGGTTGATGAGCCCTCTGACATATTGCGGTGAGTTGGGTACAGAGGTAACCGACACCATCCTGATGATTTCCTTGATCTTCACTATCGGGATGCCGTACTGCTGCTCATTCAAAGATACGAGCAGGTATTTGCCGGTAAGCCGCCTTATCCATTCCTCATCTTTTTCACGTTTCTTCTCATCGGTTATATCTATCAGTGTCCCGGTGATGCTGTCAATTTTCCCTTCACTGTTGCAGATTATCTGGGACAGTTCGAGTAACCATTTCTCCGTTCCTGCCTTCGTACGAATACGGTAGGAACGGGTGTATGTCTTGTCTCCCTTCAGCCCAGTTTTCAGGGCCTCTAGCGCCTGGGGGAGGTCTTCCTGGCGCATGACATCCTTTATCCAGTTTATGGACTTGTTATTGAATTCCTCTTTCTCATACCCCACGAGCTCACGTATTCTGTCGCTGAAGAAACTGACCGAGCCATCGGGAAAACCTTGATAGCCTACATTAAAGATGTTTTTCAGATCCATACCATCTACCTCCTGCAAAAAGTCTGGTGGTTTGCTTTGCCTGACTTTGCGGCTGCGCCCACTTGGCGAGAGCATCGGTAACGCCTGGGACCGACCTCTGATGAAACGAAGTCTTCTGATACTCTTATCGGCGCCGGCGAAAAAATATTTATGCATTATTATTTCAGGATCAGTTCAAAATTGCGGATAAAGATCGGGAACAGCCCCGAATTCAACGGGAAGAAGCGCCCCGCAGCGATGGCTGACGGGGCGGCTTTGTTTTTATTGGAGTGCGGGAGTGGGATCGAGTCGGGAGAATGTTGCGATGGGACGATATTTAACTGGTTACGACGTCTAAGTTGACAAAGGTACCAACGACCCATTAGACTTACACGTCCCATGAGACTTAGTATGTAAGATTCAAGGAGGGATTCGCCATTTTATACCGACTATTCATGATGCTCTTGTTCCTGTCGCTTAGCGTGGTCTCCGCTTCCGCCGCAGTGTCGCCGTCATCCATCAACCTCAGCGTGGAGACAACCGCGGCCGATCTTGCGGCCATAATCAACCGCTCACTTCCGAAAGAACTCTACAAGGGGGAGGGAGGACTCGGAACGTCGGTCACCGTTCTCCGCACCGGCCCGATGGCAGTTACTGCGGCAGATAATTTCATCTATCTCACCCTCCCTGTCCAGCTTACATTCAGCAATTTCGCATACGAGAGCTATCCGCTCCGGGCAGGCCTCAGATTCAAGGCCAAGGTCGATGTCACTCCTGACTGGCGCCTCAAGACCGAACTTTACTATACCGGATTGTCCGATAATCTGGCCGACACCTTCAAGCTCGGACCGCTCTCCCTGAAGCCGAAGAGCATGGTCGAGAATATCGCGCAGCCGGTGCAGAGGCTTCTCGCCCCGATCGTAGACGCCAAGGTCAACGACTCCGTCCAGCTCCGGGCCAAGGTTGCCCCGCTCTGGCAGAATGCCTTTTCCCCGAAACTGGTCAGCAAGGAATTCAGCGCCTGGCTTAGGCTTAATCCGGAAAAGATCGTCATGAGCCCCTTGATCACGGCAAACAACAGGATCCTGTTGTCCATCGGCGTCATAACCGGTGCGGAGATAACCGTCGGGCCGAAGCCGGCCGCCGCCCCGGTGAGGCCGCTCCCGCCGGTGCAGCACCTGCCGGCCTTCGACAAGAGTTTTCATATCCGGCTCGCCGCCGACATCTTCTTTGCCGACCTCGTGGCTGCGCTCAACCCGGTGCTCTTGGACAAGACCTTCGGTAGCGACAGGAAGATCACCATAAAGAGCTTCAACCTAAAGGGTGAGGAAGGCCGCCTGGTCGTCGTCCTGACCGCCACCGGCGATTTCGACGGCGAGCTGACGGTGCTTGCCAGGCCGTTGTACAACCCGGGGGGAAATACGCTTACCTTTGAGGATGTCGATTTCGACACGAGGAACGCAGGGTGGCTGACAACCGCCGGAAGCTGGCTATTCAGCAGCACCATCCGAA
>DATJZV010000179.1:0-7410 GCA_035498715.1 Nitrospirota bacterium
TTCGCCGGCGGCGGCCATCGCTATCATCACGTCGCTTATTCGCCCAACACAACACTACTCGACGGCCGGCTTGCAGCTGTCTCAATAGACCGCCTTTTGCAGGGGGCTTCTCTCACCGCCCGGCGCGAGCAGGAAGGCCCCTTTGTCACGACGCTATACACGAATACGCAAGGTATAGAACCTCTAGAGGCCGTTCCCATGTCCATCAAGGCGGAGGGCTATTCCCGTGAAGAAGCGGGGAACGAGGCCCATCGCTGTCTGCAGTGCCAGTGCCTCGAATGCGTGAAGGTGTGTGAATACCTCGCCCATTACGGCTCTTACCCGAAGCGGTATGTCCGCGAAATCTATAATAACGATTCCATCATTATGGGAACGCACCTGGCAAACCGTATGGTGAACTCATGCAGCCTCTGCAGTCTTTGTAAAGAAGTCTGCCCCGTGGACCTGAACATGGCGGACGTGTGTCTCGATGCACGGCAGAGCATGGTTAAAAAAGGTAAGATGCCGCCATCGGTTCATGACTTCGCGCTCCGCGACATGCAGTTTAGTTTGAGCGAGGCTTTTTACCTGGTCCGCCACGAGCCCGGTTTCTCCGCAAGCAGCGCCCTGTTCTATCCGGGATGCCAGCTTAGCGCATCGTCGCCCCATCATGTCGCGCGTGTATACAAACATCTGCGGAGCACAATAAAGGGTGGCGTGGGTTTGATCCTGGGATGCTGTGGCGCGCCGGCGTTCTGGGCAGGACAGGAAGAGTTGTTTCAGCGTACGATTCGGACAACAGCGGAAGAATGGGAGCGCATGGGCAAGCCGCGTATCATCACTGCCTGTTCGAGCTGCTACCGGAT
Source organism: Nitrospirota bacterium (assembly GCA_035498715.1). Taxonomy (GTDB): domain Bacteria; phylum Nitrospirota; class UBA9217; order UBA9217; family UBA9217; genus DASPSR01. Next base: position 846 of record DATJZV010000179.1, read on the forward strand.
CTTCAAAGACTACCTGCATGATCTGCCCGTGGAATCGTTATGGACCGTGCTCGACAATGCGGAGCTACCGGAGGTCCGGCAGGTCATGAAGCCAAAACCGATGGCAATCCACGATCCCTGTACCACCCGGAATGACAGGGCCATTCAACAGAGCATTAGGCGGATCGTCGCGAAACTCGGCGTACAGCTCAAAGAACTGGGTCATCATCCTGAGTTAACAACCTGCTGCGGCTATGGTGGGCACATGTCATTTGCCAACCCCGAGGTGGCCGACAAGGTCGTAAATCGCAGGATCACGGAGAGTGATGCCGACTACCTGGCCTATTGCGCCATGTGCCGCGATAATTTCGCGGCCCGGGGAAAGCGTGTGCTCCACATTCTCGACCTGATCTTCGGAACAGGAAGCGATGAGACTGCCCGCCAAAAAGGGCCCGGGTACTCGCAGCGTCACGAGAACCGTGCAAAGCTAAAGACGGAATTTCTGCGCGACCTCTGGGATGAGAAAGGTGCAAAGAGAGAACCAGGCATGAAACTCATCATTGATCCTGAAGTGTCGGAACTGCTGGAACGCAGGATGATCCTTGAGGAAGACCTCCTGAAGGTGTTAGGCCACGCTGAAAGGACAGGCGAAAAAATCAAAGATGTGAAGACAGGCCGCTTTCTCGCCCGGCACCGGCCTGTGAGCGTGACCTACTGGGTCGAGTACTCGGCGGGGGAGGCTGGCTTCATCATTCACAATGCCTATAGCCATCGCATGGAAGTGTCCGGAGATGTGCAATGAGCGAAGAAAAGAACGCAGTGCCGGAGCCCATCCTGCTCTGCGCAAAATGCAGCGTGGAGATGAAGATCGGGAAGGTCAAGGCATCTTACCTAGGCAGTGAATTTCCCATCGAGCTTCTCAAGTGCCCGATCTGCGGCATGGTTTATGTGCCCGAGTCCCTGGCCACGGGAAAAATGCTGCAGGTGGAGCAGGCGCTGGAGGATAAGTGAGGCGATGTGATGTCCGAGCCTAGCAAGCAACGGTTCAGTGAATGCTTCAGCAGCGCTAACGGGCGTGGCAGCATCATGCGGCCCGGTGGATTTGCTCTGACCGACCGAATACTTCAGCTCTGTGCATTCAAAGCTGGCGACCGGGTGGCGGATATCGGGTGCGGCTTTGGTGCGACCGTCGAATATCTTCGCCGTTCCTATAGTATTGATGCCATGGGCATCGACCCGGCAGTGGCCTCGCTGGGGCAGGGTTTACGGCGTAATCCCGGCCTTCCGCTGAGTGCTGGGTTTGCGGAAGAGCTTCCTATGAAATCGGGAACGATCGACGGTATCGTGGCAGAATGCAGTTTATCGGTTATAGCTAACAAGGAGCAGGCGCTGGCCGAGTTCTGTAGGGTATTGCGTGTTGGGGGGAAAATGGCTATCACCGACATCTATGCACGCAACGCCGAAGTGCTTGACACGATTGGGGACATCAATCTTCCGTTCGGCATGAAGGGGATCATGACACAGGACACATTGATGGTCATGATAAGACGTCAGGGCTTTTATATAACAAACTGGGAGGATCATTCTCAGACATTGAAGGAATATCTGATTCAGACAATCATGGGAGATGAATCATCAGTGTTCGGCAGAACATGCCTAGGGCAATGGAAAAGTTCCTGGCAGGAGAGTGTAGGTCTGTTGAAGCGGGCCTCGCTGGGATATTTTTTGCTCGTAGCATCGAAAGCAGCATAATGTTCAAAAAAGGGGCAGGAGCATGAATGACGTAATGATGCGCATGGTCGAACTCGGTCATCAGGGTTTTTATTGTAGCCAGATCCTGATCATTCTTTCGCTGGAAGCCCAAGGTAAGAGCAACCCCGACCTGGTCAGAGCTATGTCGGGCCTGCATGGCGGCATGGGCAGCTGCGGGAAAGTCTGCGGCACGTTGACCGGTGGCGCTTGCCTGCTTGCGCTCTATGTAGGAAAGGGAAAACCCGAGGAGCAGGAAGATAGCCGCCTGATCCCGATGATCGACGAACTGGTGGAATGGTTCGAGCAGGAATGCAGGATCCGGTTCAATAGCGGGATCAATTGCTCCGATATCCTCCAGAATAATGCCCACAACCGTACGACGCGGTGTCCGCAGATTGTGATGGCGACTTTTGAAAAGGCAATGGAAATACTGGCGGCCCATGATATCGATTTTAGCGGGCAAAAGTAACAACTGACGACTTCGTCGCACACAGTTAAAACCCGTACGAGATCCATGATTTTAATTTAATATTCAAACCGTGTTCATCCGTGCCTTCTGCGAAGCAGAACCTACGGTCTGATATTGTCACCTGTATGAAAGGCGATTTTCGATGAAACGACTGTATCGTGAAATGGCGGATGACCTGCGCAAGGGAGAGAGCTTTGTGACTGCAACAATTTTCGATAAGACCGGGTCGGCCCCGCGGTCCGACGGCTCGAAAATGGTCGTTCGCAGCAACGGATCGATCGTCGGATCGGTCGGCGGTGGCCGCCTTGAAGCCGAAGCGTTGCAGCTTGCGGCGGGCATCTTTCAGAGCAAACAATCTCTGATCCAGTCCTTTGATCTTTCCGGAGAGGATGCCGCAGGAATGGCGATGATCTGCGGCGGGCAGGGTGAGATCCTGCTCGACTACATCGACGGAAAAGATGAAACCAACCGGGTTCTGTACGACGAAGCTGCGGCGATTCTCCAGCGTGGGACCAAGGCCTGGTTGATCACCGTGCTGGGCGATCCGAAACAAAATAACCTGCCCGCACGGCAGCAGTGCCTGGTCAGACATGACGGAACCATGATCGGGAAGATCGACGGCGATCCGGGATTGCTTGCAAAGCTTCTTTTAGGACCGGGGAGAATCTCCATCCACGCGGAGGTGCGCGAGAACCGGCGCTTCCTCGTTGAACCGATTCGCCATGGGGGAACGGTCTATATCTTCGGTGCCGGCCATGTATCCCAGAAAATAGCGCCCCTGGCTGAGGTTGTCGGGTTCAAAACCGTGGTGCTGGACGACCGCAAAGAATACGCGAACCGGGCGAGGTTCGCCGAACCTACGGAGCTCCTGCTACTTGAATCGTTTGACCGATTGCCCGACCTGGACATCGACGAAAACAGCTATCTCGTGATAGTGACGAGGGGTCATCTGCACGACAAGGTGGTGCTGGCGCAGGCCCTGAGATCGAAGGCAGGGTATATCGGCATGATCGGGAGCCGCCGGAAGCGGGACAAGATTTATGAGGTCCTGCTAAAGGAGGGGTTCGTCAAGCGCGATCTCGATCGCGTCTATTCTCCTATCGGCACCGATATCGGGGCGGAAACGCCCGAGGAACTTGGCGTTAGCATCGTCGGCGAGCTGATCAAGGTGCGCGCGGAGCGGGAACAATGGGGAAGGGAAATAAAATAGAGGCTCTCGTATTGGCCGCAGGTTACTCGTCGCGGGCGCCCGGTTTTAAGCCGCTGCTCCCCTTGGGCGATAGTACGATGATCGAAGCAGTGATCAATGTCTTTTACGCGGCATGCATCGACGATATTGTAGTCGTGACCGGACACCATGCGGTAGAATTGGCCCCGACGCTGGACCGTCTGCGTGTGCGCCATGTTCAGAACGATCGCTATCAGGAAGGGATGTTCTCGTCCGTTGTTGCGGGCGTAAAGTCCCTTCGTCCGGGAACGGACGCCTTTTTCCTTCTCCCCGCGGATATGCCGCTCGTACGGTGCCATACCATAAAGACGCTGCGCAAGGCCTTTTCGCACGCTGCGGCGGACGTGATCTATCCCGTGTTTCAGCAACGCAGAGGCCACCCCCCGCTCATCTCGACCCGCTGCTGCCCGGCCATACTGGCCTGGGACCGGCCGGAAGGGTTGCGGTCTCTGCTGGAGCGCTATGAACCGGCGGCGAGGAATGTGGAGGTAATTGACGAGGGTATCCTGATCGATGTGGACACTGCAGAGGATTACAGGCGCGTTGTCGACCGCTTCGTCCTGCGTGAGCTTCCTCAGCGGCGCGAGTGCGACGCGATTTTGGCCGTGGCGAATGTCCCCGAAAGGGTGGTCAGGCACTGCCGGATGGTGTCCGAAACGGGCCGGGTGCTTGCCGAAGCTTTGAACCGGATGGGCTTGCATCTCGACGTCGAGCTGATCATCGCCGGTGGGATGCTCCATGACCTGGCCAAAGGAAGACCGCACCATGCGAGTACCGGCGCGCGCATGCTGCTCAATATGGGATTTCCCGGTGTGGCGAGCATTACGGCCGTACACCATACAATTGAATTTGAGGAAGGACAGCTGCTTGATGAAGCAGCGATTCTTTTTTTGGCCGATAAACTGGTGCTAGGTGACCGGATCGTTTCGCTTGACGATCGATTCAGGGAATGCTTGGAAAAATATCGCTGCGATGCGGTGGTGTTGCATGAAGTCGAACAGCGGCTTAAGAGGGCCCGCATAATCAAAAAATCAGTGGAGCAAGTGACCGAGAAGCGGCTGGAAGAACTCGTTAGTGGAATAGGGCGTGAGTCATCACTGACAACGGACACTGAGGTTGTTCAGGGACGAGAAACGATACAGTAAGCTTACATGTACAGAGGCAGCGCGAGTTTCGTGAAAGAATAAAGATGAGAAACGACCCCTTCTTGCTTGGAGGGTCGAGGGAGGGTTTTTTGAGTTTATGACTACGTTTCAACGCATCGCAGCAGAAGGCCTTCGTATGAAGGAGGGGGAACGGATTCTCGGCTCCACGGAAAGCGTCTGTCCCGTATGCCTGAAACGGATACCGGCACAGAGGATTGCCGTGGACGACGATGTGTTTCTGGACAAGATCTGTTCGGAGCACGGTCATTTCCGGACCGTCATCTGGCGGGGGCAGCCGTCCTATGGTTCCTGGTCCGTTCCCAAAGTGCCATCGCGTCCTCCGGTATGCGCGACAACCATAGAGCGGGGGTGCCCTTTTGACTGCGGCTTGTGCCCGGAGCACCGTCAGCACTCATGCTGCGTTCTCCTCGAAGTGACCCAGCGCTGCAACCTGCACTGTCCGGTATGCTTTGCCTCATCACAGCAAGCGGACCAAGACCCAGGTCTTCAGACCATCGAAGCTTGGTACCGCATGCTGCTTGCAAACGGTGGCCCCTATAACATCCAGTTGTCCGGCGGAGAACCGACTGTGCGGGACGATCTTCCCGACATAGTCTCGCTGGGCCGGTCCCTGGGATTCAATTTCATTCAACTGAACACGAACGGTCTGCGCCTAGCAGGCGATCCAGAGTATGTGAGGCGATTGAAAGAAGCAGGCCTCTCCTGCGTGTTTCTGCAATTCGACGGGACAAACGACTCGATTTACAAAGCAATCCGCGGCACAAAGCTTTTTGATAAGAAAAAAGCTGCAATCGACCGCTGCGCCGAAGAGGGTATGGGAGTAGTCCTTGTGCCGACGCTCATGCCTGGCATCAATACAGAAAACATCGGCAGCATCATCTCCTTTGCCGTAAACTGCATGCCCGCGGTCCGGGGTGTTCATTTCCAGCCCATTAGCTATTTCGGCAGGTATCCCCAGGAACCATCCGATGAAGACCGGATCACGATTCCCGAAGTCATCCGCAACATCGAAGGCCAGACTAACGGTATGATGAAAGCAGAGCACTTCCGTCCTCCCCAGGGAGAGAACGCATACTGTTCCTTTCACGGTAATTTCGTTCTCATGCCCGACGGGGTCCTGATATCAATAAGCAAGGAGAAACAAGAGGGATGCTGCAGGCCCCAGGTCGCGGCCCTGGGTGCCAAAAAAGCTCAGCGCTTCGTTGCGCAGCGCTGGGCCGCACCAAACGTCCGCCCGGAACCCGCCGTGGCAACGAAAACATCCTGCTGCACCACGTTCAACGTCGAATCCCTGGACGCCTTTCTGGGCCGCGTTGATCAATTCTCACTATGCATTTCCGGCATGGCCTTTCAGGACGCTTGGAACCTTGACTTGGAGCGGCTGCGTGAATGCTTCATTCATGTAGTCAGCACAGACAGCAGGGTCATCCCCTTTTGCGCGTACAATCTCACAGACAAACAAGGCACGCCGCTCTATCGCAGTCGGCAAAGATGCCTATAATTCCACGGATGCGACGATGATCAGGAAAACGCCCCTTGAGGCATGGATAGCGTCGAAGATCGGCATGAGCGAAGACACGCTCACGCGGGAGCAGATCAGCGGATATCAGCTGCGTCAGCTCCGCGAGACTATCGAGCGAACCTATCACAACAGCCCCTTTTACCGGAAACGGATGAAGGGCATTGCTGATGTGCCTTTGACAAGTCTGGACGACATCCGCCGTTTTCCCTTCACCATAGCGGAGGACATACGACAGCAGGGACTGCAATTTCTCTGTGTATCGCAGAATGATATCAATAGGGTCGTTACGCTCGACAGTTCGGGAACAACGGGCAGTCCGAAGCGCCTTTACTTCACTCCCACGGACCAGGAGCTGACCGTAGATTTTTTCCATCAGGGCATGTCCACGCTCGTCGATCCTGGAGACCGGGTACTTATCCTTCTCCCGGGCGAGCGCATCGGAAGCGTCG
>DATJZV010000180.1:0-6805 GCA_035498715.1 Nitrospirota bacterium
GGTCAGGCTACTGCGCGTCCTTCAGACCAAAGAAATTGAACGCGTGGGAGGGACAACTTCCATACCGGTGGATATCCGTATTATATCGGCTACAAATAGAAACCTTCAGGAGATGGTTGCCTCCGGGAGATTTCGCGAGGACCTCTGGTTCCGGCTCAATGTTTTTCCCATTACGATTCCGCCGCTCAGAGAGAGAAGAGAAGATATTCCAGCCCTGGTGCAGCACTTCATCGACCGCAAGTCCAAGGAGCTGAGGCTGAAGGAGAGACCTTTGCTGAACCGAGGTGCTATCGAAAGACTTGTCGCTTATGACTGGCCGGGCAACGTTCGGGAGCTGGAAAACCTGATCGAACGGGCTTTGATCCAGTACAGGGGAGGTGGTATGCTCTCATTTGAGACGCTTTTGACCCCCCATGTTCCAGGAGCGCATGAAGGAACTCGTGAGGCAGGCCGAAATAGGAAACTGCTTTCGCTTGACGAGATGACTATACAGCACATTAGACGAGCTTTGGAGATGGCTGGCGGCAAGATCAACGGGCCAGGAGGAGCTGCGCAACTGCTAGGACTTCACCCAAATACTCTCAGGACGCGGATGAACAAGCTGGGAATTCCGTTCGGTAGGAGAAGCTGGCAACCTTCCAGCGGCCCAAAATGAGGAATCTCGGCCTGCAGGTGGTTTTGGCCATTGAGGTTGTGCGAAAAGCTTCACTTAGGGTTTTTCACCCATGGACCTATGGGGTTCCGATTGGGTGATTCGAGGTTTGCATCGAGTGCCGTCGTCAGAGGTACCCGAGGTGTAATTACCACCCCTTCTCAATCCTCAATCACCTTCAGTAAACCGTTTGCTGTAATTCTCTGGGTCGGAACACCGCCATTTAATAGAACTGTTTCCTTCAGTTGTTTCTCCGGAACGCCCAAAAACCGTAGAGCATTTTCAAGGGTATCCGTTGAAGCCACCGTTCGGATCCTGAGATGATGCGGCCGGACATTGATCATCGCCGGGTCAGTGAGTTCCCTGAATTGGCCCATGATGCTGTCGAAGACGCCTTCCTTTTTCTGAAAGAGGGCGGGCGAGGTCACACCATGGAACATATAAATGGATTTATCCTTCTGAATAAAATAAGACATCACTCGGAGAACCCCTTTGTCAGTCCGGATATCTGAGACCAAGCGTTCGGAGATAAATCCATGAACCTCCCGTGCCTCTGCCCACGGGGGCTATGGCAGGTGGTGCATTCCAGGTAATTGAAGTGGAGCGCTGTATTCGGAAGCCATCCATGCTTCTCAATATAGTCCTTATGGCAGTGCGAGCAGACAGCCATGCGCTCATTCGCATTCAGCTCCTTATATGTTTTGATGTTATGCGGATTGTGGCAGCCGGTGCACGAGACGGCTCCTTTCTTACAGTGGACGGAGTTGTCGTAAACGGCACAGGTCTCCTTATGGCACCGGACACAGACAGGAGCATCAATACGCTGTTTGGCTGTCTTGTTGAGAAAATGCACATCATGACACTCCTTGCAGCCAATGCCTGTTATTGCATGCACGCTTGAACTGAACCGTTTGACCCTGTCATCATGACATTCACTGCACGAGGGTTTGGATAATTTTTCGGCGTGGGGGATCTTGGTCACCTCTCCGTGGCAATCCGCACAGGAGAGTTCTGAATGAACCGACCCTTTGTATGCCTCGTGGCACCCGAGGCACTTTTCCGCTGACACCGCTGCGTGCGAGACAACAGGAAAGCTACATAAGAAAATGAACAGAAGAATGACCATCGGTTCAAGGCTCCAAAAGAGGTTCACGTCACCCGCCTCAGATTTAGACCATATCAGATCAGGAGGCACATTTTTCTGCCTTCCACCGCAACGGCCTTGGATTGGCTACTTGTCAAGATAAGGGAGATAGCTGACTCCGCAATATCTGCAGAATTCGGTGAGTACTGAATCTATTGGTTTGTTGCAGTCCGCGTTTGGGCAATGTTGCAGCAGGAGAGAGCCACATTCCTTGCAGTACTTCCCGGAGTACAAATTCTTCGAAAACCCTTTCTTGCATTTAGGGCACAGAGCGATCGTTTCTTGATCCATTTCTTTTCCCTTCCTCTCACCAGGTTATCTTTTCGTGACATCCCAAAGTATTTCGTCTGCTTCGGCTCATCTATGCCTACAGCGGAACTCCTCGGGGAGTTCGTCCATGAATCGTGTCTCGATGTTCCCAGGACAACGTAATGAGATAATCTCAACCCATTTCATGGCAGGCCTTCTTTGAATCCCCCGTTTGTTTTTCATAATAAGCGAGTTTCGTGCCAAGATATAAATTCATATAAAATCAATGACTTGCATGAAATCCTATTTTATGATTTACTGAATACCATAAAGTGTGCTACGATTTTTCGTAATTGTTGTGGTATATCGTAAAGTGGCTTGGTCACGTAAAAATGGACTACGAGCAGAAGCCTCATGCTCAGAAGACAAATGAAAATGAGGAGAAAACGATGAGCTTGGATGAAAATGTTTTTTTTCGTGAGGCGACCCTGCGCATATGCAGCAGCCTCGACATCGAAACGGCTCTGAAGCACTTTTTTGAATACATACGAGCTTTCATCCCCGTGATTAAAATATCCCTGCATACAGTGGATTATGATTCGGATATATTGCAAGTCTTGGCATCAGTCGGTGGCAAGCGACTAGAAGGGGATGAACGAGTTCTGCCCTTACCCGAGAAGGGCCGGAATAAAAGGAAAGCCGATTTACAGGCGGCCTTGTTGAAGAATGAAGTACTGAACATAATTATGAACCAGCCCGACGAGGAGGAAGGGCTCCCCGAGATTCTAGAACGATTTGGGCTCAAATCCGATGTATCGGTAATGATCATGTATTTGAAACTTGAAAGCAATTTGATGGGTATAGTCGGGTTGGCGGCAGATGGCCAGAATCAATATACAGATGAACATTCGCGGTTGCTCAAACTGCTCCATGAGCCCTTTGCCATTGCCATGTCCAATGCACTAAGACATCAGGAAATCATTCGATTCAGGGACGAGCATAGGTCTCATCTCCGGTTTTTTCAAAACATGGACAGGATTAACCGGGCCATGCAGGGGACGAACGATCTCGAGCAGATAATGAACGATGTCCTCGACGCAATGCTGGAAATTTTCGATAGCGACCGGGCCTACCTGCTCTACCCGTGCGACCCGGATGCCCCATCCTTTGAAATAGCGATGGAGCGCACCCGACCAGAATATCCGGCACGAAGAAGCGCGATTTACACCGCCCAAGATAACGCTAAGCACTTTCAATTATATCTTGCGTCAAGCGGGGCTGTAACGCTTGGTCCCGGATGCGACTACCCCCTGGAATTATTGCGCTTCGGCGAAAAGTCTAAAATTATGATCGCCTTATATCCGAAAGCAGGCAAGCCGTGGGTATTAGGCATGCACCAGTGCTCTTATCCGCGCGTCTGGACCCGGGACGAGAAAGACCTGTTGGAGGAGATCGCCCGGCGTATGAGTGACGTCCTGACCACCCTGTTGGCGTACCGGGATCTGCGTGAGGGCGAAGAACGCTACCGGATCACGCTCCAGTCCGCCATGGACGGCTTCTTTCGGGCCGATATGCAAGGACGAATCCTTGAGGTCAACGAGACGTATTGCCGGATGAGCGGCTATAGCGAGCAGGAACTACTGACCATGAATATTGCGGATATAGAGGCTGTGCATTCCTCCGAGATGATCGCCGCCAACATCAGAAGGTTCGCGGAAGTGGACTCGGGCCGTTTTGAATCCGTCCACCGCCGGAAAGACGGCAGCCTGTTTGACGTCGAAATCAGTGCTCAGCACCAACCCATTGCCGGCGGCCAAGCCGTTATTTTTATACGGGACATCACCGGGCGCAAAAGGATCGAGAAAGCCCTGCGGCAGAGTGAGGCGTATCTCGCGGAAGCGCAAAGGCTCAGCCACACAGGTAGCTGGGCTTTCGATTTGTCCAGCGACAAGTATGTCTATGTTTCGGAGGAATGCTTCCGAATTTTTGAATTGGATGCGCAAGAGGGTTTACCGACCAGGGAAGCGGTTTTCCGACAAATCCACCCGGAGTATTGGGACAGCGTGCAGGAGAGCTTTGAGAAGTCGCTCCGCGAAAAAGTAGATACCTTGACTGAGTTCAGGATCGCGCTTCCCAGCGGAACGGTCAAACATATTCAGGCGATCCGGCACCCTGTCCTCAATAGCGCGGGAGATGTCGTTCAATTCGTGGGCAGCGTGATCGATATCACGGAGCGCAGGCGCGCGGAGGATCGGTTACGGCATACCATCGAAGCTCTTCGGCGCAGCGAAACCTACCTGGCGGAAGCGCAGAGGCTGACCCACACGGGCAGTTGGGCCCGAAGTCCCAGAGGGGAACATTATGATTATTGGTCAGAGGAGACTTTCCGGATTTGGGGCTTCGATCCGCAGCAGCCGCGGCCGACGTATAGTTCTCTGGCGGATCGGCTTCATCCGGAAGACCGGGACCGGGTGCTCGAAACAATCGAGACGGCGCAGCGCGGAAAAAAAGACTATGATCTTCAATTAAGGATTGTGCTGCCCGACGGACCAGTCAAACATATCCAAATAATCGGGCATCCGCTTCCCGATGAAAACGGAAAGGTCGCTGAATACGTCGGTACTACGGTCGATATCACGGACCGAAAAAGGGCCGAAGCCGAGATCAATAGTCTCAAGAACTACCTCTCCAACATCATCGACTCTATGCCCTCCATATTGGTAGGGATGGACAATACCCGCACCGTCACCCAGTGGAACCGTCAGGCGGAGGCATTTACCGGCATACCTGCAGGAGAGGCTATAGGCAAACCCATCGTCGATCTTCTCCCCGACTTCGCCCCCTGGATCATGACGATGGGAACCGATATGGACGAGCATCGCCCCTTATCGATGGAGAAGCTCCTCATCGAGAAGGAGGGTAAGCGAAGGTTTTATGACCTCATGCTCTACCCGCTTCTCATACACGATGTCGGAGGAGCGGTGTTGCGTATCGAGGATGTCACCGAAAGGGCCCGCATCCAGGAGTTGATGGTCCAAACTGAGAAAATGATGTCCATAGGCGGCCTTGCCGCAGGGATGGCCCATGAGATCAATAACCCTCTCGGGATCATCACCCAGGCAGCACAGAATATCGAGCGGAGGATCTCGCTTGAGTTGCACGCAAACCGGAAGGTATCTGAAGAACTTGGCCTAAATCTCGAGGGGATTCGCGCCTATTTTGACAAGCGACAAATATCGGATGCCATCGCAAGCATTCGCACGGCATCGTCCCGGGCGGCGAAGATCGTTGCCAACATGCTCCAGTTCAGCCGCCGCGCCGATACAACCATGGAGCCCGCCTCGCTTGCTCAAATCGTAGATCAGGCATTGGAGCTTGCGGCGAGTGACTACGACCTCAAGAAGAAGTACGACTTCAGGAGCATCGACATCATCAAAGACTATCAGGACATGCCCCAAGTCCCCATCGTCTCTATGGAGATAGAGCAGGTCATATTGAACCTCCTCAAGAACGCGGCCCAGGCTATGATCGCAAACCCCCCGGACAGGAGGCCCAGCATCACCTTAAGGCTACGATGCGAGGGCAGGTATGCCGTGCTCGAGGTGGAGGACAACGGACCCGGCATAACGGAGGATATCCGCCGGAAAGTATTCGAACCCTTCTTCACTACTAAGGAGCCCGGGGTGGGTACAGGCCTCGGCCTCTCCGTCTCCTATATGATCGTCACCCAGAACCACAAGGGGCTCATGGAGGTGCAATCGACACCGGGCCGGGGGACACTTTTCAAGGTGAGGCTGCCGATAGGGGAGGGCAAACATGAGCCAGTCGGCTAAAGTATTGATTGTGGACGATGAAGAATTGATCCGCATGAACCTCCGGATGCTGTTGGAGGATCTCGGCTACAGTGTCGTCGAGGCCGCCAACGGAAGGGAGGGGCTCGATGCCTTTGACCGGGAAGGGCCCGACCTAATCCTGGCCGATCTGAGGATGCCTGTGATGGATGGGCTTTCGATGATTGCCCGACTTCGGGAGAAGAGCACTGAGACGCCCGTTATCGTGGTCTCCGGCACCGGTACCGTGCAGCACGCCATCGATTCGCTTCGCCTCGGCGCATGGGACTACGTCATAAAGCCGGTCGAGGATGTAAAAGGGTTTGAGGTCGTCATCGAACGGACACTTGAGAAAGCCCGGCTTATGAAGGAGAATCGGCTCTACCGTGAGCATTTGGAGGAAATGGTGCGCGAGCGGACGGAGGAGCTCCGTAAGGCCCATGATGAACTGAAACTCCGGCATCAGGAAGTCAGCCGATTGAAAGACATGCTGGCCGACGACAACCGTTATCTCTTTAGCGAACTGCGGTCAGTCTCGGGCGACGAGATCATCGGTTCGGATTTTGGTCTGAAAACGGTGATAGAAATGGTGCAGCAGGTGGCGCCCCTCGACAGCCCTGTGCTGTTGCTGGGGGAGACGGGAACAGGAAAAGAGGTCATCGCCAATGCGATCCACTATTCTTCACGCCGCAAGGATGGGCCGTTCATCAAGGTCAACTGCGGCGCAATCCCTGAGACTCTTCTCGACAGCGAACTCTTCGGTCACGAGAAGGGAGCTTTCACCGGGGCGATCAGTCAAAAGAGAGGGCGATTCGAACGGGCGAACAAGGGCACGATCTTCCTCGATGAAATTGGAGAGCTTCCGGCCCAGGCCCAGGTGAGGCTGTTGCGCGTGCTTCAGAGCAAAGAAATCGAACGCGTGGGAGGAAC
>DATJZV010000181.1:0-2323 GCA_035498715.1 Nitrospirota bacterium
CTGCTTTCTATAGTCAACGGTTTGCATAATCGAACACCTCCTTGTAGATCATAATTTTAAGTTTCGTCTTCGAATCCTACCCAGTAGACCTTCTGGCGGGTCTTCTTCTCTTCTGCCATCTGCTTGAGAATCTTTGCCATGTAATAAAAGTCTTCGAGCAGGATAACGTCGCCGCCAAGGCCAGCCATGAAGGATGTCAGCATCGGTCTTGTGCCCAGGTCATACAGGCTTGCACTGACCTCGTGAATCAGGTTTCCGCCCCTGGTGGCACCACCGTAAGAAGTGCTGCTCTCCACCGTTCCTACTGCTTTCGCATTCGCGAGTGCTTCCGCGATCTGCAGCGTGGGCCACGGCCGTATCCAGCGCGGACGCACCATGCCAGCCTTCAGGCCCTGGCTCCGCAGGTGGCGGATCGCGTTCTTGCAGGTGTTCGCATGGGCACCCTGGATGAAGAATGCCACTTCAGCGTCGTCCATCATGAACTTCTCCAGCCACGGATCAAGATTGCGGCCGAAGATCTTATTGTAGTCGCTCACCGCCTTCTCGATAACCGGAGGAAGGTCGATGAAGGTCATTGCCCTCTGGGCATCCATGGGTGCTCCCTGGTCAGGTCTGATCTGCGGTCCGTGGGACACGGGGCACGTCGGGCTCAGAGGATGGGGCGCACTGTAGGGAGGCAGAAACTCCCGCACCTGTGCCATTTCGGGCAGGATAACCTTGTCGGGAATGTGAGAGAGGAAGTAGCCGTCCTGTGCCACGAACTGCGGCAGCATGATTTTGGGGTCTTCCCCCACGCGGAAATTGATCAACGTGTTGTCAAAGACTTCCTGCGGTGTGGAGGCCCAGCTCATCAGCCAGCCCTGATCACGCGCAGACATGCAGTCCGTGTGTTCGGAACCGAAGTCTCCGGGAGGGTCGAGCGTCCTGTCGGCGATAGCCATCTGGAGCGGATATCGCCCGCCGGCAGCCGGGCTGTACACCTCAAAGGCGTAGGTGACGCCGACGCCCGAGCTTCCCGTGTACGCGCGAGCGCCACAGGCAGAAGCGCCCAATACTACCGATACCTGCGCATGCTCACCCTCGCCGTGGATGAACTCACAGTCAAGCTCGCCGTTGGCCACCATTTTTGCGAGTTCCATCATGATGGCGGTGTACGGCCGAATGGGATACGAGCATGCAACCTCTATTTCAGCAAATTTAGCTCCCTGTGCCGCTGCTGCGCAGCCGCTGAGCATCATTTCTTTAGCCATAGTCATTCCTCCTTAAAAAGGTTTTTCCAGACGAGCAACCCCGTCCGGGAAATCGAGTTCCGGAACAGCGGACAGGGCGTTTGACGGGCACTCGTAGATGCAGATCTGGCAGCCTTTGCAGAACTTCCAGTTCCATTCCATTTTGTCGTCCTTCTCATTGTAAGACCAGCAGGAATCGGGGCACGCCGCATAACAGGTGAAACAACGGGTGCACTTTTCGTGATCGATCACCGGCCGGACGATTCTCCAGTTGGACGTCATGAATAGATCCTGCTGTTTTACCGGAGCAGGAGTTATAGCCCCAAACGGCACTTCTCTGTCTTTTGGTATCTTTATTGCCATGAGTCTCTCCTTTCTGTAGATTTAGTGGCGCTTTTCGCGTCCACCATAATCAGCTTCCCCACGAGTACTCCGCGCGGGCTTTGCGGAACTTTTCAAACTTCACTTCGTTGAAGCCACGTTCCATTGCGGCGACATCGCTCACGATCTTCGCCAGGTTTTCTTTCTTCGCCATTCCCGTGACCCTCGCCAGAGCGCCGAGGATCGGGGCGGCAATGCCTGCGCCCACGCCTGCCGTATCCACGCCGCCTTCGGAGCCGGAGAAATCGACGGTGCGGATGCCCGATATCCCGTCGGCATCAACCGTTGCCACAGCGCCCAGCAGGTCCGCGTTCGGGATGAACTGCATCATGTAGTCGATAGGCCGGTTGGTGTTGATGAGCAGAAGGCCGCCCTCGGGCATGCCCTTCAGTACGTTTATTCCTTTGATGATGGTGGGCTCGACGATGACGACGACATCGGGATGCGCATTGGTGTAGAGATACTTCATCTCGATCTCCTCGTCGCTGATGCGGGTATACTTCCTCGTGGTCACCAGCACGCGGTCCGGAAGGTCTTCATAGTTGTCAAAAGCCTGAACGAACTTGCCTTCCATCTTTGCAGCTTGCGCAAAGGCATTGGCGACGTCCCGGGCTTCCTTGTCCATCACCACGCCCCTTGTCCAGACGGTGATTTCAGTTACCTTACCCATACAAAAATACCTCCTCTCTTAAATTGTTCAGCTCAACTGATCT
>DATJZV010000182.1:0-12297 GCA_035498715.1 Nitrospirota bacterium
GTAAAGCTTCCCGAGGAAAAACTTGAGCTTGATGTCCTGAGGCTTCCAATTAACGGCTTGTTTGTAGATTTCTATCGCCTTGACTGGCTCCCCTTGCTTTAAATAGAGATCCTCAAGACGGTGGAGCAGCAAGGTCGAGGATGTCATCTTATATGCTTTTTCCCAGAGCTCGGCCGCTTCCTTTACCTTATCTTCTTCAAGGTAAACCTCACCGAGTCCAAGATAGGCGGGGATAAAATCTTTGTCGAGCTTAATGACACCGCGAAATGTTCTCCGTGCACGTTCCTTGTCCCCTGCCTCGAGCCGGGAACGGCCGAACTCGTATTTGAACCCGACGAGTTTGCGGTGTTCCACCTCCTGTTCAGACTGTGATAGCGGGTTGGCAAGGAGTTGGCGCTGCGTCTCGTACAGGTCCTCCCAATGGTTGAGTCGCTGGTACAGATCGCGCATTCTGATCAGGGCGGTAAGGTTCGATGAGTCCCTGGAGAGGATCTCTTTATATACTTTGAGGGCTTCGTCATAACGTTTCGCCTCTTCATAATCAGCTGCGAGCGAGAACATAACCTCCCGGTTGTCACTGTCCAGGCTCAGGGCTTTCTGATGAAGAAGGATAGCTTCCTGCGGATTTTTCTCGCGGAGCAGGCCGATTCCCATGCGGAGAAGCGTGTCAACGTGGTTCGGATCGATGGCGAGCACCTTCTGAAAGAAGCTCACGGCCTCAGGGTTTCGTTTTGCAAGCAGGGAGTTGAGACCCTTAGTGTACAGTTCCTGAATCTTGGAACGTCTCTTATGCTCGCGCTGCATGCTGAGGCCACGGAGGTACCGTTTGACATCACGCAGCAGGTAGAGGATGAAAATGATCCCAGCCCCGATGGAGAGTGAAATGAGAAAGAGCGTCGACTTGGTAATCTCGTAGGACTTGGAGGGAAGAAGGTGAAACGTGATTATCTCCTGGTTGAACTCCCTCAGGAGGACTACGAGTACCAGTAGCAGGATTGCCAGAATTGAAACGAAGAATCTCATCCCTGATCCTTTCTCATACGGGAATAAACCAGATCGGCCTGTGGATAATTGGGGGGCCGATCGCCCTTAGTGGTGATATGTCTTACCCTTGATAATCGTAAACGCCCGGTAGATTTGCTCAAGCAGCACAAGCCTCGCCATCTCATGGGTGAGTGTCCAGCGGGACATCGCAATCACCTTGTTCGCGCGCACCGTAACCTGTTCATCCAGGCCCATTGCGCCACCTAGTACGAACACCACTTCTCTGACACCGGACTCCATGAGTGCGTTCAGGAATCCTGCAAACTCATGAGAGGTGAACTCCTCTCCCCTCTCATCCAGTGTCGCCAGGAACGATCCCGCCGGGAGGGATCTGAATATTTTCTCGGATTCCTTCTTCCTGACGAGGGGAGCGTCTTTGAGGTCCTTAATTTTCTCCTCTTTGAGCTCCAGCATTTCTATGCCGGCATACGGCGTCAGGTATCGCAGATATTTCTGAATCCCTTCCTGGATAAAGTGTTCCCTGGTTTTTCCCATGCAGATGATGCGCAGTTTCATGGAGTGGTGCCCTGCAGGGCCCTGGGCCGAGATATGAAAGGCACCTTGGCGGCATCTCCCCAGAGCTTCTCCAAGGCATAATAAGCTCTGGTTTCCTCATTGAAAATGTGTACGACGAAATCTCCGTAGTCCATGAGCACCCAGCTCGATTCCGCCTGCCCCTCTGTATGAGAAGGATGAACTCCGGTCTTCGCGAGAGTCTGGCCGATCCAGTCTGCGATGGCAGATACCTGCGTGGTGTTGCTCCCCGAACAGATAACGAAATAATCGGTTATGTAGGTGAGCCCGCGGAGGTCGAGGATGATGATATCGAACGCTTTCTTGTTGTCCGCAGCCTCTGCGCACAGCTGTGCATCTTCAAGCGAATTATGCATATAACTTATTTTTTATTATATAGTTTTCGACGGATTCAGGCAAGTGATATTTAACGGTCCTGGATTCACGGATTCTTTGCCGGATGTCAGTTGATGATATGTCGTAGAGAGGGATCATCTCCATGTAGATCTTGAAGCCGTCCGGCTGGAACACCGCGTGAACCAGATCCCCGTTGTCCAGTCCCGCAAGTTCTTTGATGGTCCCTTTCATGAAATCGATTTTCGCAAGGTCGGCAAACCGATAGCCCGGTCTCGAAAGCACAACAAAACTACACAGCGTGAGAAGCATCTCCCATCGATTCCACGTCCGGATTTCAAGAAATGAGTCAAGACCCGTAATAAAGTAAAATTCCGCTTTCGGATGCATCGTGCGCAGTTCCTGCGCTGTCTCAACAGTATAGGACTTTCCTCCGCGCTTCACTTCGATGTCAGAAACCGTAAAGTGAGGATTACCGGCAGTGGCGAGGCGCACCATTTCAAGCCGCTGGATGGCCGATGGCATGTCTTCTTCGTGCTTGTGTGGAGGAAGATAGGAGGGAATAAACAGGACCCGCTCGAGCTTTAATCTGTCACGGACCTCTTCCGCTGCTGCAAGATGGCCATAGTGTATGGGATTGAATGTACCGCCGAGGATGGCAAGTCTCTGTGCCAATTGTTCTCCTGATGATCAGTTAGAAGCGTTGATGGAGCCCCACGTGTCTGTTAAACTGCTCACTCGCCTTTCGTCTCCTGTAGACTTTTGACTCGATAAACTGTTGACTACTTTCTGATTTGCCCATTCCCGGACACAATGAACTTGGTTGAGGTTAGTTCTTCCAAACCCATTGGTCCACGAGCATGGATCCTGGTTGTTGATATGCCGATCTCGGCACCGAGACCGAACTCAAAGCCGTCGTTCAGTCGCGTGGAGGCGTTCACGAATACTGCGGAGGCGTCTACTTCCCGTTGGAAGCGGCGGGCATTTTGGTAGTCATTTGAAATAATGGCTTCCGAATGCTGCGACCCGTGCGCCGCGATATGCTCCATCGCAGCCTCCATGCTATCCACAACCTTCACGTTCAGGATCAGGTCGTTATACTCCGTGTCCCAATCCTTGTCCGTGGCCGCCTTGATATCGGGCACGACCGCCCTGGTCCTCTCACATCCACGGATCTCGACCCCGGCTTTTTTCATCCGGCCGATGATAGCTGGTAGAAATGCCTTGGCCACGTCCTGATGAACAAGCATGGTCTCCATGGCGTTACAGGTGCCCGGCCGCTGGACCTTGGCGTTAAAACATATTTCCTCCGCCATCTTGAGATCAGCCTTGCTGTCAACGTACACATGGCAGATGCCCTTATCGTGCTTGATGACCGGTATCGTTGAGTTCTCCGATACCATACGGATGAGCCCTTCACCGCCGCGTGGTATGATGAGGTCGATGCATTGATTGAGCTTGAGCATCTCCATGACGCAGGTCCGGTCGGGGTTCTCGATGAAGGAAACCGCTCCTTCGGGAATGCCTGCTTCAGCGCCTGCCTTGGAGAGCACCTCGACGATTGCCGTGTTGGAATGCACAGCCTCGGAGCCTCCGCGGAGCAAGACTGCATTGCCGGATTTGAGACAGAGCGCGGCCGAATCGGCAGTCACATTGGGCCGTGACTCGTAAATGATACCGATAAGCCCGATGGGCACGCGCATCCTGCCTACCTCCATGCCGTTCGGCCTTCGCCACATCCTGAGCACCTCGCCTACGGGATCCGGGAGCGCCGCTACCTCACGGAGGCCGTCTGCCATGGCTTTGATCCGATCGGGGTTCAAGGTCAGCCGGTCGATCATGGCCTTTGACAGCCCCTTTTTCTCTGCCGCCGTCAGGTCACTTTTGTTCTCAACAATCAGTTTATCAGCTTCCTTCTCGAGCCCTGCCGCCATTTTGAAGAGCGCATTGTTTTTTATTTCGGTCGATATGTTGGCCAGCGCCCGCGATGCCGTTTTGGCCTTTTTTGCTTTATCGAATACATACTGCTTGATATCCAAGAGTACCTCCTGTCATTCCCTGCATGATTATTGCAAGAGTTTTCCTGCCTTTTCCCTTAATTCCTTGTCGTCCTTGATCTCCCCGAAGACGACGTTTTTTACTCTTCCATCCGATCCGATGAAAAATGTTGTTGGTAAAAATCTTACCCCGTATCTTTCACCGACTTTGCCGTCACCGTCGCACAAGACAATCGGCTTGTCAACTTTCAGTTCAGCGAGCAGCCGTCCAATCGTGTCGGGCTCTTCCTTGAACCCTACGATAACGATCTCGATGCCTTTATTTTTCAGCTCATCGGTAAGCGAGTTGATGAGCGCGAGCTCGTTTCTGCATGGCACGCACCAGGAGGCAAAGAAGCTCAGGATAACGCCGTTGTTGTTCTCCTTTTTTGTCGCGCCTACAAGGTCGCTCAGATAAAAATCCTTCTCTTTGATGTCCCGGAGCGAGAATATGGGCGCGAGATCATTGACCGTGAGCGCAAAGGCTGAAGAGACCAACAGGAATTGCAGCAGCGCAGCAATTAGGATTTTTATCATTCTGAAATTTCGCATTAACATTTTTTAATTTTCATTGATGCGACAGTATCACCAGATCATCCCGGTGGATCACCTCATCATAGTCTTTATGCCCGAGAATGGACTCGATCTGTGAAGTCTTGAGCCCTCTGATCCTGTCAAGGTCTGCTGAAGAATACTTGGTGAGTCCTCGCGCGAATTCATTGCCCTTAAGATCCACGCAGGCCACGCAGTCTCCTAACTTGAAATTCCCTTCCACGTGGACCACCCCTCCGGGTAGAAGGCTCTTCCCCTTGCTCACAAGCGCTTCGCGCGCTCCATTATCAACTACGACTTTGCCGGCTGTACAGACTGTATATGCAATCCAGTGCTTTCGACTGTGCTGCTTCTCGAGCTTCGGCAGGAAAAGCGTGCCCACCTGCTTTCCATCGAACAGTGTCTGAAGAATTCCCGGCTTTTTCCCGTTCACGATCACCATGGGCGCGCCGTAGGCACCGACCTTTTTCGCGGTCATGATCTTGGAACGCATACCACCCGTGCCGACGAGTGTCTGCGCGTCCCCAGCCACGCGCTCGACTTCTGCTGTAATCTTCTCGACGACAGGGACAAGCTCCGCAGAAGGTTCGAGCTTGGGATCAGCAGTATAGAGGCCATCGATGTCGGAGAGAATGACAAGCAGGTCAGCATCGGCGAGATGCACGACCATGCCCGAGAGGTTGTCATTGTCGCCGAACTTTATCTCATCCACGGACACCGTATCGTTTTCATTGATAACCGGAACAACGCCGTAACCGAGCAACGTCTGGAGTGTGTTTCTCGCATTTAAAAATCGGGTCCGGTTCGAGAGATCCTCACGCGTCAGGAGCACCTGGGCAACCTTTCTGCCGTATGCGCCGAAGGTCTTCTCATACATCCACATGAGCCCAGACTGGCCGATAGCCGCCGCGGCCTGTTTCACCGAGAGCGGCATCCCCTTCTTTTTCGCGATGCCGAGCTTTGCGAGGCCTGCAGCAATCGCGCCTGACGAAACGAGGAGGATCTCCCTGCCCTGCTCCATGAGAGCAGCGATCTCCGATGCAAGCCGCCCTATGCGTGCCTCGTCGAGCCCCGATTCGGACGATGCGAGAACCGCGCTGCCGACTTTAATCACGATCCTGCGTCTGCTCGCAAAGAGCAATTTGCGGTCGAGAGTGATGGTTTTTTTCATAACGAAAACCTGGTCGAAATCCGTCTTGAGGAAAGACTCTCTATTTCTTCGGCGGTTCGCGGCGTATGATCCAGTCCACAGCCTCCAAAATGTTGGACGCGGTATGGTCAGGATCCAAGACGTGATCCGGCCTTTTATTCCCCGGGTCATCGGGCGCAAAACCGCTCATGACCAGTATAGCATGAACACCTGCACGCTGGGCAAGCTCAACATCACTCCACTTGTCCCCGATCATAAATGAACGATTGATATCTATATCGAAGTCCTTCACCGCCGTGTCGATTAAACCGGTTCCCGGCTTTCTGCAATCGCAGGCCATGGTATACTTCGCATTGCCCGCAGTGGGATGGTGCGGGCAGTAATAGATACCATCAAGGACCGCTCCCTCCTCCCGCAGCATGTCGGTGAGACGCTCATGCGCCTCATGAACCAGGGACTCCGGGAAATATCCCCTGGCCACTCCCGACTGGTTCGTTACGAGGATCACCTTGTAGCCTGCATGGTTCAGGCGTTTGACCGCCGCACCAGCTCCGGCAATAAGGCGAAGCCTGCTCAGGTCCGTGAGGTACCCCACTTCTTCATTTACCGTGCCGTCTCTGTCGAGGAACACCGCCTTGTTCATAACCTTTGTAATAATACCTCTTCCCACTCACTGTTCTCAACAATATTCATCTCAAGCCTAAGCGCCCAGATGCCATCGGGGTGCAAGGGTTTTAGCTTCACGGCGTCCTTCTCCGTGGTGACGATCATGCTGGCTTTCGCATCCGCAGCCTTCTGAAACAGTGCCGTTAACTCGGATTTATTATAGGCATAATGGTCAGGATATGCAATCTCTGCCCTTATGTCGGCGCCGAGGGTGCGGAGAAGCGTTGTAAACGATGCCGGCCGTGCAATGCCGGAAAATGCCAGGACGGATCTCCCTCGCAGCGTGGTATGCGGCCTGGTATCACCGGATGTAATGTTGGTGATGCCTGCAGGAACCTGCCGGGCGGTGAATATTCTTGCCCTTGTATTCCGCCGAATGACGCGTTTGAGCTCCTCCAGTCCCTCCTCTTTATCCGAACCGGTGATGAGTACGACATGTGCCCGTGTGAGCGCGGGGAGAGGTTCTCTTAATACTCCTGCGGGAAAAAGCCTCCCGTTCCCGAACGGATCAACGGCATCGACCAGCACGATGTCAAGGTCCCTCTTTAAGCGGATGTGTTGAAAACCGTCATCAAGAACAACAGTATCGGTGTTGAACTTCTGTTGTGCGAGAACAGCAGCTTTATACCGGTCACTGCCTACGACGACCGGGACGCCCGGCAGCACGGAACTGATCAGAACCGGCTCATCCCCTCCGCTCTTCGCATCTGCGAGGATGTTCAACCCGTCTGAGACGACCACGATGTCAGACTCATTTTCTCTCCCGTATCCCCTGCTTATGACTACGGGATGCCTCTGGTTCTTAAGCAGGAGTCTTGCTATTTGTATCACCATTGGCGTTTTTCCCGTGCCGCCAAGGGTAATATTGCCGACAGATATGACCTTCAGCGCCAGGCTTTGCTTTCGAAACACACCCATTGCGTAAAGCACATGACGAAGGCGGATGGCAAGGGCATAAAACACAGAGAGCAGCCGCAACAACGCTCCGACGGCAAGTGATTTTTTCCTCCCGTACATGAGGTCTTTTATATAGGAATACGCCTTAGTTTTCACGTATGAGCTTGCTGACAGCGTCAATCGTCCTTTTCGTTGCCCCGGCATTTGCCTCGATTACCGCGAACGCCTTGCTTCCGATTTGCCAAGCATAGTCTTTGTCTGACAACAGCTTTTCGGCCTCAACCTGAAGTTCATCCTTATCTTTTACGAGTATGCCTCCTCCAGCAGAGATAAGAGCCTCAGATATTTCTTTAAAGTTGAACATATAACGGCTGAAAATAACAGGTTTTTTCATTGCTGCAGGTTCTAGCAGATTATGGCCTCCGACCTTGACAAGGCTCCCGCCGACAAAAGCAAGGTCACAGATACCGTAGAATGAACGAAGTTCACCGATGGTATCAAGAAGCAGCACGTCTTTGATCGTTCCTTTCAACCTCGTTCTCCGCTGGCATTCATACCCTGCCTTGTTGACCAGCCCTTCAACTTCATCGAACCTTTCCGGATGACGCGGGGCAATGATAAGAATCAACTCCGGGAACTTCTCCCGCAAGTTCCTGAATACGTCAAGCAGTGCGGCCTCCTCCCCCCGGTGTGTGCTTCCCGCGGTTATGACCTTGCTGCTTTTCGGTATCGGGACAGGGCTTGGCTGGCTCGCGGGGATCTTCTGGTCAAATTTGAGGTTTCCCGTGACAATGACTCTATCCGATGGAGCACCAATTTCCTTTATCCGCGCCGCATCATCTGCAGACTGCATGCAAAAGATGGTTACATTCGAAAAGACCTGGGCAAAGAACTTCTTAAATTTCATGTAATTCCTGAACGAGCGCGGAGATATCCGTCCGTTGACTACAGCCGAAGGAATGTCCGCCCTTTTGAGTTCGCGGAAAAAATTGGGCCAGAGCTCGGTTTCCGCCACGAGCACGACAGCAGGGTTGATTTCCCGTATTACTCTGCGCACGATCCAGGCGAAATCAAAGGGGAAAAAGAACACCGCATCGGCCTCCGGAACCCGCTGACGAGCAGTATGGTTTCCGGTGACCGTGACCGTGGAGAGAATCAGCTTCCTGTTGGGGTATTTTTTTTTCAGGTCGCGGATTAGGGGGTGCGCGGCCATGACTTCGCCCACCGATACGGCATGCACCCAGATAGGCCGCGTCCCCTGGATTACCGTCCGGACCCGCTTTCGTATCCGACCTAACTTTTGCGATATGCCGCCGCGGTATTTCGGCACGGTGATGAGTTTGAACAGGATGACCGGGGACAGGAGAAGCGTCAGCAGGACCAACAGTATGTTGTAAAGAATGTACATATTCTCACCCTCTACGTCGCCTGCTGGTGAAAGTACGCATCAGCCCGGTTCATGACGCTGTTCAGGGCGTCCGTCAGTTCCCTTCGCTTGGACTCAAGTTCATCCGCTTGTATCCCCTTGACAATGATGGGCTCTCCGTACACGACCACACCTCGCGTAAAGGGCACGGGGAGCATGTATTTGTCCCATATCTTTTCAAGAATCCAGAACCGTTTCGCGCTTGTTGAGGCGGGAATGATAGGCTTGTTCAGTTTGCCCGCAAGATAGGTTATCCCCTGCTTCACCTCGTAAATGGGGCCGCGTGGACCATCGACGGCGAGAGCGATGTTCTTGCCTTTTCGCAGGCCGTCGACCAGTCCGAGGAGCGCCCGGTCGCCTTTCCGTTTGCTCGAACCACGCACTACATCAAACCCAAAACGCTGCAAAACCCCGGCCTGGATCTCACCGTCGCGGCTTTCACTGGCTGGGATGATAATTCCGGAATTGCGATAATTATGGAACAGCAGGAACTGCCTTCCATGCCAGAATGCATAGATGACATTATTGCCTTCCGCTGTCAGCCGGTCGGATATTTCCTTCCCTACAAAATGCATCCGTATCGTCCTGCTCCAAATCGAGATGAGCACCCAAGCTATGTATGATAATACTTTCCTCCTGATCATTCTATTATCCTGACTTGCGGCTCGTCCCTGAATTGCTGATCATACAGGTTTTTGTATTCGCCACCCCGTCTGAGAAGTTCCTCATGCCTGCCGTGTTCGACGATCCTGCCATTTTTGAGTACGATGATGCGGTCCGCGTTCATGATCGTGGAGAGCCTGTGAGCTATCACAAAGCTGGTCCTGCCCTTCATAAGAACGTCAAGGGCGTTCTGCACCTCTCGTTCCGATTCCGTGTCGAGTGAGGACGTAGCTTCATCAAGAATGAGAATCGGGGCGTTTTTAAGAAGTGCACGGGCTATGGCTATCCGCTGCCGCTGACCGCCAGAAAGCTTCACTCCCGATTCACCGATAATCGTATCATATCCGTGGGGGAGCTTGTGGATAAAATCATCGGCATATGCCGCGCGTGCCGCGCCGACAACGCTATCAAAGGCTTTTTCAGAATGGCCATAGGCGATGTTGTTCTTTATGGTATCGTTAAAGAGAATCGTCTGCTGCGTCACGATGGCCGTACAGGACCGCAGTGATTCAACGGTAGCGTTCCGGATATCCTCTCCCGCGATGAGGATCGCCCCTTCAGTGACGTCGTAGAACCTGGGAATCAGGTTCACGAGCGTGGTTTTGCCGCCTCCGCTCTTGCCTACGATAGCGATGGTCTCGCCGGTATGCACGGTCAGATTAATGTCCCTGAGCACATAATCGTCCTCATATTTGAACGAAACGTTCCTGAACTCTATGGACTTGAAATCATGCGGTACCGAGATCGCACCGGCTTTGTTTTTGATCTCAGGCTCGGTGTCGAGCACGTCGAAAATGCGCTTTGCTGCGGCAATGCCATCCTGGACGATGTTGTTGATTCCATTCATGTCCTTCAGCGGCCTGTAGAAAAAGACCAGGGCCCCGAGGAACGAGAAAAAGTCTCCTACCGTCATGATATTCCACTCAAGAATTGCGTACAGCGCGTAGAGAATGACAAAGGCGGTTCCGATCATGGAAATGGTTTCCATGACGGGATGTGAGAGTGCGCTGGTCTTGATGGAGCGCATGAGAGAATTGAACAGGTCTTTGTTTCTGCTGGCAAACCTCCTGCTCTCGTAGTCCTCCATGCTGAAGGCCTTGACGATCCGAATTCCGGAAATGGTCTCGTGCAGGTGCGTAGTGAGGTCGCCGATCTGTTCCTGCATCTGCGTGCTCACTCTTCTGAACCGCCTGCTGAATCTCGAGAACGCAATGCCTGCAAACGGCAGGACGACGATGGAAAAAGCCGCGAGTTTCCAGTTGAGATAAAGGATGTACCCCGTCAGCACCACCATCGTAAGAATGCCTTGCACAAGGCTCGAAGGAGCTCTGGTCAACGCACCCTGCACCAGGTTGACGTCGTTGATGATGCGAGATATTATGACGCCGGTAGGCGTCCTTGTAAAATAGGAAAAAGAGAGGGTCTGTATATGGGAATAGAGCCGGTCTCTGATGTCGTTCACGACCTTCTGTCCCACATACCCCATGAAATAATCACGGGCATACCAGGTGATCCCTTTCAGAATGCTGACGATAATGAGAGCCGGAGGCAGCAGGAGCCCCAGCCTTATGTCCTTGCCGATAATGACCTTGTCCAGAATCGGTTTTATGAGATATGTTTGCAGCGCGATCATGCCGCTGGTGAGCAGCATGAAAAGCGCCGCCCAGACAAGCCGCATCCGGTATGGTTTAAGAAAGACTAATAATCTTTTGTAGATTTCCATATTATCTTATGCCGCGATCTTCAGGAGTTCCAGAACAACGTCAGCTGCCCTGGCCGAAGCGCCTGCATCGCCCAATTGAGCCCTTAAAGTGTCGAGACCGTCAGTTATCGCCCTGTAATACTCCGGGTCACGCAGCATCTTCGATACGGCATCTGCGATTTTCTGCGGTGTTGCATCCTCTTGTATGAGCTCAGGAACAAGCCGCTTGCCGGCAACGATGTTGACAAGCCCGACATGATCCACATGTATAATCAAGCTTCCGATGAAGTACGATAGGCCGGACATGCGATACACGATCACCATAGGCACCCCCATGAGCCCTGTCTCGAGCGTGGCAGTGCCAGAAGTCACGATGGCTGCGTCCGATGCCCGCAGGACGTCATATACTCTGCCGTCGATAATAGCTACCACGACGCCGCTCCTGTCGACATGATGTTGGATGAAGTCCCTTTCAAGCGTGGGAGCCACCGGGAGCACAAATTGCAGGTCTTCGAACATGGCCTCGAGCTTCCGCGCGGCTTCGAGCATATCCGGCAGGAGATGCATGATCTCTTTCCTTCTGCTCCCCGGCAACAGCGCGATCGTGCGCCGCGCGGGATCAAGTCCCAGATATTTCCTCGCATCGATCTTCGAATACCCTGAAGTGACAACATCGGTAAGTGGATGGCCGACAAACCGTACATCCACACCGGCAGCCTTATAGATCTCAACTTCGAACGGAAAGACGACGACAATGGCGTTGACGATCTCTGCGATCTTATGCACCCTTCCTTTGCGCCATGCCCAAACTTGGGGACTTATGTAATACAGAACAGGTATGCCGAGTTTCTTTGCAACTTTTCCAAGCATAATATTGAAATCCGGAAAGTCGATAAGCACCAGAAGGTCAGGCCGGTCTTCCTTTAAAAATTTTTTGAGTCTGGAGAAAACGCGATAGATGGCGCCGACGTGCGTCAGCACCTCCGTTGCGCCCACAACCGATATCTCGGAGGCATCTGCCAGCATCTGAACTCCGGCATCCCGCATTCTTTTACTGCCCACGCCGAAATAGGTCAGGGAAGGTGCCTTCCTTCTCAGCTCATTGACCAGATTGGCGCCGTGCAGGTCGCCTGAGGCCTCTCCGGAGATGATTAAAATTTTTGTCATAGATCACTGAGAGACCGTGGTCAGAGCCTTTTTCACTGCATCCGAAACGCTGCTTATCTGCGCTTCCGTGAGTTCGGGATACATGGGCAACGACAGCACCTCACTCGCTGCCCGTTCCGTGACCGGC
>DATJZV010000183.1:0-5176 GCA_035498715.1 Nitrospirota bacterium
ATCGTCACCGCGTCGACTCTCGTCGATCCTAGTCGGTTCAAGTCGACCCTCGTCGGTTCAAGTCGGTCATACTCGCTTCTCGTCGCATCTGGTCGGTCATACTCGGTTCAAGTCGACTCTCGTCGACCTTAGTCGTCTGTAACTCTCGGTTCTCGTCGCATCTAGTCGATGTTCGTCGTCACTCGTCGGTTCTGACAAACAGGTGAGAATCATGTCCGCTTGGTTCGTTCCCGCAGTAAAAGCAATATTGCCTTACGTAAGTGCGATCGTTGGAGCCGCGCTGCCGGTCTTTACCAAGAAAAAAAACGATGAGGCAGCTGCCGCACAGGCAGAGCTCCTTCAGAAACAGATCGCGGAGCTGCAATCTGCCGCCTCGCAGAACGCGGTACACATTAAAGCGCTGGCCGAGCAGTTGCAAAAGACCGTAGCTGCTCTTGAGCAGGGAGCGTCAGCCGCCGAATCGAGAAACAGGCGGACAGCTGCGCTTTGTATCGGAGCGATCATTGTGTCCTGCATCGCACTGGGCGTTTCGTTGCATGCGCTGTTCGGACGATAGCAGCCCCGTGCGGCCATCAGGGAAGAACGCAGGAAGCGCGTGATGTTCGGTCCTTATCGTCAGCATTTATTACCTGGCGTCATAATAACAGAAGGGAATGCTAGCTTTGGAGAGCTAATGTTTAACAGTAAAGACCAGACCATGAGATGTTCCAACGCACAAGTAACCGCTTGAACAGATTGAAGAAATGTGCTAGTTTACAGACAGTGGGTGCCGGTTGGAATAAAATGGGCAAATAAGAAAAGCTGCTTGAGCAAATCCTGCTCGGAAGTTCCGATGCAAACGTCGATTTTGACGAATTGTGCCAACTACTGCTCAAGCTGGGATTTGAAACACGCGTGCGCGGGAGTCACCATATCTTCAGAAAACAGGGTGTGGAGGAAAGGATCAACCTCCAGCGGGATGGCAGCAAGGCGAAAGTATATCAAGTTCGCCAGGTCCGGTCGGTGCTACTGCGGTACAATTTGCGAGGTGAAACCAATGGATAAATACGAAATCATCCTTTACTGGAGTGAAGAAGACAAGATCTTCATCGCTGAAGTGCCCGAATTGGCGGGGTGTATGGCCCATGGCGATACGCAGGAACTGGCTCTTGCCAATGCCAAGGAGGCGATTCGCCTATGGATCGATACGGCGCGCGAATTCGGCGATCCAGTTCCCGCGCCGAAGGGGCAGCGACTGATGTATGCGTGACGCGCCGTGGACGGACCGAGAGAGATACATCACGAAGCCGGTTGGAAGTGAAGAAATTCATCTTTGACCGGCTTTATCTATTTTCAGCGGCAAAGCAAAAAAAGGAACCGCACAGGACCCGGCGCTGTGAATTCTTGCGTTCGCATTTTGCGACCTCATGCTGAAGCGAGAAAGAGATGAGGTGAGAAATGCCTATTACGCGAAAATTCAGAACGACCATCATGGACCGCGCCCCGAGCGATCATACATTCAGAAGACAGATGCTGACCGAAGCGGTCAATGAGCTGCTGGCAGGGGACCTCGATGCGGGCAAGGCCATGCTCCGCGACTATATCAACGCGACCATCACCTTTCAGCAACTGGCAAAGAAACTCAAGAAGACAGACAAGATCGTGCACGGCATGCTGGGGCCCCGCGGCAACCCGCGGGCCGGCAATATCCTGGAGATCATCAAAATTCTTCAAACCAACGAACGGGTGAAGCTCCGCGTGGAAGCGCACAAGGTGACGGCGTAGGGGAAATGTAAACAGGAATGGCCTGACGCCAGAGCATTCGACCCAAGCGGGCTCCGTACGTGATGTTTCAAGACCTGAGCTACAGCAATCTGACTCGACGAAATTCCACGACCTGGACTTTATACAAGGAGGTTATCACCATGCTCAAGAATATTCTGTGTGCTGCCGTACTTGTTGCGGGTTGTACGGCATTGTATGTCCCCGGCGTTTCCGCCGAGGAGCAGAAGTACGAACTGAAGTCCGCTGCCGCAACCATCAAGGACGTGCTCGCGGAAAACATCAATAAGAGGGTGGTCCTGCGCATGGAGGCGGGCGAGAACCTGGAAGGCACAATAGCCAGGGTCGGGGACAGCGTCGTGCATATTTCGAAGATATCGGGCAGGGACTTCTACGATGCCGTGGTCCGCGTGGACAAGATCAGCGCAGTGCTGTTCAAAGTCCGCGGCAACTGATTCTCAATATAAACATTCCAGCCCCGACCCTTAAGTGCTGGACATCCTCGTCAAAAAATCTCCTCCCATGGGTCCGCAGGCACCCTGCACTCGCGCGGGCATGGCCTGTATTCGCGCTGCGCACTCATAAGCACTGGCCACGGGCTCGTAGACGCCGGGTGCAGGCACCCTGCACTCGCGCTCGCGCACTCGTATACGCTGGGTGCAGGCACCCTGAAACTGAACCCCTGATAGTTTTCAATATTTGAAACAATATAGCTCTTTTATCGATAAATTTTCCCATTTTCGCTACCTTTTGTAACAATTTCTGCTATTATAAAACCCATATATCTCAAAAAAGCGGTCTATCTCACATGTCCGGAGGAGAACATATGGGAAGGAAAGGCTGGATAGTTACCCTGGCGGGAATGACTTTGAACCTGGCTCTCGGGATCCTGTATGCCTGGAGCATGTTCAGCAAGCAGTTGACCGAGGCGATCGATAAAGGAGGCTTCGGATGGACCAAGACGCAGGCCACTCTTCCGTACACGATCGCGATTGCCTGCTTTGCGGTGATGATGGTTCCCGCAGGACGCCTGCAGGACCGCTTCGGCCCGCGCAAGATCGCGACTGCCGGCGCCCTGCTCTGCGGCATCGGGCTCATGGTTGCGAGCTTCGGCAGTCCGGCTTCCCTGCTTCCCGCTTTGCTCGGGTTCGGCGTGCTGGCCGGGATGGGCATCGGCCTCGGGTATGCGGCTGCAACACCGGCTGCCGTCAAATGGTTCCCTCCGGAAAAAAAGGGAATGATCACCGGGCTGGTCGTCGCGGGCTTCGGCCTCGCGCCGGTCTATATCGCGCCCCTGGCCAGGTTCCTCCTGGAAGACTTCGGAATCAGCGCGTCCTTCAGGATCCTTGGCTTCGTGTTCCTGGTTTTCGCGGGAATTGCGGCTCAGTTCATCACCAACCCGGTGCAGATCCCCGCAGGCCTGGTGCACAAGGTTAAGACGCAGCAGCCTGCCGCGCCTGCTCCTCTTCTTGCCCCTTCCACCTGGCAAGAGATGCTGAAGAGTCCCACATTCTACTCCCTGTACCTGCAGTACGCCTGTGCCGCCACGGCAGGGCTCATGATCATCGGACATCTTGCGAAGATCGTGTCCGTGCAGTCCGGAGGCGCGATCAAGATCGGGTTCCTCTTTGTCGCCCTGCTCGCCGTGTTCAACGCCGGCGGCCGCATTGCGGCCGGGATCATCTCGGACTACATCGGCAGGTCGGTCACCCTCACGTTCGTGTTCATCATGCAGGCCTCGATCATGGCGTTCTTCGTGCAGTTCTCGACCGTCGCGGCCTTCCTGGTCGGATCGGCGCTGGTCGGCTTCAACTACGGCGCGTGCCTGGCACTCTTTCCCGCAACGACCGCCGATTACTGGGGCACCAAGAATCTCGGAATGAATTACGGCATCCTGTTCACGTCGTGGGGAGTGGGGGGCATCTTCGGGCCGATGCTGGCAGGCTGGATCGCCGACACCACGGGCTCGTATACGACGGCGTATGACACCGCGAGCGGTCTGCTCGTCTTCGCAGCGCTCCTTTCGATGATAAGCTATGTGAGCATATCGGTCGATCTGGAGCAGAAGCAGGTGGTGGTGAAGTACGTGAACAAAAGAAAACCGGCGCTCGTGACCGCTGAAGCAGCCAGGGTAAATACTCCGTCGTAGTCCTCAGCCTTAATAGGCACGTTCGCCTCCCGCACCCCTTGGCTCCCGGAGTCAAGGGGTGTCGCTTTCTGAGGGGCCCCCGTACCTCTGCATTGCTATTGATAATTGCCAATTGGTATGATATAATGGCAATAATCAGGAGGAACCGTGAAAACGACACTGGACCGTTTCGGGCGCGTCGTGGTGCCCAAAGACATCAGGGACCGGCTGGGGCTGCGGCCGGGGGCTGAGATCGAGATCGACGAGAAGGGCAATGAGGTCGTGCTGAAGCCGGTTGAACAAGAGCCGGCCCTTATGGTGCGGGAAGGGATCCTCGTGTACTCCGGGACCGCGACCGGAGACCTCAGGGGCGCTGTCCGGGCACACCGGGACGAGCGGCTGAAAAAAGCAAGCGGGAAAAAACCGTGAAAACGCTGCTCGATACCTCGGTGCTCGTGGCCGCTCTCGTCGAGCCGCACCCCGACCACCAGCGCGCGCTACCGTGGCTCACGAAAGAGAGATCGCGGTCCGGTGAGCTGCTGATAGCATCACACACCGTTGCCGAGCTGTACGCGGTACTCTCCACGCTGCCGGTCAGCCCGCGGATATCTCCGGGACTTGCATGGAGGCTTATCCACGAAAGCGTTGAACCCCGGGTATCCATTGTCTCGCTTACTGCTGCCGATTATTGTTCCCTTGTCAAACATCTGGGCACCCTGGGGCTTTCGGGCGGCGCAGTCTACGACGCTCTTATCGTGAAGGCTGCGCAGAAGAGCGGCATTGACCGTATCGTGACGTTCAATGTGAACGATTTTAAGCGCGTTTGGCCAGAAGGTGCGAGCCGCATCATAGCGCCGTGATCTCATCGTGTTGTTTTCTGCCCCCTGTCGTCTGCAATTCCCTCTCCCCGTAAAATACCCCGACGAAATTCTTGCGTTTTTCCGCAGATTGTCCTATGCTCATGCTGTCATCAATGCCCGTCCTTCCTGTGTTGCACATTCCATTACCAATAGCTGTTCCCGGAACCTGAAAACGGAGCGCAGGGAACCGGCGGCGAGTGGACAACGGGCGACTTCCCGGTGTCAGGAACAGGGAATATAAACACTATAAATCTGACCCCGAAAGGTTCCTCAGTGCTGCTAATTGAATTCCGAAATCTGAAACGACGCGGGCCGAAGGTTTAGTAGAATCTAACTTCCTAAGCCTGACCCTCAGGGGTCCTCCAAGAGCTTCGCGAGAAACCATTGACGAGACCCTCGGCGGTTCTCTTGAGGCTCGAATATAAAC
>DATJZV010000184.1:0-3347 GCA_035498715.1 Nitrospirota bacterium
GCTGTTTCGCCGCGGCGTACGAGAGGTCAATGACACGGTTCTTCACGAAGGGTCCCCGGTCGTTCACCTTGACGACCGTCTCGCGGCCGTTGTCCTGGTTCTTCACCTTCACATAGACGCCGAGCGGCAGGGTCTTGTGCGCTGCGGTCATGGCGTACATGTCATAGGTATCGCCGTTGCTCGTTTTCTTGCCGTGGAAGTCCTTCCCGTACCAGCTTGCAACGCCTTCCTGGGAAAAGCCCACATGCGACATGAGCGGCTCATAGCGCTTTCCCATGACGGTGTACGGCCGCTGCGATGCCCTCGTTCGTCCGGCATCGGGCGGCTGGGTCGGCGGCCGTTTGCCGCCGCAGGCCGACAATGCCACTGCCGCGAGAAGAAGAATCGGAAGAGCTCGGCGCATGAGCCTATACATACCCGATGGTCATTCGTTTGTCTATATTAAAGTATCTGGCGGGAGGTGCCTGTTTCTGGTACTATCAGAGCACGTCGGCGCGAATCGGCGTGCCGCCGGCAGGAGGTGGAATGTGCAGGATCCGGGCAGAATGCTTTCCGACAATGAGACCCTACATAGCATCGCGTTGCGCCGCAGCGTGAGAACCTTCACGAAGGACGATGTTCCCGATTCGCAGGTGAACGCGCTGCTCCGCGCAGCGAACCAGGCTCCGTCTGCCCACAATCAGCAGGCATGGCGGTTCATCGTGCTCCGCGGCGGGAAGAAGCAGGAACTTGCTCAGCTGG
The DNA here is from genome assembly GCA_035498715.1 of Nitrospirota bacterium. Lineage (GTDB taxonomy): Bacteria > Nitrospirota > UBA9217 > UBA9217 > UBA9217 > DASPSR01. The sequence goes on from DATJZV010000184.1 coordinate 742, forward strand.
TCACGGCCAAGGCGGCATCGTTTCCCCGGCCTGCGGCTGCGCTCCTCCGCATGGGTGCGAAGAGCGTCCTTTCAGCGCCCGTGGTCATCGCCGTGGCGAACACGGGCGATCTCATCCGGCACGGGACCGATCTTTTCCAGGTCGAGAAGGACGTGGCGCACGATTTCTTCCGTACCATGGAGATCCAGAGCTCAGCTGCTGCCGTGCAGAACATCCTTCTCGCTGCGACATCGCTCGGCCTCGGAACGGTCTGGCTCGGGGTTCTCTATTTGATCAAGGACGATGTGCTCCGGTTCCTCGGTGAGCCTGAGGGCGAGTTCATGGCCGTGGTGCCCGTGGGCGTTCCCGTCAAGGTCGGCAGCGGTCCGCAGAAGCACTCGCTTGAGATGAAAGTGAAGACATTGACATAAGGAATAATTGACAACGTTCAGGACATCGTGCAGTGAAATAATGGTCACGACATCGTTCACTAACAACGCGTAATCCTTGTTTTGATAATGCCGTGACCGGTCGTTTTAGCCTCGCAAGCGATATTTGTACTCCTCGACCTGGATTGTATCCAGGAAAAGCTTCAGCTTTTGCTCTTTGACATCGATAGTAGCCATGACGTATTCGTACTGGGTTTGCGGTGGCGCAGGAAATATCTCTCCAAAGATATTCAGCCGGCAATCGCCTCGGATAAATCTTACGAGATGATAGCAACCCTCCTCCGGTTTATCCAACGGGTGCTTCGGAGCGTCGCTTTTGCTGGGGAAGATCAGCGTTGCTTTCTTTTCGGCTAACGCTGCCATCGGTGTTTTGCCTTTGAGCTTACTGTAGCGATAGGTGGTGTTATGGCGCTGCTCAAAAGTGAACGATCCTTGCCTAAGCTGCAGCATCGACACCATCGTGACCTTGTCGAGAAACTTCTGCCGGTAATGGTCATTGAACTTCTCGACAACGCCATTCCGCCATGGCTCAGACGGCGGGATGAACCAGAGATTGACCCCGTAGAGCAGGCAGAGACGAATAAGCGGTCCCATTCCGCGAGGATGAGTCGGGCTTCCATAAAAAGAGAACTCATTGTCTACTTGCAAGTTCTCCGGAATGCCCATGCGCATCCAGACCGCGTAAACAGCGTCTAAAATGCTTTGTGCGTCCCGGGATGACAACGGTTCTATCCCGCATCGGTTGATCGCCATATCAACTGCATTCAGGCTGTAGAATTTGATCGGGCCGGTAAGATAGCAGGGACCGACCAGGTCTATCTGCTGAGTCTGATTCGGTCTTTGTGCCGGAAGCTCGGGATATTTTTTGCCCTTCGGCGCATATCTTCCGGTTCTTCGATTCGTGAGCTCCCGGCGCTTCAGGATGCGTCCGATCGTACTGAGAGAAGGGACTGGCTGAACCGCCTTATCGATCAGTTCCCACTGGATGGCCTGATTGCCGCAGAAGCGATCATGGTTGTACAGGTCCAGCCGAACCAGTTCTACGATCCTCTCGATTTCCTTTGGGGTCCGGAGAGGGCTTGAATGTGGTTTCCGAGAGAGATCTTCAAACCATGTCGAATCGCCTGGAATATACCGCGAAAACCATTTGTACAGCCATCGCGGCGATCTGCTCAACGAAGCACAGATATCGTCGGGATCTTCACCCGCAAGATATCTCTGGACCGCTGCTGCACGTTCCTGTTGAATCTTCTTCTTCATAAGCACCTCCTGTCGGGGAGATGCTTATGATAGAGCAGTACGTGGCTATTCGATTATCAAAGAACCTTACTGAACGATGTCCTGAACGTAATTTTAGTGAACGATGTCTTGAGCGTTGTCAAATAAGGCTTAGGCTGTCCAGGCCGGCGAACATGATGAGCAGCATTGGCCTTTTGTTCCCTTCATATTTCGCTTCTTCCGGGCGAGGGTTGGGAAGATGGGCCCGTTGCCGTATCTCTGAACAATATATCCCGCATGATGCCTTTTCTCGATAGGACTGCCATGAGACGTGCGACGTGAAGTGCGGCATCGCCGAAACATCATAATGATTTGTAGATGCGCAACTCCTGCCATTCAGCATTTCCGGAATGTCATTTTTTTCTCTTTGGACCCTTGCCATCTTGCCAATCATCTGCTACCTTTTCCATTGTTATCTGATATTTCTGTTATGTGAATCCGGGGGAGGTATCTCACTATTCTGAGGAGGTCGTATGAAGAGGATCGTCGCTGTTGTCGTGTTGTTGTTGTTCGTTGCTGCACCGGTCATTGCTGCGGATACAGTGACCCTGAAGTCCAAGATGGGCGACGTGACCTTTAATCACAAGGTCCACGGCGAAAAGGCCGGCTGCAAGGCCTGCCATCCCACAGAACCGGCGACAAAGTTCAGCCTCGGCGGAAAGGATCCGGCCCACAAGCTTTGTGCAGGTTGCCACACGGAAAAGAAAGCAGGACCGCAGGCCAACAAGTGCATGGATTGCCATAAGAAGAAGTAGCCTTCCCTTTCACCGTCACCGGGGCCCTTCAAGGGCCCCCGTTTTTTCTCCCCTTCTTCTCCCCATTCAGGTAGCGTCAAGCCTTATGTGTAAATTCCTCTAGGGGATTGGTTCTCCACTGGCTGTTGAGGTGGTTCATGACCGC
>DATJZV010000185.1:0-3018 GCA_035498715.1 Nitrospirota bacterium
TGTTCACCGGATACGGTTACCAGCCCTTCTTTGTCGAGGGCTCGGAGCCCGAACTTATGCACCAGACGATGGCTGAAACTCTGAACATGGTCATTGCCGAGATAAGGTCAATCCAGAAAGAAGCACGCAGCAGCGGGGTCGCGCATGGTCGTTCGCAACGATCTGGACCGCTTCCACCTCGTGGCCGATGTGTTCGACCGCGTGCCGAAACTGGGCCCCATCGCTGCCTACGTCAAGCAGGCAATCCGCGATAAGCTGGTCGAACACCGGGAGTACATTACGAAGTATGGTCAGGATATGCCTGAGATCAGGGAATGGACATGGAACGGAACGATCGCGCCGCCATCAGGAAGGACTTGAGGGCGACGGGTTGGTGAACCACTTCTCATGTGGCCTATACATAGTCTTCTCGTCTTACCAGACCGACCATGGAATCTCCTTTCAGGAAATGCATCACATTTTCGGCAGCCCGCAGTGTCCCTTCGTCTGTCATGCCGGGGACCATCGCTGAATTATGCGGTGAACCTAGGACATTCGGCAGCGCTAAAAAGGGATAATTCGTACGAAACTCACCGGAGCGGAATGGTTCAATCCACCAGGCGTCTATCCCCGCCAGGAACTCAGGATGGGCTGAGAGATGAGCATAGAGAGCCCCCTCGTCGATAATATCACCCCGCGCCACGTTGATGAGAATCGCATTTGGCTTCATCCATTCGAGTTCGCGCTTTCCGATCAGGCCTCGCGTCGCCTTGGTCAGCGGCAGAGAAATGACCACCACGTCCGATGAGGAGAGGACCCTCTCAAGATCGTTCAGGGTGCCTATGAATTCCACAGGTTCTTCTGTCCTGCCACTGGTGTTCACGGCATAGATCCGGGCCCCCAGGGTGCCCATCAAGTGTGCCGTGGCGCGGCCGATGCCACCGAACCCGAGGATTCCGCATACGCAACCACGCAGCCTGCGATTGAGTCTGGACTGGTTGAACTCACCCCGTGCGAGGCTTTGATGTCCCCTGGAAAGGTCCTTTGCGAGTGCCAGCGTCATGGCGAGGACATGCTCGGCCATGGGGTCCGCGTATGCCCCCACATTGCTTGCGATGACAATGCCCGGCGGGAGCCCCATGAAGGGCACATGGTCGGCGCCGGCGGAGAGGAGCTGGATCATGCGCACGTTTGTGAGCAAACCGAGCTCGCTGGGTCCCAGTTCCTTCGGCAGATTCCATGACAGGAGCACGTCTGCCCCGACGAGTGTTTGTTCCCGCAGCCCCGAAGGCATATCAGCGAGAAAGGAAAGTCTCGCCTTCTGGCCAAAGAGCTCTTTGAGCAATGCTCGCTTTGCTTCGCCGATGGTATAGGTTACGACAAGGTGATGTCCATTCATCGCTCTACCTTAAATAAACATCTTACTTAGGTCATGTTTCATTTTTTTGATCTTTGTTTAAAAGGTAGCACCGGTTATTACAATGTCAACCCCGTGAGAGATAAAAAACGTCCTCATCTATTCTTCAGGTGGCTTTTCTCTGTCCCGGCCCAAACTGAACAGTTTCTGTCATGGAAAAACGCTCCTTACACGCTATCGCCCATGCCTTTCTTCTTCGTACTGCAGAGCCGCCGGTATCGGCTGCAGAGAACAAGCGGGTGCTTGAACTGCGTCTCATTAGCAAGCGCAGTGCCATTTGTCTTGAGGACGAGTAGTGGCTCCTCGTTCACCTGATGATCGTGCGAGCGCTTTCCCGGCTATTGAAGCAAGAATGCCCGCGGGCCATTGACGATATCGAGAAGCGGCATGGTCTTTGAACGTAAGATCTTTTTTTGTCACGCCTGGCCCCTGACGGGGATCTTACGGCTTATAGTACATGAGCTGCCTCGCAAAAGGAGAGACGTCGCGGATCAGTTTCCGCATTTCCTGGTCCGTCATGGGCTCGAAGGACTGGGCGAACCTGACATTCTCTTCGAGCTGGGGGACGTCATCACAGCCGATGACGACATTCGTGATTGGTTGGGAAAGAGCGAAGCGCAGGAAGGGCTCCATGCTCGTATACCAGGGCAGCCGCTCCGCAAGGCCTCGGAAATAGACCTTCATCCCGATGATCCCCATCTTCTTCTGCCGGGCATGAGGGAGCACATGCTGAAGGAAGCTGTTGTACTCCGGTTCTCCCGCGTTGGCAGGCAGGAGCACGGTATCGAAGTCGAAGAACTCGATGCATTTCTTAATAATGGAGGGATCGTGGTGCCCGGTCACGCCGATGAACCTCGTCAAGCCCTTTTCCTTCGCCTCCGCAAAAGCCTCGATGGCGCCTCCGGGGCGGAAGACCTGCTCGACATCGTCCTCGGTCCTCACATCATGCACCTGCCAGAGGTCCAGGTGATCGGTTCCCATGTCCCTTAAGGTTCCCTTGAGGTGATTGAGCGCACCTATCTTGTCTCGTGCGTGCGATTTGCTTGACAAAAATATTCCCCTTCTCCGCTCCTTTAACGCTTTCCCGTAATACGATTCGCTTCCCGAGTATGCCCGCGCTGATTCGCAGTAGTTGATCCCCAGGTCCAATGCGCGGTTGATGAGGGCATACGCTTCCTTATCATGATCGTAGGTCCTCAGGACCCCTTCGCCGCCCAAGCCGAGGATGGTCACATCAACGCCGGTTTTGCCAAGAGTTCTCTTCGGGATGGTCATGGGAAAAGTATATCACAGGGAGAGGGCAGGGTGCCACGACAACAGCCTCTCTTCCCTTTACATTCTGCTCACGATATGCTAAAAATTCGACATGAAATTGTTAAGCCCAGCGGCGGTTCTGCTCTGCATGCTGATGTTCTCGTCGACTGCCTTTCCCGCCGCTTCCGGATTTTCTGGCCTTCCTGTGACCGCGATCGTGATCAAGAATGACCTCGGCAACCCTTGGCCTCATCCCGAACAGGTCCTGCCGCTGATCGAGGTAAAACCCGGCGACCGTTTATCCAGCCAGGCAGTCAGGGACGGCATCGGTTATCTCTATCTCAAAGGCCTGTTCAGGGACATCCGCG
>DATJZV010000186.1:0-70368 GCA_035498715.1 Nitrospirota bacterium
CGAGTGCTCGGGATTTAGACGGGTCAAACGGCAGACCTGATGTTGTATGAACAAACATACCCTGAGGGTGCTGGAATATGACAAAGCGATAAATATCGTCGCTGCGTATGCTGCATCAGAAGCAGGAAGAGCGGCCGTTATGGAACTGCAGCCGGCCGCAGATGTTCAGACGGTCAAGACACGGCTCAGGGAGGCCCGTGAGTTTACCCAGATATTACAGAGCGGTGAAAAGCCGCCGCTCGACGGGATTCTCGACGTCAGGCAGGCGGTCGAAAAACTCGGGGTGCGTGGCAGCTTGCTCTCCCCGTCTGAGCTTTTGAACATAGCGACCACGCTTGGCGCAGGCAGACGGGTCAAAAGCTTTTTTCAAAAATTCGAAGGTAAAAGTAAGGGGGCTGCGCTGGCTGCGCCGCTTCTGAGCGCCAGAGCGGCTGCTATCCATTCGCTGAAGCCGATAGAAGATGCGGTCCTTAATGCTATCGATGATAAGGCCGAGGTCAAGGACTCGGCCAGCGCCGTTCTCCGGAAAATCCGGAAACAGATCACACGGATGCGAGAAGAAATCCTTGACCGAATGTCCTGCATCCTTCAGAACAGCGGTTATCAAAAGGTCATTCAAGAGCCGGTGATCACGGTCCGCGACGACCGGTACGTGCTGCCGCTTAAGCCCAATTTTAGGCAGAGCCTCAAGGGTGTGGTGCACGGCCAGTCGGGCTCGCGGGCTACGCTCTTTGTTGAGCCCCTTGATGTATTGGAGCAGAACAACCGCCTTGCCGAACTCCGCATGGAGGAGCGTGAGGAAGTTGAACACATCCTGCGCGAGCTCACCTCACTCATGGCGCAAGAGGCTGACCGGATCGAATTAGCGATCCATACGCTCGCCCTGATTGACGCCGTATATGCCAGGGCGCGGTTCTGTATGGATTATGATGGCACGATACCCGAAATATCGGCAGACGGAAACATCCGGCTCCGAGCGGCAAGACACCCGTTGCTCGTTGGGAAGTCCAAGACCGGTGCCCCTTATACGGACATTACGCCGAATGACATTGTTCTCGACGGTGGGAAACGGGTGTTGATCCTGAGCGGGCCGAACGCAGGCGGAAAGACGGTTATCCTCAAGACCGTTGGTCTACTCTGCCTCATGGCTCAATCAGGTCTGCCGGTGACTGCTGCTGAAGGGAGTGAGATTCCATGTTTCGGCTCAGTGTTTGCCGATATCGGCGACGAACAGAGCTTGGAGCAGGATCTGAGCACGTTCTCGTCTCACGTGAGCCAGATTGCTGAGATCCTTCGGCAGGCGACAGGGGGATCCCTGGTTCTCATGGATGAGCTCGGCTCTGGAACGGACCCAGGTGAGGGCGCGGGACTTGGCGCAGCAGTACTCGAGAGCCTGATCGAGCGCGGATGCATCACTGTGGTGACGACGCATCACAACGCCCTCAAGCTCTTCGGTTCCCAGACGAGTGGCGCGGTGAACGCCGCCATGGAGTTTGATCCGACAACGCTCAAACCAACGTACCGGCTCATACCGGGCAGGCCGGGTAGGAGTTACGGGCTTGACATGGCGGCACGGCTTGGCGTGCCTGATGTCGTAATCCAAAAAGCTCGGGCCCAGCTGGGACAGGACGATGCCCGTCTCGAGAAACTTTTGGCGCAGGTTGAGAACGATTCTCAGCTCCTGGTATCAGAGCGGCAGACACTCGAAAAAGAACTAGCAGCAGTACACCAGGAACGCGCCGAGGTAACTGCGGTGCTCCGCAACGCGCGGGAAGAAGCACGAGACGTTAAATCTAGAGCCAGGACGGAAGCAAAAGAGATCCTGACGTCGCTCCGGCAGAAACTTCGCGATTTGTCCCGCATCGTAACGCTTGAGCAGGTCGACGCTAAAAAAATGAGCCTGGAGGTTGAAGCGCTCGGCAAAAGACTCGAGCCTGACGATTTCGCGGGGCCGCGGGTTAATTCCGAGAGTATGAAGGATATACACGTTGGAGACACCGTACGGATAGCGAAGCTCAATAAGACTGGTACGGTGATTTCTTTGCACCGAGACATGATCGAACTCGAGGTCAACGGGAGGAAGATCAGGCTCTCGACAGCAGACGTCACGTCGGTAGAATCTGAGCCGCGACATAGACAAGAGGTTTCAACTCCTGGATGGGGGGCCGAACTCCACGAGGAAGAAGGCTCAGTGGATCGGTTAAACATCATCGGCTTTCACGTGGACGAGGGATTGGCAGAGGTCGACCGGTTTATTGATCGGTCAGGGTTCAACCACCATTCGGTCGTGACCATCATTCATGGTTTGGGGACCGGGGCGCTCAAGGCGGCGGTAACGGACTTTTTGAATAAACATCCGCTGGTCGCATCCATTCGTTCCGGCGAACCTGCTGAGGGCGGCGCAGGAGTAACGGTGGTGGAGTTGAAAAAATAACGTGTACTCCGAAGATATCATAGGTCGGGTTAGGGACAGCGTCGATATTGTTGATCTAGTTTCCGGATATGTGTCTCTGAAGAAAACGGGCAAGAACCATACGGGGCTCTGTCCATTTCATGCGGAGAAGACCCCGTCATTCAGTGTGAATCCGGATAAGCAGATCTTTCACTGCTTCGGGTGCGGTGCCGGCGGTGATGTGTTCAAGTTTATCGAGCTGCAAGAGGGATTGAACTTTCCCGACGCCGTGAGAGCGCTCGCAGGCCGTGCCGGCATATCTTTACCGACGGACAGCAGGTCGCACGGTCAGGACAAAAAGTCTGAGGATGAACGAAAGGTTCTCCTCAAAATCATTGCCGACGCTGTAGAATATTTCAAAAAAGAGCTCGAAGGGCCCGCGGGAAGCGCGGCTCGGGCGTACCTTCAGAAGCGGGGTGTAACCGACGCCATTGTGCAGGAGTTTGCTCTCGGCTATGCTAAGCCCGAGTGGGACGGTCTGCTCCGGCACCTCAAGCAGAAAGGCCATGCTTTTGGCCAGATGGAGAAAGCCGGGCTCATTGTCAAGCGGAGCGACGGCGAGGGATACTATGACCGGTTTCGGGGGAGGATAATCTTCCCGATCCGTGATATCGCGGGGAAAGTGATCGCTTTCGGCGGCAGGGTGATGGACGACTCCCTGCCCAAGTACCTGAACTCGTCAGAAACGCCGCTCTACAGCAAGAGCAACACGCTCTACTGTTTGGACATGGCAAAAGAGCTCGGTCGCAGGCAGGGATATTTTATTATCGTCGAGGGATACCTCGATGCGATCGCCTGCCACCAGTATGGCGTGCGGAACGCAGTCGCAACGCTCGGCACGGCGCTCACCGAGGGCCACCTCCGGCTCATGCGGAGGTTTTCCGATAAGCTCGTGCTGATCTTCGATCCAGACCCGGCCGGAGTCAAGGCCTCGCTTCGGGGATCTGACCTTTTTATGACGAGCGGCATGAAGGTGAACGTGGTCTCACTCCCCGATGGCGACGATCCGGACACGTTTTTGCAGAAGCACGGGCACGATGCGTTCGCTGCATGCCTACGCAAGTCGGTTAAGTTCATGGACTTCGTACTTGGGCAGGTGCTAAAGAGCGGATCGCTTGCCTCGATTGACGATAAGGTGCAGAAAGCTGAAGAGATGCTTGGGTTCATCGCAAAAATCCCGAGCGGCATCGAACGTGACCATTATATCAGGAAAACGGCGGAGGCGCTGGACCTGAATGAGACAGTTCTCAGACAGGAAATCCCGACACACACCCGGCGCGCTGCGTCTGCGTCGGGCGGAGCCAAGGGGTCTGTTCCTGTTCCTGCATGGAGGCACCGGCCCAAGGCCGAAGAGATACTGATACACCTCATGCTGAAAGATGATGAGATAGCTCGAAGTCTGAAAGAACAGATTCAACCTCAGGATTTTACCGATCCTTTGTTCCAGCGGGTGGTGCAGAGGATTCTCGATGCTCTTGAAAAGACCGGCAGGCTCGATATGGGGACGCTTATCCAGGACGGCGACGAGGAAATCAACAGCGTGATCTCCCATTATTCCGTGCTCGAGATGAATTACCACGATCCTCACAAGCACTGCCAGGACTGTGTGGACATAATCAAGCAGCAGAACCATGCCAGGAAGATGAAGGCATTGATTACGGCGATCAAGAACGCGGAGGTCCTCGGAGACAACGCTGAACTCGCCAGACTCATCGAGGAGCAAAACCGGTTAAGCCGGAAGCCAGGCAGACGGATTCCCGGTTTATAGACATCCACGGGATCGGTATGAGCAATTTCAGATACATTTCGTGATGGCGAGCAGATGAATGCACATCACGCAGGAGGAGCACACCAGTATGTCAAAGCGGGGCAAGACAGGAGATCCAAAAAAACCGATCGCAACGGGTAAAGAGCGGAATTATGTGCCCTACGAAGAGGCGGGCGATGCCATTCCCCACGAAGAAGTTTCCACGGAACAGCTCGACAGCATTATCTCTCTGTTCGGAGACGGAGAAATCGACATCGATATTGCAGACTCCCAACATGACGGCAAAGTGCGCCAGCCTGCCGAGGATGAAGTAGAGGAGGGCGTCGAGCCCGAAGACGCTGGCCTTGATGAAGTCGCTGAGGAGGAGGCTGAAGAAGAGGAGGTCGAGGTCGGTGTTGGGAAGACCGATGACCCTGTCCGCTTGTATCTCAAGGAAATGGGCACCGTCCCGCTCCTTTCAAAAGAGGGCGAGGTGGCGATCGCGAAACGCATTGAAGAAGGCAAGCGAGATGCAGCCCAGGTCCTCTACAGCTTGCCGTTCTCGCTCCAGGATGTGCATGAACTGGGCGATAAGCTTCGGAAGGGCAAAATCAGCATTCATGAAGTGGTTCATTCAGGCGATGATGATTTCGAGGACATCCAGAGCCAGAACGAGGAAGAGCTGCATGCAAGGGTGCTCAAGCTGATTAGCGAGATCGATCGCCATAGCAGGGATCTCAATACTCTCGCAAATAATGCGAACAGCAACCGCGTAAGCGAGGGCAGAAAAAAGGCGCTCCGCGAGAAAGCCCAGACGACTCGGTACGCTCTCTTCGACAAGCTCGAGGCGCTCAACATACACTGTCGGCAGACTGACCGCCTGGTCGTTAAACTGCGTGAAATGGTGAGTGAGGTGTTCCTCTCGGAGCGCGAGATCCACGGGCTCGAAAGGAAGTCGGGCCTAGCCATTGCAGATCTCAAGGAAGTCTTCAAAAAGATGCGCCAGGGAGAGCGCGAGCTCAAGAACGCTGCGCGAAGACTCGAGATGAAGCCGGAAGCCCTTCTCGGTCTTGAGAGGGTATACCGGAATGCGGTCAAGCGGGTCAGGAAAATAGAGGCGGACTGTGGGGTTTCTGCAGAGGATCTGAAGAAAGGGCTCAGGGCCTATGAGCGGGCTGAAGAACGCGCCAAGTATGCCAAGAGCGAGCTTGTGGAGGCGAACCTCCGGCTTGTGGTCTCGATCGCCAAGAAGTACACCAACCGTGGACTTCAGTTCCTCGATCTGATTCAGGAAGGGAATATTGGCCTCATGAAGGCTGTGGACAAGTTTGAGTGGCAGCGCGGGTACAAGTTCAGCACCTATGCTACCTGGTGGATCAGACAAGCGATCACAAGGGCGATTGCCGATCAGGCACGTACCATCCGCATCCCTGTTCACATGATTGAGACCATGAATAAGCTTATACGGACCTCGCGAGGGCTCGTCCAGGACCTCGGCAGAGAGCCGACCACCGAGGAGATTGCTGCGTCCATGAAGCTGCCGGTCGAGAAGGTCCGCAAGATCATGAAGATCGCTAAAGAGCCGATATCGCTCGAGACTCCTATCGGCGAGGAAGAGGACAGCCACCTTGGCGACTTTATCGAGGACAAGAAAGTAGCATCGCCGCTGGAGTCGGCGATTCGGAAGAACCTGCATAACCAGGTCCGGAAAGTACTGAACACGCTGACGGAGCGCGAGGAGAAGGTGCTCCGCTGGCGCTTCGGCATTGGCGAACAGACAGACCACACGCTCGAAGAGGTAGGACAGGAGTTCGACGTGACGCGCGAGCGCATCCGTCAGATCGAGGCAAAGGCGCTGCGGAAGCTCCGTCACCCGAGCAGGAGCAAACAGCTCAAGAGCTTCATGGAGTGAGACGGCCGGATCACACGGAGGCAATGCTTGACATTTAGCGGGGGTTATGCCAATATAAACAGTTGTTACGAGGCAATTGCCAAGCACTAAATAACAGATCCCAAACAAATTTCAATTATTAAAATTTCATTTTGATCATTTGATTTTGTTTGGAATTTGAAATTTGGAATTTACAGTAAAGCAGGGCCCATAGCTCAGTTGGTAGAGCTACCGGCTCATAACCGGTTGGTCCCAGGTTCGAGTCCTGGTGGGCCCACCAATTAATCGATAACAGGGAGATGCTTCAGATGTTCGAGGTGAAGAACTCATTGGATCATGGCGCTGTTGATAGCAGGCAGCCCTCGGATAAAACCATAAAATGCGCCGATAGGCGCATTTTTATTTTGGAGGTGGCATGGAAGAACAGCTGAGCATGCTCATACAGCTTCAGGAAATAGATACGAAGATCCGCTCTCTCGCCCAGCGGAAAATCCAGCTTCCTGAGATACTGGCATCGCTCGAACGTCGGCGTGCAGCGAGCAAAGAGGAATTCGACAAGACCAAAGAAGCACTCCAGACAGCACAGAAGAATAAGCGCGACCGGGACAAAGACCTGGAGGTTGGCGTGCAAAAGGTCGAAAAACTCAAGGCGCGCACCTCCGAGATCAAGACCAATAAAGAGTACCAGGCACTGCTCAAGGAAATAGAGACAGCAGAGCAGGAAAATAAAGCGATCGAGGATGAGGTTCTCGTGCTGATGGAGCAAATTGACGCGGCAGCTATGTCGATTACGACGGCAGAAAAAAAAGCCCGGGACGATGAGGATGCAATCGTTGCCGAGCAGAAAGAGCATGAGGTAGTCTTCGTGAAGCTTGAAAAGGAGTTAAAAGAAGTGGAAGGCGAGCGGCAAGAGATAGCAGCGCGCATCGATGCCGCGATACTCGGACAGTACCAAAAGCTCCTCAAATCCAAGGTGGGCATCGCCATAGCGGAGGCGCGGGGCGAATCCTGTTCAGGCTGCTACATGAGCATCCCGCCCCAGGTCTTCGTCAATGTCAAGAAAAACAGCAGTATCATCACCTGTCCTCATTGCGGCCGGATTTTATATTATAAGGAAGCCGTCGTACAGAAAAATACCTGATCCGGACAAACCGGAACCAATGATTATCACCACGGAGACACGTCGAACACAGAGGACATCATGAATTTTTCCCCTCTGACCGCAGCGCCGCCGTGGTTTATTTTTTCGCTTTTGAAAACGTTGTTTTTCTTTGGAAAGGATTATGATGGAATTGACAATTTTTACCGACGGAGCATCTCGGAATAACCCTGGTGAGGCCGGGGCGGGCATTTTTATCACTAAGGGCAGCTTACCTATCAATAAGATAGCCCGGTATCTGGGAAGGACCACGAACAATGTTGCAGAATATACTGCCGCAATTATTGGACTGGAACAGGCCGTGAAGCTGCGAGCATCGAGCGTCAAGCTCTGTGCGGATTCCGAGCTCCTCGTGAAACAGCTGAATGGCCAGTATAAAGTCAAGAACGAGGGCTTGAAGCCGCTGTACGCAAAGGTCAAGGAACTTATTGCAAAGATTGGCAGCGTCGAGGTACAATACATACCAAGGGACCAGAACAAGGAAGCAGATGCTTTGGCGAACAAGGCCATTGATGAAAAGCTGAAATAATTTGCGACATCCATGTCCTGATAAATTTTTAGTTTTTCTGTGTCCTACGCGGTAAGAACAAGGTTATTCCATGTCAGAGCGGGTGAGGTGATTGCTCCCCGGAAACGGGGGGAGGAAAGTCCGAGCTCCGCAGGGCAAGGCGGTCCCGAAACGGGACAGGGGGTGACCCCATGGACAGTGCCACAGAAAAGAAGACCGCCCCGAATAGGGGTAAGGGTGAAACGGTGGAGTAAGAGCCCACCACATTCCTGGGTGACCGGGAATGCTTGGAAAACCCCGCCTGGAGCAAGACCACATAGGGAAGCGTCTCCCGAGCAATCGGGAGTAAGGACTGCCCGTCCGAGACTTCCGGGTAGGTCGCTCGTGCCTTCGAGCAATCGAGGGCCCAGATAAATAATCACTGCTCTCGGGCGACCGGGAGAACAGAACTCGGCTTACGGCCCGCTCTGATTTTTTTGATAAGGCTGGAGATATTTCAGTTTATTCTCCTTATGAGAGTGTTCCATGAGCAAAAAAAGTTTTACCATCCATCCATTCGATAAGCTCAAAAAAAAAATAGAGCACAGCAAGGCAATTCACTTGTCTCCGCCTATTCTTCCCAAGAAAAAAGAACACCTTACCGATGAAGAGCTGTTCTGTGATGCCATGGATGATGTCCAGGAGATTGAAGAATACCGTGGACTGTCCTGCGCTCAGCGCCACCGGAAAATCATCTCCGATCCGGCGCGACGTCACCCCGATCACGAAGTACTCATGATTCTCAGCGAAATCGCAGAAGGGCGGCAACCGGTAAACCTGCCGGATACGCAGGAATACGTTGAATGGACTAATCCGGATTACCGGGACGACATCATTCAGAGACTGCATGGAGGAGACTTCTCTGTTCAGGAGTTCCTCGATCTACACGGTTTCACCGTCCCCGAGGCTGAAATGGAACTGGAATCCTTTATCGAGGCCTCCTTTAAAAAAGGGCTGCGCTGTATCAAGATCATCCATGGCAGGGGGCTCCGCTCCACAGGGGGAGCCCGATTAAAGGAGGCTGTCGTCAAGCGGCTTTCGGGACACTACCGGAAGGACATTATTGCATACGTGACCGCACGGCAGTGCGACGGAGGGCTCGGTGCACTCTACGTCCTGCTTCGGTGAAAATAATTTTTTCTATATATAAACACAAGCATGAACAAGAATGCAGCACGACGCACAGGAACACGAGCAAATTGCAAGCTTCTGGTTCCATCCGAAGTAAGAGCATTCCGGAGGAAGATTTACACCTACTACCGCAAGCACGGCCGCGACCTCCCTTGGCGAAAAACGCGGAACCCCTACCACATCCTTGTATCGGAGATCATGCTTCAGCAGACCCAGGTGGAGCGAGTGCTTGAAAAATATGATCAGTTCATCAAGGCATTCCCGGATTTTCGCTCTCTTGCCAAAGCGCCGCTTCGGAAGCTGATTACAGTCTGGCAGGGGATGGGTTACAACCGCCGGGCACTTGCGCTCAGGTCCCTTGCGCAGACGCTCATGAACGAGCACCACGGAAAACTGCCCTCTGATCCAGAGAACCTCATTGCGCTTCCAGGGATAGGCAGATATACGGCGGGCGCCGTTGCCGCTTTTGCTTTCAATCAGCCGGTACTATTCATTGAAACGAATATCAGGCGTGTGTTCATCCATACCTTCTTACATGACCGAAAAAACATTAAAGACGAGGATATCCTTCCGCTGGTCCAGCAGACGATCGATGTATCAGATCCTCGGACGTGGTACAATGCGCTTATGGATTATGGGGCCATGCTCAAAAGGGAACATGCCAACCCCAACAGAAGGAGCGCACATTATCAGCGGCAGAGCCCCTTCGAGAATTCGAACCGGCAGATCAGGGGGAGGATTTTGAGGGCGCTCGTGAAAGAATCACGTCTTACCCTGTCACAGATCGCGAAAAAATCGGACACGGATCCGGAACGGGTGAAGCAATGCCTTGTGGAACTTACCAACGAAGGCTTTGTCAGAAAACAAGGCAAATTATTTGCTCTATAGTAGATTCGTTCAATTTCCCCTTCCTCTTCCGGGTTGGAGAGGGAGCATGACACATCATCATGCTATGAGAACAGCTCCTGACTACATACAGTTCTACCCCACTCTCCGGTGCAACCAGTCATGCGAATTCTGTTTCAACCGGACCATGCCATTTGCCCAGGATATGTCGTTCGATGATTTCAGGGTCATGCTCGGCAGACTGAGAGATTTTTCGATTAGGATTATCGACATTATCGGCGGAGAGCCGACAATGCATCCCGATATGATTCTGTTCCTCCGGGAGGCCTGTTCAAAGGGCTTTCGCATAAATATCAGCTCGAACGGGACGAACATTAATCTGCTCGAAGAAATTCTCAACATGGGCAGCCAAATCAGTGTCGGTATATCGATCAATGATAAGGCAACCCTCGAACGTCTGCAGGGGTTTATTAAAAAGCATAAGCCAATCGTAAAGACCGTTTTCAGTCCTGACAGGGATTTCAGCATGGTCCAGGATATCCTTTCGCTCAAACCGGCGAAATTCTACCTTATCTACCGTGACTCCATGATGCACCAAGGACTGGGAGAAACACTGCCTTTTCATGAGTTCATGAAAATTGTGCGGAAGAACATCAATTCATCCCTGGTGGGCATGGTTTCCTGCTCAGGATTCATTCCCGACATCGAGACTTATCCTGAGCTTTCCGCAACGAGGTGTCCCGCAGGTACAACAAAGCTTGGCGTCATGCCAGACGGATCGGTCTATCCCTGCAACTTGTTTTTCGGGCGCAGAGATTTTCTGCTTGGGAATATCCTGGCCGATCCCTTTGATGCCATCTGGAGCCATCGAGCACTTGCCTTCTTCCGCACTTTTGCCGGAAACGACTGCCCGAAGACAGCGTGCACCCATCACGCTGTTTGCCATGGCGGATGCCCAGCCCATGGTCTTATCCATTTCGGCGACGTATCTGCACCTGATCCTCGATGCGTTAGGAATGGACCTGCCAGCCCTTAAGTATCGAAATCTGATATAATAGAATGGAATAAAATGGAGGGAGAACGTACATGGTTACTGCTCTGGTCCTGTTAACGGTAGCGAGGAATAAGGTGAATACGGTTGCTGAAGCGCTTGCTGATATGGATGGTATCTCGGAGGTTTATTCGGTCGCCGGACGGTATGATCTGGCGGTGGTCATTCGGGTAAAGGATAACGAGCAGATGGCCGAGTTGGTGACGAACCATATGCTCAAAGTGGAAGGGATTATCACATCAGAAACGCTCATCGCGTTCCGCGTACATTCCCGTCATGATCTGGAGAGCATGTTTTCTATCGGCCTGTAATCCGTCTTCTTTCAGCATTGCAGTTGACAATAAAGGTTTACCCTAGCGAGTGCCAACCCATTTCGTTATTCAATCGGTTCGATCCGAAATAATCGTTGTGAAACATCCTAAGATAGGATAAAATGAAAGCACGTTGTAGTATTTGCGTCACGACCTTACTGCGCAGGAGGAAGTAATGAGACAGACCAAGATCGTTCTCTCTGACAAGGAAATCCCGACCAAGTGGTACAATATCATGGCCGACATGCCGAACAAGCCAAAACCGCCACTCCACCCAGCCACGAAGCAACCTATCGGCCCCCAGGACCTTTCACCCATTTTCCCTATGGCGCTCATCGAACAGGAAGTGAGTCAGGAGCGCTGGATTGATATCCCGGAAGAAGTTCTTGCTATCTACTCGCTTTGGAGACCCTCGCCTCTATTCCGGGCGCACAGGCTCGAGCAGGCCCTTGGCACGCCTGCTAAGATCTATTACAAGTATGAGGGCGTGAGCCCTGCCGGCAGCCACAAGCCAAACACCTCTATTCCGCAGGCGTATTATAACAAAAAGGCGGGAATCAAGCGTATCGCGACTGAGACCGGTGCGGGCCAATGGGGTTCGGCCATGGCACTTGCAGGAAAGCTGTTCGGGCTCGACGTTACGGTCTACATGGTGAAGGTGAGCTACGGCCAGAAACCCTATCGGAGAATTGCTATGGAAACTTGGGGCGCAACGGTCCATGCAAGCCCCTCGGAGGTAACGACTGCAGGACGGAAGTTCCTCGAGACGGACCCGAACAACCCTGGCAGCCTCGGCATCGCGATTTCGGAGGCCGTGGAGGATGCGGCCACGCACAATGACACGAACTACGCCCTCGGTTCGGTCCTGAACCACGTCTGTCTGCACCAAACCGTGATTGGGCTCGAGACGAAGAAGCAATTTGAGCTTGTAGGCGATTACCCTGATATCATCATCGGCTGCTGCGGCGGCGGAAGCAACCTTGCCGGAATCAGTTTCCCGTTCCTGCACGATAAGATCAACGGCAAGAACTTACGCGTTATTGCGGTCGAGCCGGCGTCCTGTCCCACGCTCACCAAGGGAGAGTTCCGGTATGACTTCGGCGATGTCGCCGGGCTCACGCCGTACCTCACCATGTACACCCTCGGACATGACTTCATGCCGCCCGGCATCCACGCAGGTGGGCTCCGGTACCATGGAGATTCGCCGCTCGTTTCTCAGCTTTACCATGACAAACTCATTGAAGCCAGGGCATACAACCAGATCCCGGTGTTTGAGGCTGCATTGCAGTTTGCCAACACGGAAGCGATCATCCCTGCGCCTGAGAGCGCGCACGCGATCCGGGCGGCCATCGATGAGGCGTTGCTCTGCAAGCAGGAGGCCAAGCAGAAGACGATCCTGTTCAACCTAAGCGGCCACGGGTACCTCGACCTCCAGGCTTACGCCGATTACCACGACGGCAAGCTCCGCGACTATGAGTATCCAGCTGGAAAGATCAAAGAGGCCCTCGCAAAGCTTCCGAAGATATGACGTCCCGTGATCTTTCTGCATTCGAGAGATGAGGTCCATTTCTCCACTGAAAAATGAATGACCTGAAAAAAGCCTACCGGACGACCATGCTCATCGGGCTCTGGTTGATTGGGAGCGTGTTCGTCTATGCAATTATCGTTGAGTTCGTAAAAACGATCGGTCATGCAATCGGGGCAGTCTCGCCTGCGCCATCGGCTGCCATCCTTCGATACGTGCTGTTCGGTGTTGCTGCTGTGATATTTTTCCTGATACGGGTAATCAACAACCATTTTCTTGCAGGAGATGTTCCTACCACCAGAACGGAGACAGCAAGCCGGTATTCTCCGGACATCCAGCGTCTCATGACCGCAGCAGTCATAACCTATGCTTTCTGCGAATCGATTGCGGTCCTCGGGCTGATCCTGTATTTTCTTGGTGGAAGTCCCACGGATTTCTATGTGTTCATGCTGATCTCGCTCTTCTTGTTCTCGGTCTATTTCCCGAAATACAGAAGGTGGGAGGAGTGGATGAAAGGCAGGTTTAAATCTGCGGGCGGGGTGCGCTAATTTTACCAAGCCGGACAAACCCCGCAGACTGCGTGACAGGACGGTAGCGAACGCAGGAACACGGCTAGCATGATTTTTCAAATGTCACGAATGGAACTCGTGATCTTTTCGTGTCATTCGTGAAATTGATTTTAACATCTCTTTCACGTTAACAATAATTTGACATGTTACTTGCTACGACCTTCCCTCTTCCTTCAGCTGTTCCAGCGCATTGCGGGCTATCAGGATATGTCCCTCGGCTTCCTTGATAATTCCCTTCGCCGAAAACACCTTCATGCATTTTGTAACAGCCTCCCGTGACGATCCGATGCGCGCAGCGAGTTCCTTATGGGTAAGTTTCCCTACCCTGAGAAAACCTTTGTCGCTGGCACCATCCGCAGTTGCAGCGTCGAGGAGACTCCGGACGAGGCGCTCTCCTACTTCGAAAAATGCCAGCGATTCGATCAATTCATCTGCCTTCCTCAGTCTCTCGACCAGAGTCGTTATGAGTTCCACGGCAATGTTGGGATTTTTGTAGAGCAAATCAAAAAAAACATCTTTCTTCAGGATCGCGAGCTCTGAATCCTTGTCCGCGACGATGGTGGCGGACCGCCCCTTGTTATCGAGGAGGCTCAGCTCTCCGAAAAATGCTCCCTTCTCGAACTGCGCGAGCACGATTTCGTCTCCCTGATCATCCGCCAGTACCGCCTTCACCCTGCCTGAGTTTACAATATAGAGGTCGGTGCTCGGGTCTGTCTTGTGGAAGATCACAACCCCCTTTTTATAAGTGGCGCTTTTGCACCGCTCTGCGATTTCCTTGAGCTGCGCATCCTTGAGATGTTTAAACAGTGGGATATTCTTTAAATATTCAGTGAGCATATCAGTCCGGATAGGCGGTAGAAAGAGTCCAGTCTTTACATGAGTGAAGGATTATCCGCCAATTTCTGCCTTTAAAGAAAATTTCTCTTGCAATGCACGCTGGGTGCGAGGGCTTCAAAGAAAACATTTATTCTGTGCGTCCTTTGGGAGCAACAGAGCTTTTTCGGTTTCCTCTGGATTCCCCGTTAAAAGGTGTCTTACTTTGTAATAGAAATTCGCCGACTCCTGTCGGCAGTGTCTATCATTCATCAGAGATAGTGGTATAAAGCCTCCAACGATATAATTTCGAGAATTTTAATCTCGAACAGGGCTTACTTCACGCTCATCAAAAACCGCCGCATATCGAACTCGATGTCCATCAGTTCCTTGACGCGTTCCACTTTGCGCTTCTCACGGATACTTGTTTTGCCCATGCTGATTTCGATCTTGTCAATGGTGGTGAAGGTATCGTCCGGGACGGAGATGATGGGGATGCCTTTGGCCTGCGCCTTACCGATGACCACGTCATTCGTCGCGAGCCCGCCGGTGAGAATGACGCATTTGGTCGATGTCTCCAGGGCTGCGAGTTGGATGTCGGCACGATGCGCGCCGGTGATCACAGCTTTATTAGGCATCCTGCGGAAATAGTTTATTGCGCTATCAACATCCATAGCCCCGATGGAAAAGTTCTCGACAAACTCCCCGAGTTTATCCTCACAACAGAGCACCTTACCACCCAGGATGTCGTTCAGCTGCTGGACGCTCACGGATTCGAGAAAATGGTCTTTGGGGAAGACGCCGAAAATCCTGATTCCTTTCTTCTCCAAGAAGGGGTTCACCGTTCCTTTCACATGCTCCACGGTGTGCGCCGGGACTTTATTGAAAACGCAGCCTGCGAACTGCTCTCCGAATATCTGGTACGCGCCGAAGAGCGAGTCCGCGGAAACGTCCCCCCGCCACGGCTCTACCATCAATACATGTGCTTTCATGTCGGACACGAGCGAAAGGGTATTGATGTTCAGCAGAGCACCTTCGAACAGATCTCCTGCACCACCGATCACCACAAAATCCTTGTTCTTGAGGGAGCGGAGGGCCATCAATATCTGCTTCCTTGCGTCCTTGATTTTCCCCTGGAAAAGCAGGCTCTGTGTCTCATAGCTCAAGACGAAAGGAGAGACCACATCCATTGATTCCATCAAGCCCAGGGTTTCCCTTATGAACAGAGCGTCGGCGTCGTAGATGTCCCGGTCCCTTTTTATCGGCACCTTGCCGATGGGCTTCATGTATCCGATCTTGTATCCCTGTTCCTTGAGCTTTATGGCAAGGCCGAGGGAAATGAACGTCCTTCCGGCGTAACCGGTGTTGGATGCTATGAATATGGGGATCATAAAAACCTCCTTAGAATCGGGGTTCAGGGCCAAGAGTCAGGGTCCTGAAACCAAAGGTCTGAACCCTAGGTTTAAGAACCACACTCAAACTGAGAAAAAAACTATATGAATATCCGGTGTTAGCGCATGGGCTTTCTGCCAAACAGTTAGTCCGGTTAATCCCTGCGCGTTTTGATCTTTTTCCCCATCCCTCTTTTTTGGGCGTTCCTGACCCCTTGCCCCCGGATGCTGGCCTCAGGGCTCTATCTTCTGAATATTATCCTCGCATCCAGAGCCACTACGCCTTTCTCCATTGCAACAAGCGGGTTCACATCCAGTTCCCGGATCACCGGGAAGTCAGTGACGAGGCAAGAGAGGCGTAGAATGCTATCGACCACGGCGTTCACATCAACGGCCTTCTCGCCGCGGGCGCCACGGAGCAGGGCCGACGTTTTAATCTCGTTCACCATGGCCTGTGCGTCGCGATGGGAAACGGGTGTGATGCGGAATGCTACGTCTTTCAACACCTCGACGTAGATGCCGCCGAGACCGAACATGAGCATGTGGCCGAAGGTGCGGTCATGGGTCACGCCGAGGATGACTTCCTTGCCGCCGGCAATCATCTCATAAAGTATCACGCCCTGGATGAACGCCTGGGGCATGAATCGACGGGCGTTCGCGGTGATCTCGAGGAATGTGTCCTCGGCCTCAGGAGCGGATTTTATATTAAGTTTTACGCCGCCAACGTCGGTCTTATGCAGGATGTCGGGTGACGCAATCTTCATCACCACGGGAAAGCCGATATTTGCTGCAAGCGCAGCGGCCTCTCGCGATGTCCGCGCAAGTGCTTTTCGCGGGAACCTGAATCCGTAGTACGCAAGAATTGCCGCCGCTTCGTCCTCACCGAGCTGGAATTTGTTTGCAGCAATGAATCCATCGATCTTCTGCTGTAACGCACCCTTGTTCACCTCAAGGCACATCGTCTGTTCTTGTTCGAGATGCTGCCGTGCCCATTGGTCCGACAGCCGTTTGAAGGCCTTCACCGCGAGCTCGGGATAGATGAAGTTCGGTATCGAAGCGTCCTTGAGCTTCTTGATAGCCGTTCGCACACGGGCTTCACCCATGAAAGAGGCAATGATCGGCTTATCCGTTGTACCGGATGTCGTGATGACGATATCGGCTGTGTTCTCCACGTCTGTCATGGCTTGGGGAGTAAGGATCACCAGCATGCCGTCGACATTGGGGTCCTTGGCAGCCTGCTCGAGAACTGCTGCATATCGCTCGGAAGTAGCGTCACCGATCAGGTCCACGGGATTAAAAACCGTGGCGTTGGGGGGCAGCTTCAGGGCCATGATCGCAATGCTCTCTCTGGTCATGTGCGGCAGTTCGACGCCAAGCCGTTCTGCCGTATCCGCTGCGATGATTCCAGGGCCGCCGGCGTTCGTGATCACAAGCAGTCCGTTCCCTGCAGGGATCTTCCCCTCAGCAAAGGCCAGGGCCGTGTCGAAGAGGTCCTGAACGCCCTGGGCACGCATGATCCCCGTCTGCCTGAAGGCAGCATCAAAGGCAACGTCCGAACCGGCGAGTGCGCCGGTATGGGATGATGCCGCACGGGCCCCGGCCTCGGTGCCGCCGGATTTCAGAAGGACGACAGGCTTTATCATGGTCGCTTTGCGCGCGATGTCCATGAACCGTTTCCCGTCCACCACGTCCTCGAGGTATCCGAGAATTATGTCTGTGTCGGGGTCGTCTATAAAATATTCGATGAAGTCGATCTCTGAGAGATCAGCCTTGTTCCCGAGACTAATAAACTTTGAGAACCCGATATCATTACCGATCGCCCAGTCCATGATGGCGATGCCCATGGCGCCGGACTGGGAAAAGAAGGCGATCTTGCCTTTCGGAAGCATGTCCGCGGCGAACGTGGCGTTCATGCTGTTCGTCGTATTGATGAGGCCGAGACAGTTTGGGCCGAGGATGCGAATGCCTCGATCTTTACTAATAGTCCGGAGCTCTTCCTCCAGCCTGGTGCCCTCTTTGCCAGCCTCCTTGAACCCCGCGCTCAGGATGACCGCTGATTTGATCCCGGCGGAAGCGCATTCTCTGAGTGAGCCGGGTACGATGCTCGCGGGCACGGCGATGACAGCAAGGTCGGTGTTATCGCCGATTGCCGAGACCGTAGGATAGGTTTGCAGCCCGAGGATTTCGCCGCCCGATGGATTCACAGGGCAGAGCTTGCCTCTATATTTATAGCGGATCAGGTTGTTGAGGACAGCATGACCGACTTTCTTTGGATCATGAGATGCGCCGATGACGGCTATGGAGCGGGGATTGAAGAGGGCATCGAGCATAATGTATTAAGTTTAGTTGAGAAAAAGCGGATGGTCAAGGTGGGAAAGCGGATTTCATCAGGTCGCTTCAGGATTCGACGAGGTCCCGGCTGTCTCAGGCACATTTTGTCCCGGTCATCGTCATTCCGAACAATGTCTGGGAGAGGACGCTCTTGATACTTATCGCGAGATTGCCGCAATCAACATCAAGGTTCTCGTGAGGATTTTTAAGTAACTTACCAATTAACTTCGTGCCCGACAACATGGCGATAAAAATCATAAGCTGAAAATCTTTCAGACAAGATTAGCAAGATTTCATTGAGTGCCCAAAATTGATTGCCGCTGCAAGACCAGAGAGAAGGCCCGTTTCTCGTTACGGCCATAGGCTGCGACGAGGCACCAGGCCCGCAATGAAAATATTTTTATTTTTTTGGTTCTGGCCTATCCCCTCCTTTACGGGGCCTTACCAGGAGGATAACAAACAGATATATTAGCAGAAAAGGAGTATAAACAAAGTGTGGATAACGCTTAAACTTGTCAAGTGGGCAGTGCCCTTTCTGCTATACTTAAAGATGGCAGGAGAGAGCCGTGATCGAACAGGAAACGCATAAGAAACTGGAGCTTATAAGATCGCTCTACCCCGAGAAGTTCCTGGCGGAGGAAAGTGTCTTCAGCCACATCCATCCGGGCAACAGGATCTTCATCGGCACGGGATGCGGCGAACCTCAATACCTTGTAAGCGCGCTCATCAAATACGTTCAGTCCCATCCCAAGGCATTTTTCGACACAGAACTCCTGCAAGTCTGGACACTAGGTGTCGCGCCGTACGCCGATGCAAAGTTCAAGGACATCTTCCGGCATAACTCATTCTTCATAGGGAGCAATACGCGCGAGGCCGTGAACCGTGGTATTGCGGACTACACCCCGATATTCCTGTCCCAGGTGCCCGCCCTGTTCCAGAAAAAGCTCGTGCCTGTTGACGTTGCCCTTATCCAGACCTCCCTACCGGACAAACATGGTTACATGAGCCTCGGCATCAGCGTGGACATAGTGAAGGCGGCGACGGAGAACTCAGCACTCGTCATCGCGCAGACGAACGCGCGCATGCCGCGGGTCCTCGGCGATACCTTCATCAATATCAGAGACGTGGACTTCGTCATTCCACATGACGAGCCGCTTCTGGAGTTCGAGGTATCTGTGTCGGACGAGATCGCTCAGAAGATTGGAACCTACGTCTCGCGTATAGTGCTGGATGGCGATACTATCCAGGTCGGATATGGGAGCATACCGAACGCCATCCTCACACACCTTCAGAGCAAAAAGCATCTCGGCGTCCACACAGAACTTCTGACCGACGGTATCGTGATGCTCATGAAAAGGGGCGTTATCGACAATTCGAAAAAAGAGGTAAACCGCGGAAAGACGGTCGCAGCCTTCTGCATGGGCAAGCGTGAGACCTATGAGTTTCTCCACGACAATCCGTCCATTGAGTTCCGACCGGTGAACTATACCAACAACCCCACAGTACTCTCCCGCCAGAAGAACATGACCGCGATTAACAGCGCCCTGGAAATCGATCTCTCGGGCCAGGCCACGGCCGAGTCTATCGGCAAAACCTTCTACAGCGGCATCGGGGGGCAGGCGGACTTTATGCGCGGGGCGATTCTATCTCAGGGCGGAAAGACCATTCTTGCTCTCCAGGCCACCGCCGAGAACGGAGAGGTTTCGCGTATCGCCCCATTCCTGAAAGAAGGGGCAGGTGTGACGCTCTCCCGCGGTGACATCCACTATGTCGTGACCGAATACGGGATCGCCTATCTCCACGGAAAGAACATCCGGGAGCGGGCCATGGAACTGATCGCGATAGCGCACCCGAAATTCCGGCCGTGGTTAATCGAGGAGGCAAAAAAACGCAGCTTGATCTATAAGGACCAGGCCTTTATCCCCGGAGTACAGGGAGAGTATCCGGAAGATCTTGAAACATACCGCACCACGAGGACCGGCTTGAACATTCTGCTGCGGCCGGTGAAGCTCAGTGACGAACACCTGCTGAAGGACTTCTTCTATTCCCTATCGACCGATTCCCTGTACCGCCGGTTCATCTCCACACGGCCCGACATGCATCATGAGCGGCTCCAACCCTTTGTAGTCATCGACTATACCCGGGAGATGGTTATCCTCGCCGTACGTGAGCACGAGGGGCAGGAGCAGATCTTGGGAATGGCGCAGTATACCATTGATCAGACCACGCACACCGCTGAGGTCGCCTTCGTGGTGAGGGATTATTATCAGGGAAAAGGGATCGGCGCAGAGTTGCTCACCTACATCACCTACCTGGCGAAGAAAGGAGGTTTGCTCGGATTCACGGCAGCGGTGCTGATGGAGAACGCGCTGATGCTCCAGCTGTTCGAAAAAATGGGGTTCAACATAGAAAAGCGGGCAGAGGCGGGGATATACGAGCTCAAGATGTCGTTCAGGGAGTGAAGAAAAACCCGCTGCCTGTCATGGAGCCATAATGAGCGGACAAAATCAAAAGCGCGTATTTCACACATCCTGCCATTTATGAGGAAGCCTAGCAATCATTTTATATTCCGGATTATTGAATGAGAAATGCTGTATAAAGACCTTGTTTTATAAAATAGTTGTTGGGCAGGGGCTAAGTTCTGCACTCTGCAGTCTCAAATTTTGATAGGGTCGTGCAGCCTAAAATGAACAATCACCATCCCGCGATGCTCATCCCGAAGCTACTTTCTTGTCCTAATTTGTTCGTCTGACAAACGAGTATGAACAAAATAAGCAAGCTTGCTGAAGTCCATTGTTAATTTTTTATAGATTAGATGTTTTAAAGACAAGTATTTAAGCATATTTTCAGCTTGCAATGAATATTATTAAAATGCTACTATTTGTACATTAATATGGTCTATCATGGCGGCTTTGTTTAAGGTATGAACTGGTTTATTTTTATATTATTTTTCGTCTCAGGGGCCTGTGGGCTGATATACGAGGTTGTTTGGTCCCGGATGATGATGCTCATTTTCGGGAGAAGCGTCCTCGCAGTCGGGATCGTACTAGCGGCTTTTATGTCGGGCATTGCGCTTGGCAGTTACGTGCTGGGGAAATACGCCGACCGGAGCCGTAAACCTTTGCGGCTTTATGCTTTGTACGAGATAGGAGCAGGCATCACCGCCTTCACTGCTTCGTTTTTTTTAATTCGGATAACTCCAGTCTATGTGTGGGTACACGCGACCTTTGGTGAGTCACCTCTGGCGTTTGCGGTAATTCGTTTTTTCATTGCTTTCTCGCTCCTCATCATCCCTACGGTCCTGATGGGAGCGACCCTGCCCATCCTGTCGCGAGTCGTAATGAAACGGCTGTCACGGATTGGAGAGGAGCTAGGAAGCTTATATGCTATTAATACTGTGGGAGCTGTCGCCGGAAGTCTCGCGGCCGGCTTTTATCTTATCGGTCGCCTCGGGCTGCATGGAGCAATCGACGTAGCTGTCCTTGGAAACCTTTCGGTAGGCCTCCTTGCGTGGCTTGCATCCATGCGGTCTGGACTCGACCATGCTCCGGTTCCAATGTCCTCGCCGGCACATCCCGAAACCTTGATCCCGATTGCTGACGCTCAGGTCAATCGAATGTACCGTCTTGCGCTTTGGGCCTTCGCGCTATCAGGCTTAGCCTCATTCGCCTACGAAATCTTTTGGACGCGAGCGCTTGTCTTTTTACTCGGGAACACGACTTATGCATTCACGCTGATGCTCACGGCTTTTCTGGCGGGCATTGCGCTCGGCGGGTACGGAATCCGGTTCCTTGGGGGCATCGTTAAAAACCCGCTCCGACTGTTCGCGGCGATTGAGATCCTGATTGGGGTTTTTTCCGCAGTTGCCTTACCTCTGCTCTTTTTCATCGTGCAATCGGAAACTATCCGCTCTTTCATTATCCGATATTCCGGCCAACTCGAGCTTCTCGCTGTATCGAATTTCGTGATAGCGCTGTCCCTCATGCTTCTTCCTGCTACCCTGATCGGAGCGACGTTACCCCTGATGGGGCAGATTTTCGTTTCCAATCTTCAGAAAACCGGGACAACGGTGGGAAAGATCTATGCCGTGAACACGCTGGGCAACGTGCTGGGGGCGCTTCTGCCGGGCCTCCTGATCATGCCGCTCCTGGGGATCCAGAAAGGTATTCTTCTCATGGCTGCACTCAACATGGGCCTGGGCATCGTGCTCGTTTTTGCCCGGTGGAAGCACGCCATGGCCGTCGTATCCGTGTCATTGGTCATATTCCTGGCAGTCACTCTTGCGCTCGTGCGCATGCCGCTCTCCTTCCAGTTTCCCTCGGAATTCCAGCAACGACGGGACGAGGTCCTCTTCTACCGGGAGGGGGGGCTCGTGACCACAAAGGTATGGGTCAGCGCTGACAACGGCTATAAGGCAATCAGCGTCGACGGCATCAACATCGGAGGGAACGGTGCCACCGACTACAAGCAGCAGATCCTGGCACACCTGCCGAAGCTACTTCTGAAATCGTACAGCTCGGAGCTTTCGATAGGACTCGGCTCGGGCATTCTGGTCGGCGAAAGTGCCAGGCATGCCGCGCTTAAGAAGATCGTGAGTGTAGAGATATCGCGCGGCGTCGTCGAGGGAGCGAGATACTTCTTGGAACAAAACTTCAATATACTCAACGACC
Source organism: Nitrospirota bacterium (assembly GCA_035498715.1). Classification (GTDB taxonomy): domain Bacteria; phylum Nitrospirota; class UBA9217; order UBA9217; family UBA9217; genus DASPSR01. The sequence continues at coordinate 22,435 of DATJZV010000186.1, forward strand.
CTCGCGCAGTCATTATCGTAGACGACGTGGCTGATTTCCTCGAGACAACACAGGAGCGGTACGACATCATATCGGCTGACGAGAAGACCGCAGGGAAATACGCCACCAACTCGTTCTCGTACTCAGAGGAATACTATGCGCTTTTGAGGCAGAGGCTTGCCCCGGGCGGACTCGTCATTCAGTGGATGCCTACCGACCTGCCGCCCTCGCAGTACGATCTGGCAGTGAGGACCTTCCTTAATGAGTTCCCTCATACACAACTCTGGTATTTCCCGCCTGTCGGAAGGTTCACGATGACCAACACGTTCCTTGTCGGCTCTAACGATCCCATCGATATTGACCCGGCGTGGATGCGTAAAGCCATGGAGGCCGACCCCGAATCATTTCAGGGTATTCGCAAGTACGGCTTGACTACCGCGGAAGCCGTTCTAGCCCATTTTATCGGGACTGAAGAGACGCTGCGCCATGCCATACCTCCCGGCCCTGTGAACACCTTTGAGGAACCGTACTATGAGTTCTACTCTCCCCGCGACTATGCCGTACCCCCGGACGAGAGAACTCTTGTGAATCACGAGATTCTGATGTCGATTCGTGGACCGGATCTCGACCTATTCGCGAGGAAGGGTCGCTCCGGTCAAGAGGCCATACGCCTCAATACGGCGTTTCGGGCCGAGGGGATATTCCTCGATGGGCAGGTCGCCCAGTTCCGCGGGTATCCGGCACAGGAGGTCATTCATCACTATGATCAGGCTATTAACACAGCGCCATGGAATAGGAACTTGCGTAACGAGGTCGTTTCGTATTATTACCGAGAGTACCTCAGACGGTATTTCAGAGGTGATTACACCGAGGCTCTGGCTATCCTTCGCCGGGTGGTGGAGATTTACCCGGAGAGCAGCGATGTCCATCAAGACTACGGGTGGATGCTCTGGAAAATGAACCAGACCGATCTCGCGGTCAAGGAACTTCATCAGGCACTCATGTTGAACGCAAAACTCGTACCTGTGCGACGGATTTTGGCGTCGATCTATGCATCTCGTGGGGAAGTAGAACAAGCTATGGAACAGTGGAAAGAGGCCCTCGCACTCGACCCAAAGGATATCCCGACCATAGTCAGTTATGGGATCTTTCTGCTCAACCAGCAACCCGGTACCGAGGCTGCAGCATATCTCCTAAAAGCTTACCAGCTTGACCCTGAAGATCCGGAAGTTATCGATGGGTACGCCAGAGCCCTGTACCTGAACGGGAATATCTCTGAGGCGCGACGCATTGTACGCAAGGGCGGTGACTACTATAAAACGAATCCGTTATTCGAGCAGCGTCGGGCCGCGATGCTGAGCGGTGATTAATGGTCTCCTATCAGCAGTTATTGCGGGGGGAGGTCCGGTGTCAGGCTTCATCCGTCTCGCCATGGAAATTGGGCGGCGGCGATAGACGGACGCGAGATGTCGTTCAGGAACAAAGAATAATTTACAGACCGTCAGCACCCTATCAAACCGAAAATCCTGCTACCAGAAATACTGCATGTAATCATTATATTATGATATATTGCCTTGTTATGAAGTTCTTTCAATAATATTCTGTTGTTTCGATAATTGTAAACAAGTACATCACTTTTAATAATCCATGATATAATATTTGCTGTGGGAAAACGACCTATTTCGAGTATCAAGTTCATATCAAAAGGGCTCGCCGTCCTTTACGAGGATAAAGATATTCTTGTAGTGGATAAGCCAGCGGGTCTTTTGACCGTCGCTACAGAGAGGGAGAAATCGCGCACGGCTCACTCCATATTAACGGATTACATCCGCACGGGTTGCGGCAGATGTCGAAAACGTATTTTCGTCGTTCACCGACTGGACAGAGACACATCCGGGATACTCATCTTTGCAAAGAGCGAGGAGGCGATGCTTCGCTTGAAGGCCCAGTGGAAACAAACAGAAAAGAAGTATCTTGCAGTTGTTCATGGCAAGTGTGAAAAAAGCTCGGGAACCATTACTACATATTTGGCGGAGGACAAAGATTATAACGTTTATTCTACGGCCGATAGCACAAAAGGTAAGCTGTCCCAAACGGCTTATAAAGTGATCAGGGTGACGAATAGATTTTCCTTGCTGGAAGTGGTTCTATTAACGGGCAGGAAGAACCAAATACGAGTACATCTAGCCGATATTGGACACCCGATTGTAGGTGACACAAAATATGGGAACAAGAATGAGTCGCAACCACGCATGGCACTTCATGCCAGATCGATTTCCTTCAAACACCCCTTCAGCGGCATTCAGCTCTCATTCGCATCAGAAGTGCCGGTATTTTTTACAACGCTGATAGGCCGCATAGATTGGGACAACGGCCTCACTAGACCCGCAACCTCGCAGTTAAAGTCCTCACAGATGCAGGTGTCATCGACCGGTCATTCATGAAATATAGTCGGCAGTTTTCATGTATTGAACGTGATTCCTTCCTGTACCGTTGAATCGGCAGGGGTGTTGAGAGTTGCAGATTACATCTGGAATTAAGAAGTGCTTGACTCCGTTGACGCCTTTCCAGAGCGACATTCAACTATCGAAATTACGTAGTGGTAAGTGCAGTAGAAACATAACATAATGAATTAATTCAAGATTTATTGATGTAATCTGTACATCCTATATTGGATAAGAGGTGTTTATGAATATTTCCTGGTTCTCATTGTACAATCTCGTCCTCGCACTTTGGGTCGGCGGGATCGCATCGGTCACGTTCATCGTCACACCGGTCATTTTTCGGTCATTCGGGCGGGACCTGGCAGGTAAGATCGTGGGGGAACTCTTCCCAGGATATTTTCTCTACAATCTCGTTCTCGCTGCTGTGGCTTTGCTTTTGTTTTTCATCGTTGCCGGAGATCAATCAAAGACTGCATACCGGCTCTCGCTTTTCCTCCTTACAATAGCACTCATAATCAATGTCTTCATCGTGTTCAAGCTGCACCCCGATGCGGTCAAGGTGAAGCAGGCGGTGACATCCTTCGAGCGCGAGTCCCCCGATTCGCCGATGAGAAGGAGATTCGCAAAACTGCATGCCGTGAGCGCGGGACTGAACCTTCTGCTCCTGGTGGACGGTATCGCGCTTCTGGTGATCAGCCCTATCGTGAAAAGGTAGCTTCTAGGCCATTGATATCAAGGAAAAGCGGTTAAATTTCGCTTGACATTTTGGGTGGAATAATAGATATTACCACTCTCCCGAGGTTGGAACCGGGCGGATAGCTCAGCTGGGAGAGCACAGCCCTTACAAGGCTGGGGTCACAGGTTCGATCCCTGTTCCGCCTACCATAAAAGCACAGTGTAGGAGTTCAGGAGCGTGAGGAATAATGTTCACTCCGCAACTCCTCGACTCCGCATTCTCTACTCAATTGGGGTGGTAGTTCAGTTCGGTTAGAACGCCGGCCTGTCACGCCGGAGGTCGCGGGTTCGAGCCCCGTCCACCCCGCCATTCTCTCAACTTTGTGCTCTCAGCAATAAATCCGTGTTCATTCGTGGCTAGTTGCCTTTTCTAAGGATAATGAGATATTTCCACAGGGTGTCGTGAAAATAAAAAGCCGAGGGATCATGTCTCGGCTTTTTGCGTCCTCATTTTGTTCTCAGAGCGGGAAATACGTCGTTATTTCCCCAGTAGCGTCGTAAACGTATCGTGGTGGTTTTCCTCCTCGGCAAGAATCTGCTCAAAGAGTAGCCGCGTGGTGGTGTCTCCTTCGGAGTTTGCCTGCTTGATAATTTCCTTATAGAGATCGATTGCTTCCTCCTCGGCCTTCGCGTCGTACTCCAGCATTTCTTGCATAGTGCCGCCCACCTTAATGGGTTCTGGCTTGGTCGTGGGGGTGATGTCGAAATAGAAGAGCCGCTCAGCAATCTTCTCGGCGTGCTTCATCTCCGTGATCGCGACATCCTCGAACACGTCCGCAATCTCCGCTGACTCCAGGCCTTTTGCCATCACATGCTGCCACATGTACTGCACGCTCACCTGGATCTCCCGGGCGATTGCCTTGTTCAACATGTCCGTCAATTTGCCGCTTGCCTTCTGCACCATACCAATCTCCTTTCTCACTGTAAAATGACCCGATGCTCACTTTCCAAGAGTTTATCAGAAATTCATGAAAATGGGAACAACATAATGGCGCATCATGGTGAAGAGGGATGCTGGTGTTTGCATGATGCACTCGATCAGGTCACGGTTAATGGAGCTGCGGTCGGATCCCCCAGTGGGAGGAGAATTCCTGCTCTGCCTTCTCCGGTTCATCAGTGTTGTTGAGGATAAGCTGCCGGAGGTGGTGATAACTGTCGAGATCGAGCTGGGTGAATTCAACCACAAAGCTGCCTAGCTAGGAACGGATTATTTACCCATCGGCCGATGAGCAGTTTGTTTTCGAAGGAAGAAAGCATAATGCTTACTCTGCAAGGCACGCCGAGTGTGAAAAGGACATCATCGGTCGGCATGTGCAACCCGCCCATGCTCACGTTTACTTCGGTGTTTGCCCGCTTGGTACGGTTGCCTGCCCGCACGGCGACCTCGGTGTGGAACGGGACCCGGATAAAGCATCTTCTATTGGGTGGGCCGTTTGCCACGTGCACCTTGCTGTCCGATGGAGGGATATAACAGATGACTTGAAGTATATCAGCGGATATCTGTTTCCGTCAATAGGAGGGACGCTGTTATTTCCCATTATACCTTGCGGCTCCCAGGAAAGATCTGGAGCGCGGTTTCCGTGCATTTTCCCCGTGCAAACCTATGTTTTGTTTGACATCCCCCCGAGTTTCTGGTAAAACAATACATCCTACCCTTTCGTTTGTACTTTCAGGCAAATTTTATGGTACGAGGAGGCTGTTAATGAAAAAGGTTCTGCTTGTTTTCGCTGTTTTGCTTAGTATTTTTACCAATTCACCGGGGTTCGCTCAGCAGGAATTGAAAAAATTTACGGCACAGGAGATCAAAAAAATGTCCATGACAAAAGCAATCATCGAAACCAAGTTCGGAAACATCACACTGAAGTTCTTTCCCGATGTGGCGCCCGGGCACGTGAACAACTTTATTGAGCTTGCAAAGAAGGGTTTTTATGATGGAACCACATTCCACCGCGTGATCCCCGGCTTTATGATCCAAGGGGGCGATCCGAATAGCAAAAACCCGGACAAGGGGATGCACGGCATGGGCGGACCTGGGTATACAATCAAGGCCGAGTTCAGCGCGAAGCCGCACAAGCGGGGCACGCTCTCCATGGCGCGGGCGCAGAGTCCGGACAGCGCCGGCTCGCAGTTCTTCATCTGCGTGAAGGATTCGCCGTTCCTCGACAGGCAGTACACGGTTTTCGGTGAGGTCGAGAGCGGAATGGAGGCTGTGGATAAGATCGTATCCCAGCCCAGGGACGCGCGCGACAATCCGAACGAACGCATCGAGATGAAGGTCAAGATCGTAGAAGGAAAATAACAGGGTCTGAGGTACGAATTCCAGTGTCTAGTTGTAGGAAAATGCCTGCCCTTGCCCTATTTTATGGAGCATTTGATTGAAGCAGGACATTAAAAAAATCGTTGTCGCCTATTCAGGCGGACTTGATACATCGGTCATCATCACCTGGCTTAAACAGGAGTATGGTGCCGAAGTGATCGCGTTCACTGCGGACATCGGACAGGGCGAGGAGCTTGAGCCGCTTCGAGAGAAGGCTATTAGGACCGGCGCGAGTAAGATCTACATCGATGACCTGCGCGAGGAATTCGTCAGGGATTTCGTGTTCCCCATGCTGCGGGCGAATGCCGTATACGAGGGCCGCTATCTCCTCGGCACCTCGATTGCGCGGCCGCTCATTGCCAAGCGCCAGATAGAGATCGCAAATGAGGAAGGTGCGGACGCGGTCTGCCACGGGGCAACGGGCAAGGGGAACGACCAGGTACGGTTCGAGCTCACCTACTTTGCTCTCAAGCCGGACGTGAAGATCGTAGCGCCCTGGCGCGAGTGGAGCATGAAGGGTCGCGAGGAACTCATCGCCTATGCCGAGAAGCACAATATACCGGTTACTGCGACCAAGTCAAAGCCATATTCCACGGACCGCAACTTGTTGCACATCAGCTACGAAGGCGGCGTCCTTGAGGATCCCTGGAAAGAGTCGACCAAAGACATGTACACTATGGCCGTTCCTGTTGAGAAAGCGCCTGACAAGCCAGAGTACATTGAGGTAGAATACGCTGCGGGCAATCCTGTTGCTATAAACGGGAAACGGGCTTCCCCTGCTGCACTTCTAGCTGAAGCGAACCGGATTGCTGGCAGTCATGGCGTTGGCCGTATAGACCTAGTGGAGAACCGCTATGTAGGCATGAAGTCCCGCGGTGTGTACGAGACGCCTGGCGGCACGCTCCTGCATGCGGCACACCGTGCCGTGGAGTCCATTACCATGGACCGCGAGTCCATGCACCTGAGGGACAGCCTGATCCCGCGTTACGCCGAACTGGTGTACTACGGATACTGGTTTGCGCCCGAGCGCACCATGCTTCAGACCGCGATAGACGAATCTCAGAAGAACGTGAGCGGCACGGCGCGGCTAAAGTTATATAAAGGGAATTGTGACACGGTCGGCCGCAAGTCGCCTCTCTCGCTCTATAATCCGGAGCTCGCGACCTTTGAGGCGGACCAGGTTTATAACCAGAAGGACGCCGAAGGTTTCATCCGTCTGAACGCGCTCCGGCTCAGAATTGGGAGCAAGGCATCCAAAATAAAAGCATAGATCTTCGAGATAGCAAACAAAGAAAGAATTTGACACGGGTTTACACTGAAGAAATTATGATTAAAGATGCGGCATTGCGGCATTAATCATAGATTAAGCAGTGTGAGTCAGTGTCAAAATGGTTTTATACGATATGGCAACCAAGAAGGCCAAGATAGTTAAGAAAGCGAAGACGGCCGCGAAGAAGACCAAGCCCTGGGGCGGCAGGTTCACCGAAGCCACGAACGAGCTCGTCGAGCAGTTCACGGCGTCGATCCCCTATGATTGGCGGCTCTATCCCTATGATATCGCGGGAAGCATGGTGCATGCCGCCATGCTCGGCAGGCAGGGTATCATTCCGAAGCGAGATGCCGACCGCATCATCCGCGGGCTTGAAGAGATTCTAAAGGAGATCGTCGCGGGTACGTTCGAGTTCAGCGTGGAGCTCGAAGATATCCACATGAACATCGAAAACCGGCTGATCGAGAAGATTGGGCCCACGGGTGGAAAGCTGCACACGGCACGAAGCAGGAACGACCAAGTGTCCCTTGACATCCGCATGTTCCTGCGCGACGAGATTGCTGAGACTCACGAACTCCTCACGGCGCTCCAGGCGGTCATCGTTGATCTTGCCGAACGGCACAGCGATGTTGTTCTGCCGGGCTACACACACCTCCAGCGCGCACAACCCGTGCTGCTCGGTCACCACCTGCTTGCATATTACGAGATGTTCGAGCGCGATCGCGGCAGGCTTGAAGACTGTTTCCGCCGGGTGAACGTGATGCCGCTCGGCGCCGGTGCCCTCGCTGGGACCGTACTTCCCATCGACCGGAAGTTCGTTGCCAAGCAGCTCGGTTTCAGCGGTGTGTGCGAAAATAGCATTGACGCCGTCTCGGATCGTGATTTCGCAATCGAATTCGTTGCTGCCTGCGCTCAGATCATGATGCATCTCTCGCGCCTATCCGAGGAACTCGTCATCTGGTCGTCATCAGAATTCGGGTTCATCACGATATCCGATGCCTTCACCACGGGCTCCTCGATCATGCCCCAGAAAAAGAACCCCGACGTGGCGGAGCTCACGCGCGGCAAAACGGGCCGGGTATATGGCAACCTCATGGCGCTCCTCACGCTCATGAAAGGATTGCCACTCGCGTACAATCGCGACATGCAGGAGGACAAGGAACCGATTTTCGGCGCCGCTGAAACGGTAACGCTCTCACTGTCGGTGTTCATCGAGATGCTCAAGGGGGTCTCGATTCACAGGGAAACGATGCGGAAGGCGGCGGAGGACGGATTCATCACGGCCACTGACCTGGCAGACTATCTGGTCCGTAAGGGCATGCCGTTCCGCAAAGCCCATGAGGTCGTGGGCAGGGCCGTGCTGCGTGCCACGGAGCTGGGGTGCGGGCTTGTTGATATGCCGATCGGAGAATACACAAAATTATCGCCGCTGATTCAGGAGGACGTGTATGACGCGTTATCCGTGGAGGCATCCGTGAAGAGGCGCACGTCATACGGCGGCACGGCCCCGGCTAATCTGAGAAAACGCCTCATGGTGCTCAAGAAGATACGATGAATACCCGGACGCGGTGGCTTTTCAGGCCCGTCTGCCTGATGCTTATCCTGGCGCTTGCCGTCTCCTGTGGCAGGAAGACGGACCCGCTCACACCCGATAGCCCTCGGCCCGAGGCCGTGAAGAGCATTAAAGCCGTTGTCAGGGACGCCGTCGCCTTTTTGTCATGGCGCGTGCCGGCCAAAAACGTGGAAGGCAAGGACATGAATCCCGCTGAGATTCTGGGGTTCCGTATCTACCGGGCGGAGATCGGGGACAGCAGAAAGAAGCCCCGGTACAAGGAGATTGCCGATATCACGATGGCAAATCCTGCGCCGGCTGAGGTGAGGGCGGGCACAGTTTTCTGGAGCGACAAGAACCTGAGATACGGTCAGGTGTACAGCTATCGGATCAGAGCCACGAGCGCGAGGGGCGGGGCAAGCCAACAGTCCGAAGAGGTGCGAGTGGCGCCGCTTATTTCTCTTGCAGCTCCAACGAATTTTACCGCTGCGGGCGATGACAGCAGAAATTTCCTTTCCTGGGATCTGGTCACTACGAGATCTGACGGGAGCCAGTATGGAGGCTTTGTCGGCTATAATATCTACCGTGGTACGGAAAAAAACCGGTATGAAGATACACCGCTTAACAAGGAACCGGTCAGAACGACGTTCTATATAGATACGACGGTGGTTAACAACAAGACATACTTTTATATTGTGCGTGCTGTGGACAGTCCGACCCTGCCGTGGAAGGAGAGCCTTGATTCAGTTGAGGTGTCAGCTACGCCTAGAGATATGACACCGCCGGAGAGGCCCAGGGGGCTTACAGTCGTTCCTGGCGTGGGCAGGATATTCCTTACCTGGAACGAGAACAAAGAGCGGGACCTCGCGGGATACCACGTGTACCGGTCAGTGAGGAGCGGCAGGGGCTATGAGCGTCTTACGGACAAGCTGATAAACCGCACCACGTTTTCCGACGTGAGGGTAAAGCCGGGAGTGGTGTATTACTACACAGTTACCGCGGTGGACCAGTCAGGGAACGAAAGTCCGATGTCTAAGGAGCAGAAAGCGTACGCTGAGAAGATGAGATAAGAAACACTGCAAATTGAAAATGAAAAATCTTAGAAACGAAATTTAATATTTCCACTATTCATTGTTCAATTTCCAATCGGATAGGTTTCCCATGCATGACTTTGTCTATAAAAATGGAGAGCTATACTGCGAAGGGGTTTCTGTCAAAAGCGTGGCTCAGCGGGTTGGAACGCCGTTCTACCTCTACAGCAGCAATACGCTGGTGAGGCATTATCAGGCCTTCGACAGCGCCTTTGCGGGCGTTCCTCATATTATCTGCTTTGCGCTCAAGTCGAACCCGAACGGCGCGATTCTCAGGTTGCTCGGCAGGGAGGGCGCGGGTGCGGACATCGTTTCGGGCGGGGAACTTTTCCGCACGCTCCGTGTGGGAATCGATCCGAAGAAGGTCGTGTACGCAGGGGTGGGCAAGCGCAGGGATGAGATCGAGTATGCGCTCAAGGCCGATATTCTCATGTTCAACGTCGAGTCCGGTGAGGAGCTCCTTGCGATAGAACATGCTGCAAAGGACATGGGTGTGATGGCACGCATCGCGCTTCGCGTGAATCCGAACATCGACCCCAAGACACACGCGTATATCTCTACGGGGCTCAAAGAGAACAAATTCGGAATCCCGATCGAGCAGGCGCTGGAATACTACCAGATGGCCAAGTCTCTCTCTCACGTAGAAGTGACGGGAATCCACCAGCACATAGGTTCTCAGATTACCGAGATCCAGCCGTTCGTGGATGCGCTCGAAAAACTCGTAGGGTTCGTCAGCGAGCTCAGGTCCGCAGGGTTGGACATCCAGTTCATTAATATCGGTGGTGGGCTGGGCATAACGTACAAGGACGAGACACCGCCGCACCCCAAGGAACTTGCGAAGGCAATCCAGCCGCTCCTCAGAAAGGCCGGGTGCACTCTGGTGCTGGAGCCGGGCCGGGCCATCGTTGGCAACGCAGGTATCCTCGTGACGAGCGCCCTCTATCACAAAGACAGCGGCGAGAAACGGTTCCTGATCGTCGATGCAGGCATGAACGACCTCATCAGGCCGAGCCTCTATGAGGCTTACCACGAGATAAAATCCGTGTCGGAGCCTGCATCTCCCGTGAATACTGTGCTCGATGTGGTGGGGCCGATTTGCGAGTCCGGCGATTTCCTCGCTAAGGAGCGGGAGATGCCCGAGGTAAAGCAAGGAGAGCTTCTCGCGGTCATGGGCGCGGGAGCATACGGCTTTGCGATGTCCTCGAATTATAATTCACGGCCGCGCGTTGCCGAAATCATGGTCAAGGGAAGCGAGTATTACATCGTGCGAGAACGCGAGACCTATAGCGACCTCATCAGGGGTGAAAAGGTCCCGCGGTGGTTGGAAGGGTGAGAGACAAGCACCAAATTTCAATAATCAAAATTCAAGCATGTTGTACCATGCTGGATTGCAAAATTGGAGCTCATTTATAAACTGTGATTTGATGAATTTGTCATCCGAGAGACTGTACATGAAGAAGATACCTTTTTACAAAATGCAGGGGAACGGGAACGATTTCATCCTGATCGATAACCGCAGGGGCGTCTTGCAGGGGAAGAACCTGACCGGGCTGGCAAAGCAGGTTTGCCATCGGAACCGTTCAGTCGGCGCTGACGGGCTCATCGTGGTCGTTCCTTCGAAGAAGGCCGACTTCAAGTGGCGGTTCTTCAATTCCGACGGAAGCGAGGCCGAGATGTGCGGAAACGGTTCGCGCTGCGCCGCGCGGTTCGCATACCTTAAGAAGATCGCAAAGAAGAACATGACCTTCGAAACGCTCGCGGGGATCATCCATGCCGTAGTGAATAAGGACACGGTCAGGGTGCAGCTCACGAATGCATACGGATTGCGCACGAATATAGCGGTACCTCTTGACCGCGGCACGCGCACCGGACACTTTATCAACACTGGCGTCCCCCATCTTGTTTACCTCTCAGACCATCTTGATGCAGAAGATGTGGATGGAGTGGGCAGAAAAACGCGACAGCATGAGATCTTCAAACCCGGCGGTACAAACGTGAACTTCGTTCAGATAGACGGTCCGCACAGGCTTCGGATCAGAACGTACGAGCGCGGGGTCGAGGGAGAGACCCTTGCCTGCGGAACCGGCGCGGTGGCCGCAGCGCTTATCGCAGCAGCCCTGCGCAAGGTATCGTCACCGGCAACCGTGATGACCAAGGGTGGCGATAGGCTGGTTGTTTCGTTCAAGCGAGAAGGCGAACAGTTTACGGACCTACACCTCGAAGGCAAGGCAGAGGTTGTGTGCGAAGGGATGCTCTATATCTAAGAATCATCACTTCAGAGAACGCAGAGAAAATCAAGGACGAAACACTTTTTTTGACGGGATTTACAAAATCATATATTAAGGACATCTGATCCGCTGTTATCCTGTTAATCCTGATTAAAATAGCAAGGAGGCTGCTATGTTCAAAGGTTCAATGGTTGCTATAGTCACCCCGTTCAAGAATGGCAAGGTAGATGAAAAGGCTCTCGGGGATCTCATCGAGTTTCACCTTAAAAACGGCACGGACGTGATTGTACCGTGCGGCACCACTGGTGAATCAGCCACGCTCTCCCACGAGGAACACCACCGGGTAGTGGAATTCACGGTCAGGGCGGTGAACAAACGAGTACCCGTGGTCGCGGGTGCGGGGTCGAATAGCACTGAGGAAACCGTCGACCTGACGAAATACGCCAAGAAGGCGGGTGCCGACGGCGTGCTGCTCATTACCCCGTATTACAACAAACCGACGCAGGAAGGACTCTATCAGCATTTCAGGAAGATAGCGGAATCCGTGGAAATCCCTATCGTTCTTTATAATGTGCCGGGACGCACGGGAGTGAACATGCTTCCGGCGACGGTGGCTCGTCTCCGCACGATCAAGAATATCGTTGGGCTCAAGGAAGCCACCGGCGATATGAAGCAGGTCAGCGAGATTATCCGGCTTTGCGGCAGGGATTTCGACGTGATCTCGGGCGATGATTACACCACGCTGCCGCTGCTCTGCCTAGGCGGTGTGGGAGCCATCTCGGTTACGGCCAACGTGGTGCCGGCCGACGCAGCCAGAATGTTCGATGCCTTTTTCGGGGGGAAGATGGAGGAGGCGCTTAAGATCCATTATAAAATGGAGCCGCTCCATGGCGCAATGTTCATCGAGACGAACCCGATCCCGGTGAAGACATCGCTTGCGCTCATGGGCAAGATCACGGAAGAATTCCGCCTGCCGCTTTGTCCTATGGCCGAGGTGAACAAAGAGAAGCTTAGGAAATCGCTTAAGGACTACGGGCTGATCTGACTCGAAACCTTTCACTACTGGAGACATAGAGCGCATAAGGCGGATGGCGGCAGTGAGTTTAACGCTATGCGCCACGCGCTCTGCCCGGACAGAACCAGTTGCACAGCGCTCTCAGCGGTAAACAATAAGGAGTAAAAACCATGATTAAAGCAGTCGTAGCCGGCGCTGCCGGTAGGATGGGTTCGCGGATCATCAACGTGCTCTCGACCTCGGAAGGCATCCGCCTTTCGGCAGCTGTCGAGCGAAAGGCGCATCCCCTCGTGGGTCAGGACTCCTGCGGCCCGGCCGGGCTCCCTGGAGGAGGTGTTCTGACGGTGATCACGGACGACCTCGTTGCCGCGCTCAAGGCCGGGGACGTGCTCATCGACTTTACCCTCCCCGAAACAAGCCTTGAACATATCAAGACCTGCGCGGACCTGGGCAAGCCGCTTGTGGTCGGTACAACCGGATTCTCCAAAGAGCAGATGGGAGAGATCAACAAGCAAGTTCAGAAGATCCCCTGCGTGCTCTCCCCGAACATGAGTATCGGGGTGAACCTTTGCTTCAAGATCCTTGCAGAGATCGCCAAGACCATCGGCGAGGATTATGATATGGAAATCGTTGAGGCCCACCATCGCATGAAGAAGGACGCACCCTCTGGCACGGCCATGAAAATGGCCCAGGTCATCGCCCAGGCCGTGAACAGGAACCTGGACGAGGTCGGCGTTTACGCACGCAAGGGCATGATCGGCGAGCGTTCCAAGAAAGAAATCGGTATCCAGACCCTTCGTGCTGGTGACATTGTGGGCGAGCACACGGTGATGTTCGCGGGCAAGGGTGAACGCATCGAGATCACGCACCGGGCGCACAGCAGGGACACCTTTGCCGCCGGTGCGGTGCGCGCGGCAAAGTGGGTCGTCGGCAAGAAGCCCGGCCTCTACGATATGCAGGATGTACTGGGTCTGAAGTAACAAAAGTCGAAAGACAGAGGAATGGGGTAAGATGCACGGCATCTATTGCCGGTAAGGAGTTTGATAATGAAAAGAGGTTTGGTCATCATGATTGGGGGACTTTTCTTGCTCGCACCGCTCACGTCTGGGGCATTTTCTTCGGAGCATCCGGGCTGCGGCGGGGATTGCAAGGAATGCCACACGCTAGAGAAAAAAGACGCTGAGAAAATCTTGAAAAAGATCCTCCCGGCAGGTTCCCTGCTGGATGTGAAACTTTCTCCTGTCGGAGGCCTGTGGCAGCTGGATGTCGAGGCCGAAGGCAAACGCGGGTCATTGTACCTTGATTTCTCACGGAAGCATTTGATCAACGGCCAGATCATTTCGCTTGAGGCGGGGAAGGTCAATTTCTCGAAGATATCGCTCAACGAGGCGCTGGTCATGGGGCAGAAGACCGCAAAGAAAAAGATTGTGGTGTTCACGGACCCTGATTGTCCTTTCTGCAAGAAACTGCATGAGGAAATTAAGCAGGTTCTGGCAAAGCGAACCGATGTCGCATTCTATGTCATCCCATATCCGCTCCCGATGCATAAGGATGCGTATAAAAAGGTACAGTCTATTCTGTGTGGGAAATCGATTGAGCTCCTCGATGACGCGTTCTCCGGTAAGGCATTGCCAGAGCCTGTGTGCCCCAACGAACAGGTGGAAAAGAATATTGCGCTTGCCAAAGAACTTGGGTTCAATGGAACGCCAACGCTCGTACGGGACGACGGGACCGTGCTCAGCGGGTATCGCCCCGCCGAACAGCTTTCCGAGTGGATTGACGAAAAATAGGAGCATCTGTCGGGGCAGGTATGAAACTGATACGATTTCAGGCTCAAGACAGGCCTGCACGGGGCATTCTGAGCGGCAATGAGGTTACGGAGCTCGGTGGTGATTTTTTCACTCCCTTCAGGACGCTGAAGACAAGCTTTTTATTTTCTCAAATTAAGCTGCTGCCGCCATGCACCCCATCCAAGATCGTGGCCATCGGGCTTAACTACCGTGACCATGCGAAAGAGCTGAGTCTCCCGGTGCCGGATACCCCGATCGTATTTCTGAAACCCCCGACAGCGGTGATCGGCCCTGGTGAAGCGGTCTTGTATCCTGCAACGAGCTCGCAGGTGGACTACGAGGCCGAGCTTGGGGTGGTCATAAAGGATCGGGTCAGGAACATCAGTCCTGCCTCTGCGCGTGACCATATTCTCGGTTATACGTGCGCAAATGATGTTACGGCGCGGGATCTGCAGAAAAAAGACGGGCAATGGACGCGCGCCAAATCTTTCGACACATTCTGCCCCGTGGGGCCATGGATCGAGACTGATCTCAACCCGGATGATCTTCTCATCGAGTCGTATCTGAATGGCGAGCTGCGGCAGTCTTCCCGGACATCGCAATTTATATTTACGGTAGATTACCTCGTGAGCTTTATCTCGGGGATCATGACGCTTGAGCCTGGCGACCTTATCATCACAGGCACGCCGGCCGGGATCGGGCCTATGAAGCCAGGCGACGAGATCGAGGTTCGCATCGAGGGGATCGGGAGCCTGAATAACACAGTTAAAAGATAAAGGTTGGTGCAGATACACTCAGAAAAATCGGATTTCAAATAATCAAAAAAATCTGCGTTAATCAGTGTCCAACGAATATTATTTCAGGACTGGAGGACTGGGGAGAAGTGCAGACAACGGAAGACACCTATATTCAATCCCTCTTC
This sequence comes from Nitrospirota bacterium, assembly GCA_035498715.1. Classification (GTDB taxonomy): domain Bacteria; phylum Nitrospirota; class UBA9217; order UBA9217; family UBA9217; genus DASPSR01. Next base: position 37,778 of record DATJZV010000186.1, read on the forward strand.
GCCGCGCGAATCGGCGGTAATATGTTCGGCAAAGAACAGAAGATCTACAAGTTTGAGAAGATCAAGCGTGCGAAGCGGGCCGCGCTAGCAGCCCATCCAGAAATGGAGCTTATTGACTTCGGGGTAGGTGAGCCCGATGAGATGGCTTTTCCCGGGGTGGTTCAGACACTCCAGAAGGAGGCGGAAAATCCGGAGAACCGGGGGTACGCGGACAACGGGATTCAGGAGTTCAAGGATGCATCCGCACGGTACATGCAGAAAGTGTACGGCGTTAACGATATTAACGCTGAAACTGAGGTGCTCCATGGCATCGGCAGCAAGCCGGTGCTTGCGATGCTTCCCTCTGTCTTCATCAATCCCGGCGACGTGACGCTCATGACCGTGCCGGGGTATCCCGTCATGGGGACGCATACCCGCTGGTATGGAGGCGAGGTGGTGAACTTGCCGCTCCTCGAAAAGAACGGATTTCTGCCAGATCTCGATTCAATCCCTGCGGATGTGAAAAAAAGAGCGAAGCTCCTCTACCTCAATTATCCCAACAATCCGACTGGCGCCGGCGCGACGAAAGCATTTTTCGAAAAAGCGGTACGCTTCGCTAAGGAAAACGGAATCATCGTAGTGCACGATGCAGCTTATTCAGCGCTAACCTATGGCGCCAAGCCGCTCTCATTCCTGTCAGTGGATGGCGCAAAGGATGTGGGCGTCGAGATCCACTCTCTGTCCAAGGCTTACAATATGACTGGCTGGCGCCTCGCCTTTGTCGTGGGGAACGAGCGAGTGATCGCAGGCTATGGGAATGTGAAGGACAACTATGACTCCGGGCAGTTCAAGGCCATCCAGAAGGCAGGGGTGTATGCGCTCGAGCATCCCGAGATCACCGACGAGATCATTGCCAAGTATGAACGCAGGCTGCGTGCAATGACGGGAGTGCTTGCCGAGATGGGCTTCTCGGCAAAGATGCCAGTCGGCACTTTTTACCTCTATGTGAAGATACCAAAGGGGGTCAAAAAGGGCAGGAGGTTTGCTAATGCTGAAGAGTTCTCAGAGTTCCTCATTACGGCGAAGCTCATTAGCACGGTGCCCTGGGACGATGCGGGCTCTTATCTGCGCTTTTCTGCCACCTTCGAGTCCAAAGGCAGGGCTGATGAGCAGCGGGTACTCGAGGAGTTCAAGAAGCGGATGGGAGGGCTGCAGTTCGAGTTTTAGAACCGAAGGACATTTCACCGCAGAGGATGCTGAGAAACAAGTAGAGCATGAATGGCACGCATTAACGAATCACACGAATAATTCAAGTAGAAACCTGTAAAGCTATCGTTCGTGACATTCGAACTATTCGAAGAATTCATGTTAAATTTTGCCACCGAATTCTCTGCGTTGTCTATGGAAATCGTGAACTATCCTATACCCACCATTGCATACATCGGCGTCGGATCGAACGTGGGCGACAGGGAGGCCAACTGCCGGAAGGCCTTTGAGCTTTTGGCGGACACAGGCCGGGTCATCAGCGTTTCCTCCCTGTACCGCACCGAGCCTGTGGGATATAAGGAGCAGGAAGATTTTATCAACGCTGTAGTCTCTATCGAGACCGATTTATCTGCGAGAGAACTGCTTGATGCCTGTCGTGCTATCGAGGGCAGGCTGGGTCGCAAGCGCACACTGCGGTGGGGACCGCGCACTATTGATCTCGACATCCTATTGTATGGAGACCAGATAATGAACCAGCCGCACCTTGTAATCCCCCACCCGTTGATGACAACGAGAAAATTCGTGCTTGTACCGCTTGTCGAGATTGCCCCCGAGGTGATGCATCCCGTCTTGCATAAAACAGCGGAGCAGCTTCTCCGCGAATTGAAGGACACCTCCACAGTCATGAAATGCAGGTCAGACCGCAAAACGCCATGAGCCAGAAACCAGCCTTGAGCCATACCCGTTACATTGTGACCGAAGGCCCGATTGGCGTGGGGAAGACGAGCCTCACCAGCCTGCTCGCCGAGGAACTCGGCGCACGCCTGATCCTGGAGCGCGCCGAAGACAATCCCTTCCTCACGGATTTTTACAAGGACCCTCCCCGGTACCGTTTCCAGACACAGACATTCTTTCTCCTAAACCGCTTCGCCCAACAGGAAGAGATGCTTCAGCCTGACCTTTTCACGCGGATCACGATCAGCGACTACCTTTTTGCCAAGGACCGGATATTCGCCTACCTCAACCTCGACGACCATGAACTCGCCCTCTATGAACAGATATATAATATACTTGAACCAAAGGTCGCGAAGCCTGACCTAGTCATTTTCCTTCAGGCAGACACAGATACGCTCCTCCGCAGGATCAAACAACGCGGCAGGTCCTTTGAGAAGGATGTGGACCGGGATTACATCGCGGCGGTGAACGAGGCGTATAATCAGTACTTCTTCCATTACTCTGAAACGCCTCTTCTCGTCATTAACACCTCGGACATTGATTTCGTGAATCGGCGGGAGGACCTCAATGATCTCCTCAAACAGGTCCTGAACATGAAGCAAGGCATTCAGTACTATGTTCCGAAGTCGCGGGGGAAAAAGTAAGCCCGCGCGGGACAAAGACCCAGGGGCAGAAAAGAAGTCAAGCATAGTAACATGGAGATAATCACTTCCTTATCCGACATGCAATCCTTTTCCGAGTTGCTCCGGAAACAAGGAAAGGCCATCGGCCTCGTACCAACGATGGGGTTCCTGCACGAAGGGCACCTCTCGCTCGTGCGGGATGCGCGCCACGCGTGCGACATCGTGGTCGTGAGCATCTTCGTGAACCCGACGCAGTTTGGGCCGAATGAGGACCTGAGCCGCTATCCCCGCGATATCGAAGGAGACCGAAAGAAATGCGGGTCCTCAGGCGTCGATATCCTCTTCATGCCCGCGGACAAGGAGATGTACCCCGAAAAACCGACAGTGTTCGTCACTGTTGAGGGGATATCCGATATCCTTGAAGGCGAGATCCGGCCGGGCCACTTCCGTGGCGTTGCAACAGTTGTGGCCAAGCTCCTTCATATAGTGAAACCGAACAAGGCGTTCTTCGGCCAGAAGGATTTCCAGCAGTGTGTCGTGATTAAGCGGATGGTTAAAGGACTGAACATGGATGTGGACATCATTGTCCGTCCAACTGTGCGCGAACCGGACGGCCTGGCTATGAGTTCCCGGAACAGTTATCTTAAAGCTGATGAGCGGCATGCAGCAGCGGTTCTCTATCGCGCGCTCTTCGCAGCTCGCGACCTTTACACAGCGGGGGCAAAGGAACCGGAAAAACTCAAGCAGAAAATGCGGGCTGTGATCCTTGCGGAGCAAGGTGTGGGGATTGATTATGTAGAGGTCGCTGATCCGGAAACGCTGGCTCCGCTCGATACGGCGCGTGACAACATGATCCTGCTTGTCGCGGCACGCCTCGGGAAGACGAGGTTGATCGACAATCTTCTTATCCCGTGACTATGATATCAGGGATGTTGCAATCTTCCCTTTCCGAGATCAGACCATAAGCACTTCGTACTGTTCCTGGTGCAGGTTCGGATCGGCCTTGATCACGATCTTCTTCTGAAATTCCTTTTCCAGTTCCTCAACACCCTGCCGTTCTTCATCATACATCATGTCGGCAACCACGGAGTTTGCCGTGACGAGCGCCTTCTTTTCGTCAGCACCAGTGAAAGCCCTCCGGATTTCCCGGAACACCTCATAGCAGACGGTGCGGGACGACTTCACATACCCGCGGCCGTCGCAGTAAGGGCAAGGCTCGCAGAGGGTGCGACCGAGGCTATCGCGGATCCGTTTGCGCGTCATCTCGATGAGCCCGATAGGCGAGATGTGCGAGATGGTGGTCTTGGCCTTGTCGCTCGATAGCGCCTCTTGGAGTGCCGAGTAAACTTTGCGGCGGTTGTCTTCCCGCTCCATATCGATGAAGTCGAGGATGAGGATACCGCCAATGTTTCTGAGGCGGAGCTGGTACGCAATCTCCCGCACAGCTTCGAGATTGGTCTTCAGGATCGTGTCCTCCAGAGACCGCTTGCCCACGTACCGACCGGTGTTAACGTCGATCGTAGTAAGCGCTTCGGTCTGGTCAATGATAATGTAGCCCCCGGACTTGAGCCAGACTTTTCTGCCGAGAGCACGCGAGATCTCGATCTCCACACCGTAATGCTCAAAAATCGGCTCGTCTCCGTCGTACGGTTTCATGCGCCTGCTGAGCTGTGGGATATAGGAATCGACGAACTCCTTGACCCGTTGGTATTCGTCGGTCGAATCGATCACCATTTTGTCCACGTCCCGGGTAAAGACATCGCGGATCACGCGGAAAACGAGGTCGAGCTCATTATGGAGCAGGGCTGGCGCCGATGTCTTCTCTTTCTTGCGCAGGACGTTCTCCCATAGCCGGGCGAGGAATTCTATGTCCGCGGTAAACTCTTCCTCGCTCCTGCCCTGGCTGGCAGTCCTGATTATGTAGCCAGTATTCGGCTTGCGGAGCCGGTCTACGATCTCGCGAAGCCTCTTTCGTTCTTCTCCGTTCTCGATGCGGCGCGACACTCCGATATGGTTGACGCCAGGCATCATGACGAGATAGCGTCCAGGAATGCTGATGTACGTGGTCACACGCGCGCCCTTGGTGCTGATTGGCTCTTTCGAAACCTGAACCAGTATCTCCTGACCTTCCTGCAAAAGGTCCTCTATCTGATTGGAATGAGAGCGCTTCCTCTTGGGTTCAACCTCGAGCTCAAGGCCCTCATCATCCATCATCGGCGCATACTCAGAGGTACTGTCGAACACGTCGCCTACATAGAGAAAGGCCGACTTCTCCAACCCGATATCCACGAAAGCCGCCTGCATTCCCGGCAGGACCTTCATGACACGGCCTTTATAGACATTGCCGGCGATGCCGCGGTCCTTCTTCCGGTCGATATAGATTTCCGTGACTAGACCGTTCTCTAGCAGGGCAACACGGGTCTCTTCCCGGCCTGCATTTACGATGATCTCAGATGGCATGATATCTCCTCAAACGATTTTATGTCCTAAAACTATTTTATAATAGTACAGAATTTAATACAAGAATTAAAAAACTGCAGGTGCAAAGAGTGGTTGGATGTTACATCATCATTAATATAAAAAACGGTCTATGAGGATGTGACATTATTCCTGGCATTAAATTTGCTTATTACATATAAAGGATGATGATATGTTAAGTAAAACCAAAAAAATCATGAAAGAGGCCGTAGCAACGTTGCAAATCGGGTATAGGATCACCCGGGGTATTGACTACAGGACATTGAGCGAATATATCCTGAAGATCAACCAGTATAAAGAAATAGATGATATCCTCATTGAAGCTTCTCGATGCTTGAAAGATATTCTAGACTACGAATTGTTCGGTTTTGTTCTCAAAAATGGTACCTCTTTAGATTTATGGATAGAACCGCGAGCTTACACAACCCTATTTACTGAGTTCTTAAGGAAAGATTTTGATAGCCAAATTATTGACTGTAACGTGCGTGGTTTAGACAAAAAAATGGGAGAAAATTGTCATAATTATGACACTATTAATATAAGCAGCATGATAACCTATCAGATCACGGAAAATAATTTTATTTCGAGACTTTATATCTTGCCTAAAAGAAATATGCGTAAGCGTCACAGCACTATTGTCAACGCGCTGATCGGCTCCATCAGTATTGCGCTGGAAAACACCTTGAACATGAATCTGCTCAAAACAGCCGCATCGGTTGATCCGCTTACCAATTGCTATAATCGGAGGGCTTTGGACAGCTTAATTACCAGCGATATCTTCTACTCCAGACGTTATGGCGCCGACCTTTCGGTCATCATGATCGATTTGGATAATTTTAAGAAAATAAATGATGTGCATGGGCACTATGCGGGCGATGCCGTTTTGAAGGATATTTGTACACTGCTGCCTTCGCTAGTTAGAAAATCTGATTACCTTGCACGATACGGGGGAGAGGAGTTTGTCCTGGTCCTCCCCGATACGACGCTATATAGCGCTGTCCAACTTGCGGAAAAGCTGAGAAAAAAAATCGAGATGCATGAGACCTGTCTTAATGATAAGAGCATCAGGGTAACGGCAAGCATGGGTGTGGCGAGCCTTGAAAACAAGCCTGACGGTGGGAGCCTTTTACGGGAAGCCGATGAGCGGCTGTACAAAGCCAAAGCAATAGGTAAGAACTGTGTCGTTCCGGGTCTGTTGCCCTGTTTCAACGGCAGAGCTTTTATATCGAAAGACCGTGTGCACAAATACGAAAATGCCATCCAGGTGGCATAATGAGGAAGGATTGATGGACGGCGATAAAAACTCTGCGAAATCGCTTCTGTTAAACGTCAAGAGGATCCTGCCATGTCCCCCCGCCGCTGTAATACATGCCGGTTCGTTTCACCCCGAACAGTACTGAATGATCTGCGTTCACGGCGAACAACTCCTGGATCACGTCCTGCACGCGAGGCCTGAGCTGGTCTTTATCCAACAGAATGATCGCGAGTTCGGCCATGTTGCCAACCAGTGCTGCGGTAATTGATTCAATCCCCGGACGGATATCCTTCTGTCGGCCATCTTTTGTCACCATTACCGAGGTGCGGGACAGGAAATCGCCAACCCTGTGTCCAATATCACCGGCATATGCGGCCGGGACTGTCACCTCATATTTATATCTGACGATGCTCCCGGAAAGAGACGGAGATTTTTTCGGAATTACGCGTGCCGCAAGGATTCTTATTCCCGGAGGCAGGGTAGTGTTCAGGTTTTTGATGATCTGCAGGAGATCGATGAACGGGTCGGTCTCCACGTCCAGATACTCTGCCTCGCTCTCGATGCCTACGGAGAGCGCGGGACCGAAGGCAATTTTTGGGTGGGGATTGAAGCCGCTGGAGAACGTGATCGGCAATCCCGCCCTTACCGCCGCTCGGTGGAAGAGCGTCATGAGGTCGAGGTGCGACAGGAAGCGGAGCCGGTCGGTTTTTGAATATTTGATCCTGACACGCGTGCTGATGTCATGCGGGGCCGATTGCTTCGCCTGTACCTCTGGTAATGTCACCGGGCCGCTCTTTACTTCAATAGCAGAAGCAGCCGGTTTTCCGAGTGACAGGGTCCCACCGTCCTTGCATCCGATGCCGCATCGCTCGCAGTCTACTCGGCAGTTTCCTGTGATCTCCGCCGTTACTGCACGCCGGTATTCCCGCTTGAGGAATTCCGTGGTCACGCCGCTTTTAATGTGATCCCAGGGGAGCTCATCGTCCAGTCCGAATGCGCGGCAGGCGTACGATGCGGGTTCTAGGCCGCACACCTGGAATGCCTCTTGCCATGTTGTGAACGAAAAACATTCTGTCCAACCATCTAAGCGGCATCCGCGTCGTACGGCTTCATCGATGACCTTGCCGATATTCCTGTCCCCCCGCGCAAATGCTCCTTCGAGCAGGCTCATCTCCGGATTATGAGGCTTCATGGAGATCCCTTTTCGTCTCAGCCCGTTCTCCAAGTAAGCATGCTTTATCCTGATGTCCTCTCGTGTTGCCTGTCCAAACCATTGGAAGGGAGTATGTGGCTTCGGCACGAACGTTGAGACGCTGATATTGAGCTGAACATGACGTTTGGAGACTTTTTTGCCGAGTGCAAGGATGTTATGAGCAATCCTGATGATGCCGTCCAGGTCCGCGTCCGTTTCCGTAGGGAGCCCTATCATAAAATAGAGCTTCAAAACGTTCCAGCCGCTTGCAAAGATGGTCTCTGCCGCGTCCATAAGATCGGTGTCGGTCACTGCTTTGTTGATAACGCGGCGAAGGCGTTCAGTGCCTGCTTCCGGCGCAAGGGTGAAGCCAGTCTTGCGCACGCCTGCAATTGCCCGGATCATCTCCGGCGTGAGAGTCCCGATACGGAGCGAAGGGAGCGAAATAGAGATGCGGCTTTCCCGGTATCGGTTGACGAGGTCCTGCATAAGCGGCTGGATGACGGAATAATCGCCGGAGCTCAACGATGCAAGCGAAAGCTCGTCGTAACCCGTACAGGAAAGTGATTCGTGGAGCAGCGCTTTGACGCGTTCAGCGCTCCGTTCCCGGTAAGGCCGGTAGATGATCCCTGCCTGGCAGAAACGGCAACCGCGGATGCAACCGCGCGCGATCTCGATTGTGGCCCGATCGTGCACCGGCTTCATGAGAGGCAGGATTGGCCTGTTAGGGTATGCTGCGGATTCTAGGTCCCTGACGAATCTTCTCCGAACGGTTCTTTTCCCAAGCGAAGGTACGTAGAACCCTTCGCGCTGTGCAAGCGCCGTGAGGTATTTTTCTCTGGTCGGATATTCTTGCCGGAGCTCCACAATCTCATGGATTGCTTCTTCTGCTTCGCCGATATAGAAGACATCGATAAAATCTCCAAGAGGCTCGGGGTTGACGGCACAAGGGCCACCTGCGATGACCACGGGGTGACTGTCCGTGCGGTCTGATGAGAGCAATGGGATCTGGGCGAGTCCCAGCCCTGCAATGATATTTGTGTACGACAGCTCATACTGGAGCGTAATGCCGATGATGTCGAATTGGGAAAGCGGAAGGTTCGACTCGAGGCTCGTGAGTGGCCTCCCGGAGTCGCGCAGCCGCTGTTCGTAATCCGTCCACGGAGAGAACACTCGCTCGCATGCCGTGTCGTCCCTGTTGTTTAGGATGTGGTAGAGTATCCGGAGCCCGAGATGTGACATCCCGACCTCATAAGTATCTGGGAAAAAAAGGCAGACCTTGGTCCGTATCTTCGAGAGATCTTTATGAACGCTGTGGATCTCGGTGTTGATGTATCGAGCTGGTTTCACGACCAGCGGCAGGAAATCTTCAAGCATGGAACTCCTTTAAGATTGGGAGAGCAGGGAGCTGAGAGCAAAGGGCAATCGGAACCGCCAAGCCTTGCGCTATTGCCTCCGCGCTGTGCGCACTAGCGTTATTAATAGAACAACATAAACCGACGTGCTTGAATATTCAAGAGTAATCCCAGGGCGATGAAGGTGGTGATGGTGGAGGTTCCCCCGTAGCTCACGAGGGGGAGTGGTACTCCCACGACCGGCACAATGCCAACGGCCATGCCCACGTTTATGAAAACGTAGAGCGATATCATGGAAACGATGCCGCCGGCCATGAGCACTCCGAGGCGGTCTTTTGCGTTTTTGGCTGTGTCTACGCCGACGAGGAGAAGGATCAGGTACAGGAGAACTATGAGGCCCGTGCCGATAAAGCCGCGTTCTTCCGCGATCACGGCAAAGATGAAATCTGTGTGGCGCTCAGGCAGAAACGCCATTTGGCTCTGAGTACCCTTACGGAATCCCTTGCCAAGGATCTGGCCTGAACCCACTGCGATCTTGGACTGGTTCGCGTGATAACCGCTGCCGAGCGGGTCCGAACTCGGGTCAACGAACGCCCGTATCCGGTTCTGCTGGTATGGCTTGAGTGAACCCCATATCTTATGCCGCACGGGAGGAACGAGGAAGACCGCCGAGACAATCGTTGCCCCTATGAGGATCATGATGAAGACTGAACGCATGCGGAGCCCTGCAATCATCACGATAAGGGCAGAGGTTAGGAGCAGCATGAGTGCAGTGCCGAGGTCGGGCTGCTTAAGCACGAGTACGAGCGGAATCAGGACCATGGCGCCGGGGATGGCAAGGTCCCGGAGGTCATAACCGCCCCGCTTCGGGTCCTCGGCGAAATATCGGGCGAGGGCAAGCGTGAGTGAAAGCTTAGCGAGCTCCGAGGGCTGGAACGCGAAGGGGCCGATGGCCAGCCAGCGCTGGGCTCCCATGCCGGTCCTCCCCATCATCATGACCAGGAGCAGGAGCAAAATCGAAGTGGCATACAGAACATAGGCGTACCGCCCCACGGTGTGGTAATCCGGAATAAGCGCAAGGAACATGATAATGACGCCTATGGAAACCCAGAGAAGCTGCTTGTAATACAGGGACGAAGGGCCATTCGCCGTGTAGGTCGCACTGTAGACTGCCGAGAGCCCGATGAGCGCAATAGCGAATATGAGGCCGATCATGCCCCAGGGAAGATTAGCGAACCGTCTTTGGTCCAGCATTTTTCATGTACTCCTCTATAACCCTTCGCGCTACCGGCGCGGCCGCGCCGCCACCGTGCCCTCCGTGCTCTACGAGCACTGCAACGGCGATCCTCGGATCATCGACCGGAGCATATGCAATGAACCATGCATGATCCTGAGTATTCTCCGAAAGTTTTCTCCCGGGGATCTTTTGGGCGATCACCTGAGCGGTGCCGGTCTTACCTGCCACTATCGCTAATGGGTTCTGGGCTCCGTGAGCTGTCCCACCCGGCTCGTTCACCACGCCGGTGAGCGCTTTCCTGACCTCTTCGAGCGCAGTCGGATCAATCACAACCCGGTTTTTACGTTCCGGTGAAAATGTTGTTACTGCGCCGGTTTCCCGGTTTCTGGTCATCTTTAGCAGTATAGGTCGATAGAAATTTCCGCCGTTTGCAATGGCACTGATCATCTGGCAGGCCTGGATAGGGCTGACGAGTACGAAACCCTGTCCGATGGAATTGATGTAAGTATCCCCTGGATACCACGGTTCCTTCGTTTTTTTCTTCTTCCACTCTGTCGTGGGAATAAGTCCCGCTTTTTCTTCGGGTAGAGGGATACCGGTCAAGCTTCCATACCCGAGATTTTTTGCGTACTGGGCTATGCGGTCCCATCCGATACGTTCACCCATGGTATAAAAGTAAACGTCACAGGACTCAACGAGCGCCTGATGAAATGAGACCGCCCCATGGCCTCCTTTTTTCCAGCACCGGAAAGCGTGTTTGCCGCTTGTGATGTAACCTCTGCAATTGACCTTATCATCAAGCTTGATAATGCCGGACTCGAGGCCGGCCAAGGACACGATGATCTTGAACGTGGAGCCCGGTGGGTACACGCTCTGGATGGCCCGGTTATAAAGCGGATGGGTCGGATCGTTTGTGAGCCGGGTCCAGTCCTTGGGCGCGATGCCCCGCGGAAACAGGTTTGGGTCGTAGTTAGGATGGCTCGCCAGCGCGAGGATCTCCCCTGTATTCGGGTCCATTGCGACCACGGCGCCCGAACGGTCGCCGAGCGCTTCCTCAGCCGCCTTCTGCACATCAAGGTCGATGGTCAGATAAATGTCCGTGCCGGGCTTGGGCTCTTCAATACCGAGGTCTTTTACCTTTCTGCCTGCGGCGTTCACCTGGATCATCCTCCTGCCAGCGCTACCGCGGAGATATTTGTCGTAAACCTTTTCCAGACCGCCCTGGCCAGTGAGGAGCCCGATGTCAGACTGTTCCTGTTTTCGTTGTGCCTGCGACACTTTTCCAATATAGCCGAGCTGGTGCGAGGCGAGTCCCGCATAGGGGTAATGCCTGCGGTGTTCCGGTTCGATGATTGCGCCGGGCAGGTCATCCTGATGGGCTTCCACGACGGCCACTTCGTCCCAGGGGGCCTCTTCCCGTATTTTCACGGGATCGTATTTGGTCCTTACGGGATCCGCATCATCGAGCGCCTCGCGGATGATTTCTGGACGAAGATTAACGATGGTCGCCAGCTTGTTGATCGTGGCGTCGAGATCCTGTACATCTTCCGGAACGAGCGAAATGTCGAAGGCGAGCTCATTTTCAACGATTGGTCTGCCCCTACGGTCATAAATAATGCCCCGCGGCGGCCTGATCTTCACTGGCCTGATCCGATTGCTCTCCGCCTGGTCATAGTAGTATTCGCCTTTTATTGCCTGGAGGTACCACAGACGGATAAAGAGGATAAGGGTGAAAAGGATAATGAACGCAGCCAGAAACGGGAGCCTTCTCTGGATATCGACGGGACTGTCCTGCTGGTACATCTACAGCTCCTTCTGAAGGGCGTGCCGCCTCAGCGTGTTCAGAACGTTCCTGCTGCCGATGAACCGCAGCAGGAGGATGCCGAGTACCCCTGTATAGAGCGCTTGAGGGAGTATGCTGGTAAAGAACATGCTGAAGATCGGAACCGATCCGTAAATCACTTGCATGAACAGCGCGATGAAAAGCCCTTCCGCCAGGGAGAAAGCCGCCAGTAAGATAAGATTTGATGGACTCGATATGTCGAGCACCCTCCTGCCGAAAATGCCTGCACACAGGCCTACCAGTCCCCGCGTGAAGCCGTTCAGGCCGATGAAACTCGCCGATCCGATATCCTGGATCAGGCCAATGCCGATGCCTGCGAGCGCAGCCTCTCCTGGGCCGGTAAGCAGCCCGATGATATAAATCACGGCCAGGGCGAGGTCAGGCTTGATCCCAGCCAAAGAAAGGCGGCTGAACAGGCTCGCCTGAACAGGGATGATAAGCAGGACGATGAGGAAATAAATGCGGGGCTTCATTTCCGGAGCACCAGTGCTTCTTCCAAGCGCGATAATCTGACGGCAGGTTCCGCCACAACGGTCTGAAACGCGCTAGCCTCGTGTCTGGTGACCTTGGTCACCGTGGCGACGGGGAGTCCCTTTGGGTAGATGCCATCGAGTCCCGAGGTAACGAGGAGGTCGCCTTCCTGGATATCGGCATAGTAAGAAACATACTTCAGAGCGCAGGTGATGATCTTGCCCTCGAGCAGTCCTTCTTCCCTGTTCCTCTGAACCCTGACGGCGAGCGTGCTCCCAGGATCCGTTATGAGTATCACCTTTGCCGTACCCGAGAGCGCTGCCTGGACCCTCCCGACGATACCTGTCGGAGCGATCACTGCCATGTCCTTTTGGATGCCGTCGTCTGTCCCTTTGTTGATCGTTACCGTGCGCGAAGAGGGTGACGATTCCTTGGCGATCACCTGTGCCATAACCGATGCGGGGGGATGTAGCTTCCTGAAGCCCAACAGCTCGCGCAAGCGTTCGTTCTCGATGATGAGTTCGTTCGTGATGGAATTCTCGAGTTTCAGCTGTCCCGTCTCTTCTTTCAAACGTTCATTCTCTCGCTCCGTGTGAATGAGAAAAATATATCCGTTGGCAGCGGATTCCGCGAAGCGAAAAGGACTAGTTATAACGCGTTCAAAAAAACCGGATACTGCGAGGACCGGCTTCTCCATGAATGTCAACCGTCCAGCCTTCACCTGGAACGTGATGAGCCAGAACAGGATCATAAAGAGGATGAACAGGATAAGGAATTTTTTATGCTTTGTGATAAACTCAGGCATTCGGACAGACGCTTGTTCTACATGATTACCTTTTTCAGAATTTCCTCATCATCAAGCACCTTGCCGGCGCCGAGCGCCACGCACGTAAGGGGATCTTCTGCGATAATGATGGGGAGCGATGTCTCCTCACGGAGGAAGACATCTAAGCCTTTGAGCAGCGCACCTCCGCCTGCAAGAACGATCCCTTTGTCCACAATATCTGCCGAGAGTTCCGGAGGCGTGTTCTCGAGCGCGAGCTTTATCCCGTTCAAAATCTGACTGACCGGCTCAGCGAGCGATTCGCGGACCTCGCTGTCGTCGAGGATTAGCGTCTTGGGGATGCCGGAAACCAGGTCGCGGCCTTTGATCTCCATAGTCTGCCGGGCACTGTCCGTTTTATACGCAGATCCGAGCTCGAGCTTGATCGATTCGGCCATCATCTCGCCGATGAGCAGGTTGTATTTGCGCTTGATATAGTTGATGATTGCCTCATCCATTTTGTCCCCTCCCACACGGATGGCCTTGCTGTAGACCACGCCGTCCATGGAGATGACGGCGATATCCGTGGTGCCGCCGCCGATGTCCACGATCATGTTGCCCGAGGGCTCTGATATGGGAAGACCGGTACCGATGGCCGCGGCCACGGGTTCTTCGATGAGGTAGACATCGCGCCCTCCCGATGTGATAGCGGCGTCCTTCACCGCGCGCTGTTCGACCTGCGTGATCCCCGAAGGAACGCCGATTACGATGCGGGGCCGCATGAAGGACTTCCGGTTGTGCACCCGCTGGATGAAGTATTTGAGCATCTCACCGGTTATGTCGAAGTCCGAAATCACGCCATCCTTGATCGGGCGGATCGTCTTGACATCGCCTGGCGTGCGGCCGAGCATCCGCTTGGCTTCGGCACCTACGGCAAGCACCCTGCCGGTCTTCGCTGAGATGGCAACGACAGAAGGCTCGTTACACACGATGCCCTTGCCCTTGACGTACACCAGCGTGTTGGCCGTACCTAGGTCGATGGCCATGTCATTCGAAAACCATCCCATAATAGTGTTGATGAACATCGTTAGAAAAGGCTCCTTTCGAAATGCAGGATCACATAGTGAGGCACAGGGACCTGCGGACCGATACCGTCAAACCCGGACCATGGTCCCAGGAACCTCTGAAAACTAATCTCTCTTGACATCTATTCGTGTTGCAGAGCATGCTATATATCATGCGGTATCGTGTCTTCTTTCTCCTCCTCCATCGACGGTGGAGCAGTTTGTATGTCTGGCTGCCGGTCTGTAGTTGCGGACTGGACTGCCGGAACGACCCATGTCCGCGCCAGCATATCGCCAATCCGCATCCCCCGATCGTCACCGATGGCGGTGAGGCATTCGATGCCGAGCGCAAGGGGGCCAAGGAGCCAGCCGGCGTAGGGGATCAGAAACAGCATAAAGACCAGCGCGAACGTAACGTTTCTGATGATCGATTCCCGGTAGGTTGTCGCCTTCACCCCGTCCATCGGGGCGACCCGGAGACCGATCAGTTTTTTGCCCGCGCTCTGCCCCTCGAACAACCCATCGCGGATGAGCAGGTAGCCGGCAGCTGAGAGGAAACCAAGAACATCCGGAAGCCGTGCCAGCCCGATGACAAGTAAGAGATCAACAAATCCTGCAACCGCTCTGGTTGTGAGGTCCGCCTTCTGCAATGAGCCTCCTAAACCGATACATGATAACAGAACAAAAAGCTTATTTCAAGCGTAAAAGTAAATCCGGTCCCGTTGAAGTAATGACAAAAAAAGGGAAAATCCGCTCGGAGAGGTCTCCAACTGGACTAATTGGAGAGGGCAAGCTATACTCTAAAAAGGTCCAGTTGCAGGGACCTATATCTATGCCTAATCGCGAAAATGGCGGATTTTCACGGCCTTATGCTGTGCGGTGGGAGAGGTATATTCCTTTCCTTCAATGGCGTCACCTGATCACTCGCAGGAGCATGCGGGCCGATATCTTGGCCGGCATCACGGGCGCTATAATCGTTCTTCCCCAAGGCGTGGCGTTCGCGATCATCGCTGGCCTGCCACCCCAATACGGTCTCTACTCAGCTATTGTCCCGGCAATGGTCGCCGCTCTGTTCGGTTCCTCGCACCATCTCATTTCCGGCCCGACTACTGCAATATCTATTGTGGTTTTTACCACGGTCAGCCAGCTTGCGGAACCATCGAGCGCCGCGTACATTCAGATAGTGCTCACTCTCACCTTTATCGCCGGCGTGTTCCAGCTCGCACTGGGGCTAGCTCGTCTCGGTGCGCTCGTCAATTTCGTCTCGCATTCCGTGGTGGTGGGATTCACCGCTGGGGCCGCCCTTCTCATCGGGACCAGCCAGCTCAGCAATTTCCTCGGCATTCCAGGATCAAAACATCATGCTTTTGTTCACATCTGGATGGATCTCTTCCGCAGGCTGCCGGAGACCAATTTCACCGTCTTCGGGATTGCCCTTGCCACGCTTGCGGTTGCTCTCTTTTTCAGGACCTATTTCCCGCGATGGCCCGGATTGCTGTTTTCCATGATCATCGGCAGCCTCCTGGCCGTAGCGCTTCATGGCGAGGAACACGGCGTGCGGCTCATCGGGTCTCTCCCGGGACATCTACCGCCACTCTCACTACCGGACCTTTCAACGGCCTCGATTCGCGAGCTCGCGCCTGCCTCTCTCGCGGTGGCCATGCTCGGGTTGGCCGAAGCTGTTTCCATCGCGCGGTCGGTGGCTACACGTTCTCACCAGCGCATCGATAGCAATCAGGAGTTTATCGGACAGGGCCTCTCGAATATTATCGGCAGTTTTTTTTCGAGCTATGCTTCCTCGGGCTCCTTCACCCGTACCGGGCTGAATTACGACGTCGGGGCGCAGACGCCGATGGCCGCAGTGTATGCCGCGATCTCACTGACCGTGGTGCTTCTGTTCATTGCTCCGCTCACCGCCTATCTCCCCATGGCATCCATGGCGGGCGTACTCCTTCTGATCGCCTATAGTCTTGTCGATATGCATCATATCAAGACCATCGTTAAAACGAGCAAGCCTGAAACCGGCGTGCTCGCCGTCACCTTCGTAGCGACCCTGCTAGTGGAACTGGAATTCGCCATTTACATCGGCGTCATCCTTTCGCTCCTTCTCTACCTTAACCGCACCTCTCATCCGCGCGTTATCACCTTGGTCCCTGACCCCGACAGCAACCGGCGCGGATTTGTCAACATTCAGAAAAAACCTTCACTCGAATGTCCCCAGTTCAAGATCGTCCGGATCGATGGATCAATGTTTTTCGGCGCTGTGAACCACATCGCCGAGGAGCTGCATGCCATAACAAAACAGAACCCTGAACAGGCCCACATCCTCACCGTGGGAGGTGGCATCAATTTCATCGACGTCGCCGGATGCGAAATGCTCGCCAATGAAGCACATCGCCTGCACGTGAGCGGTAGAAAACTGTATCTCTGCTCGCT
This sequence comes from Nitrospirota bacterium, assembly GCA_035498715.1. Lineage (GTDB taxonomy): Bacteria > Nitrospirota > UBA9217 > UBA9217 > UBA9217 > DASPSR01. The sequence goes on from DATJZV010000186.1 coordinate 54,415, forward strand.
GAAGGGAGAGGTCATGGATATACTGGGACGAGGCGGTTACCTCGATCGCATCGGACAAGAGAATGTTTTCCGCACCAAGAGCGAGGCGCTCAAGAAGATCGTCTTTACCAGACTCGATCCCGAACGGTGCCGCGTCTGCAAGGTCAGAATCTTCAACGAATGCAGGCAGATGCCGGGGGAGCAGGAGGGGCCGTAAAGTCAAACCCAGTCAATCCCGCTGAAAAGAAATAGCGCTTTTTTCGCTGATAAGGGGTATAATATTAAATTATAAATTAACATCGAAGAGCAGATTCCGACAGCCTGCGAATCCGCCCATTTTTAAGATGGAATTCATCGTTCATGGCCTTGTGAAATAAATCCAGAGAATTAAAGGAGGGTATATGCTTGAAAAAGTTTCTGCGGGTGAGAACATTGCCTCGTATTGTACAAAGTGCAAATTGATCCTTGACCATACCATCGTTGCTGTTGACGGTGAAGAAATTGTTAAGGTAAAATGCATGACCTGCGGCAGTACGCACAAGTACCGAAGTGCTGCAGTCGTCGCCAAGCCCCGCTCCCCGAGAAAGAAGGAAGACGCGGCAAAAGCCGGCGAAGTCCTCTGGGAAACCTGCATTGCTGAGGCGAAAGGAAAAGAGCGTACCTACGATATGGGAGGAAAATACCGCGTTGGTGATATTGTTTTGCACCATGTCTTTGGTAAGGGCGTCGTGCGGAAGCTCTACCTCAACAAGTGTGACGTGCTCTTTAAGGATAAAGAACGGCTGATGGCGTCGTCGAACTAAAACAAATTTCACCGCAGAGGGCGCCGTGGCTGTCATTCCTGCAGAAGCGGGAATCCCGGGGTAGTATTTAGTAAGCCCCTGGATTCCTTTCTGTACGGGAATGACAAGATAGGGAGCATCCTTCGCGCCTGTGCGGTGTTATACATTTCTTTCCCTTTCTCTTTCCAGAAATGCACAAAAACAAAATCCTCATCACTTGTCCCAAGGGGATGCCTCCCCTTCTGAAGCGAGAACTGCAAGCCTTGAAGTTCCCCGTATTTTCGGAGACCGTTGCCAGCGTCGAGACCGAAGGCGTCTTCAACGATACGTACACGCTCAACCTCTCACTACGAACCGGACACCGCGTACTTTTCCTGCTCGATAAATTCAAAGCGAAAAATTCTGACGAGTTGTACCGCGCCCTGTCAGGGCTGAACTGGGAAGACTACATTCCAGAAGAGGGATACCTCTGTGTGACCTCAGGTGTTGAGACAAGGACGATCAAAGACTCGCGCTATGCAAGCTTGAAGTGCAAGGATGCCATTGTGGACAGGATCAAGGAAAAGCGGGGAAAGCGGCCCGATTCCGGTCCTGAACGGGACCGGTCCGTGGTGCATCTCTATTGGAAGGATGAGCAGTGTGCTGTCTACCTTGATACGTCGGGAGAGCCGCTTTCCCGACGCGGATATCGGAAGATCCCGCTCACAGCGCCCTTGCAGGAGACGCTTGCCGCTGCCATTGTCCTGTCGACTGGCTGGAATGGGAACGGAAATTTCATCAACCCCATGTGCGGTAGCGGAACGCTCGCTATCGAAGCGGCGCTTATCGGCCTGAACAGGGCACCAGGGCTTTTGCGGAGCAACTTCGGGTTCATGCATATTAAAGGATTTAGCGAATCACTCTGGAATGAAGTTCGTGAAAAGGCAAAAAAACAATCAAAAAGATCTTTTGACGGAGGGATTCATGCTACGGACATCAGCCCTGAAGCAGTGGACGCAGCAAAAAAGAACGCGGTCACGGCAGGCGTGGAGCAACTCATCGAATTCGGTGTGTGCGATTACGCTGATACCCCTTTGCCCGGGGGTGGCATCATCGTGGTGAATCCAGCTTACGGTGAGCGGATGGGAGAGATCTCGAAGCTTGAAGAGACCTACAAAGGCATCGGGGATTTCCTCAAGCAGAAGTGCAAGGGCTATACAGGCTACGTCTTTACGGGAAATCCGGCTCTAGCCAAAAAGGTGAGCCTGAAGCCGAAACGAAGCATTCCGTTCTTTAACAGCGGTATCGAGTGCAGGCTGCTCGAGTACGAGCTCTATGAGGGGACGAGGAAGGTGAAAAAGCCTACTGAGTATAAATCTGTTCCCTTATGAAAAGTACGGGCGATCAGGAACAGCAATTTAAGCACTCTTGAGATATTCGATGATTTTTTCCCGGATGGTCTTGAATATCTGTTCAAACCTGGCTTCGTCGTTCTCAAGGAGCGTTATCCTGAAGCCCTTCAGCATGCAGTTGAACCCTGTGAGCGGCACCACGCAGATTCCCGTTGTTGCGAGCAGATAGTAGACAAATCGCTTATCGAGCGCTACGTCTCTCGTAATTTTCTCGACATACTCTTTTACTGCTTTATCCTGTACCGGCAGAGACTGTTTCCCGTTAAGCACGCCCTCTTCGAACATCACGGTCATATAAAAAGCGCCGTTCGTCCTGTTCACGACGACCCCCCTTATGTCTTTCAGCAGATCATAGGCGACGTTGGAGCGACGCTCATACCTCTTATTCCGCTGCTCAACATGGTCCTTAAACCGTTTGTCCCCGAAGATCCTTGGGATCACCTTCTGCGGCAGCGTGGTGGAACAGACCTCGAGCATCTTGTCGTCGAGGATGCTTTTCACGTATTTTGTGAACAGCGGGTCGTCCTTAGCGTTGTACACCTCGATCCAGCCGCATCGGGAGCCGGGCCAGGGGAGCTCTTTCGAAATGCCCTTCATCGAGATACCGCAAACATTGCCGATCACTTCAGCGAGCGGTACCGCCTTTTTCCCATTATAGGCCATATTGATGTAAATTTCGTCGCAGACGATGAACAGATCATATTCCTCCGCGATGGTGACAATCTCCTGGACCACTTCTTTGGGATATACAGCGCCTGTAGGGTTATCGGGGTTGATGACAAGGATCCCGGAGATAGCGGGATTGTACTTTACTTTCATGCGCAGGTCATTGAGGTCGGGATACCAGAGGTTGTGCGGGTCGAGGTTGTACGAGATATACTCGGCACCAGCGTGCGCGGCTTCGGCGGACGAGTGCGTGCTGTAGGCTGGGCTTGGACCGATCACTCGGTATTCCTTCCTGAGCTGTCCGTAGATCTTGCTGATGGCGTCGCCCAGCCCGTTGAAGAAGATGATGTCCTCTTTCGTGATCTTGACGTTCCCATTCTTATTCGACATCTGCGCCAGGAACTCACGCGTCGCCTCCAGACCTTTGGTTGGAGAATAGGCATAGGAGGCGTCGTCGCGATTCGCCTCGATGACGATTTCCTTGATCCAGTCGGGAATCTTTTCGCCTTTCTGCACCGGGTCCCCGATGTTCTCCCAGATGATCTCGCGCCCGAGGTTGCCAAATCCCTTGGCAACGGCAACGATCTCCCGGATCTCGTATTTTAATTCGTCTGCACCGATCGAAACAATGTTATTTCTCATGAGACTTCCGAATGTCGGATGCCCGGCAGTCTGCCACCGGGGAAAAGACATGCCCTCCATAATGATTTATGAATGCTATAATTTTCCTATATTACTAAAAGTACAAGGCAGAGTAAAGATATTTGTTAACATGGCGGCGTCAGGATGGTATCCGGAACACGAAAATGGAAGGCCATCTGCTTTACAAACAGAGGTAACCATGATATTTTTAAGAAAGTGCGATACCGCGTTACAGTAGCCCAAACTGGTGAAATAGCTGTTTAGTTTTTATACCAAAACGGCAACAAACATCTTAAAAGTCAATGACACGAATGAGATGAAAAGGACGGATTACTCGATAAAAAATAAGTCACGATGGATATTATTCGTGGTCTTCGAATAATTCTTTAAATTAGCGCTTCATGCATTAGTTTCAGCTTTTCAAAATGAGGAACATCTCATGCTGAAGGCCATACTTGTAAAAGCAAATATCTTATTCTGGTCGCGGTTCTTTTCTCGCTTATCGCCTCCTTTGCTGCATTCATCTAGGGGGCGGTCAAGACTGCTGCCGTCACTCTTCACTATGGCCGCAACGCGCGGTGAAGACCCTCTGGGGGCCGTCGAACTCATCAATATCATGGATACCTTCCTGATAGCGGCGGCGTTTTTTATCTTCTCCGGAGGACTGTATGAACTTTTTATTGAGGATGTCGCCATGCCTGCCTGGTTAATCGTCCATAACCTTCATGACCTCATGGCCAAGCTTGCGAGCGTGCTCGCCGTGACCTTCCTCGAGCACCTGATGACGTGGAAAGACCCAAACGACACGCTGTACTTTGGAATCGCTATCTCACTCGTATCCGCATCACTCATTGCGTTTAGCTATTTCAGCGATAAAGATTGATGCTGTGTCCCGTTTCTCTCAGGGGGAGAAGGTGCGTTTTCACCAGGTAGATATAGGGCATACGCTTGCTGAACTGAAATCGACCCCACAGGGCATCACCGGCGATGAAGCGCGGAGGCGCCTGGCTCTGTATGGCCCGAATGTGCTCGTCGAGCGCAAGAAAAAGACGGTGCTCGTCATGTTTCTTGGTCAGTTTACGGACTTTATGATCCTGGTGCTGATCGTTGCGGCAGTGATATCCGGGATCATTGGCGAAGCGTCCGATACGATTGCCATCATTGTGATTGTACTCTTAAATGCGGTGCTCGGGTTTAGCCAGGAGTATCGAGCCGAAAAGGCAATGGCAGCCCTCAAAAAGATGGCCGCATCCAATGCCGTCGTACTTCGCAGTGGCGAGCACCAGACCATTGCAGCATCCGAACTGGTCCCCGGCGACGTCGTTCTGCTCGAAGCAGGCAACATTGTTCCAGCGGATATGAGGCTCATCGAAGCAGCGCGCTTGAAGGTGGAGGAGGCCGCCTTGACCGGGGAGTCAATTCCGGTGGAGAAACACGAAGATGCGATCCTTGGGGAGTCCCTTCCGCTCGGGGACCGGAAGAACATGCTGTATAAGGGTACGTTTGTCACATACGGCCGCGCCGCCGCCGTGGTGACCGCAACGGGCATGGGTACCGAGTTGGGTAAAATTGCAGCCATGCTTCAGCAAGAAGAGGATGGTAAAACGCCGCTCCAGAAACGACTTGCGGACTTCGGCAGAAAACTCGCTTTCGCAGTGCTCTTGATCTGCTCTATTATCTTCACGGGAGGGCTGCTCCGGGGTGAAGAGCCGGTCAATATTTTCCTAGTTGCCGTGAGCCTTGCCGTTGCCGCAATCCCCGAGGCGCTGCCGGCCGTGGTCACGATCTCCCTAGCCATCGGTGCTCAGAAAATGGTAAAGCAGAACGCCCTTGTCCGGAAGCTCCCGGCAGTCGAGACCCTCGGCTCCGTCACATACATCTGCACGGACAAGACCGGGACGCTCACACTGAACAAAATGACGGTAGAGGAGATGTGGGTGGATGGGAATACAATCAAGTCTCAGAGGTCTGCGGGCGCGGGGCGGGGAACAGACATAGATTCATGCTCTATGCGCCATACGCCATTCTCATTATTCCTGACCGCCCTCGCTGTTTCTAACGACGCACGCATTGATACATCCGGGAACGTTATCGGCGACCCGACCGAAGCGGCACTTTTGGCAGTCGCGCGGGAGAACGGTTTTCAGAAAGAAAAACTGGAGACTGCCTATCGCCGCGTTGCAGAGCTTCCCTTCGACTCCGAAAGAAAGCTTATGACCACGTTCCATGAGTTGCGAGGGGGAGGGATCAAGGGGTATGGGGCATGGGCGGATGCACACCTTATCTCGTTCACCAAGGGCGCCGTGGAGGTCCTGCTGGGCAAAACATCGGGGGTCCTGACATCAGAGGGGGTCAGGGACATCGATGTCCAGGAGATTCTCGCTTTGAGCGATCGGATCGCAGCCGAAGGTCTCCGTGTCATGGCGATTGGCATGCGGACATGGGACGAAGTTCCCACAGCTCTATCTCACGACAAAGTGGAGGAAAAGCTGGTGCTCCTCGGCTGCGTCGGGATGATGGATGCACCGAGGGAAGAGGCAAAAGAGGCTGTAGCGCTCTGCAGGTCCGCAGGCATAAGGCCGGTGATGATCACCGGCGACCATCCCCTGACCGCCAAGGTAATTGCTCAACGGGTCGGTATCCTGGAACCAAACAATCCCATGGCGATCATCACCGGCAGAGAGCTTGACGAGCTTTCGTTCGATGAGTTTGAAAAGAGGGTCAATCACATCCGCGTGTACGCGCGGGTCGCGCCGGAGCAGAAATTGAAGATCGTGAAAGCGCTCCAGGACAAGGGTCACTTCGTTGCCATGACCGGCGATGGGGTGAACGATGCCCCGGCGCTCAAACGCGCCGACATCGGCGTTGCCATGGGGATGACAGGCACCGATGTCGCCAAGGAAGTGTCGTCAATGATCCTCCTCGATGATAACTTTGCGACGATCGTGAAGGCCGTGAAAGAAGGCAGGCGTATCTACGACAATATTCGAAAGTTCATTAAATATCTCCTTTCGACGAATTCTGGCGAGATATGGACCCTCTTCCTCGCGCCCTTTGTCAGCCTCCCCATCCCACTCCAGCCGATCCATATTCTCTGGATCAACCTCCTGACCGACGGGCTGCCGGCGCTTGCGCTCTCCATGGAGCCGGAAGAGGGCGACATTATGAAGCGGCCTCCGCGCCAACCGCGCGAAAGCATTTTTGCCCATGGCCTTGGCAGCCACGCGATTTGGGTCGGCCTGCTCATGGCAGCGGTTGTTCTATCGCTTCAGGCATGGGCGATCCATATCGGGGACGCGCACTGGCAGACTATGGTCTTTACCGTGCTCTGTTTCCTGCAGCTTGGGCATGTAATGGCCATCCGCTCCGAGCGACAGTCTCTGTTCACGCAGGGTATACTGACCAACAAGCCGCTCCTGGCGAGCGTAACCGTCACCATCTTTTTGCAGATCCTGACCATTTACGTCCCGGCCCTTAACCCCGTATTCAGGACCCAGCCCCTGAGCGTCAGGGAACTCTTGGTTGTTCTTGCTCTTTCCTCAATCGTATTTTTCAGCGTGGAAATTGAAAAACACTTCAAACGGTCTCAAAAAACAACTTGACTTCTCACGTGCCGCGTATCATAATTTATTGAAATTTCAAGTAATCAGCAGGAGACATTTGACCGCCGACGTTGATGTGCCCAACGTCTCTTGAGCGAGAACATCCCGTACTGACATAATCTTGCAGCTCCCATGGGCCCTGCCACGAGGAGGTGATGAGAGTGGCGGATCCGCCGCTTGCCTGAAGTGTTTTCAGCATGGAACCGGAAGCAGTTCGTTACATGATGATTACTCATTATAGGAAAGGGGGATCACTGCTGTATGGAAGAAAAAGCAAAAGGCATAAGTGAAGACTGGCTTGCAGTATGGATCGGATTATTCATCTTCGTCGTTTCCCTTGGTGCCTTCGTTGGCACGGATGTTCTGAACTGGGGAGTTACCACCACAGTCTGGACCGACATCTCGAAGGCCTTAAAGCCGATATCGGCGACATGGCTTGGCGGATTCGGGTCGCTCATTCTCACCTATGTTGTACTGCTCGTTATTATGACCGTCGGCGCCGTGGCGCTCAAGGCCGACATCAAGAATTTCATTATCGGTTTTACCATCGTATTTTGGATAAGCTACATCTGCTGGATCCTAGGGAGCTGGGCCAACATCGCGGTGACGACCAAGCCGGATTTGCAGAAGTTCGGTATCACCTGGTCATTAAAGCTAACGCAGGAGGCTGGTTTCATCGTAGCCCTCGCCGCGGGACTGTTCTTCGGCAATTTCGTTCCTTCCTTCTCGAACGCGATCAAAGAGGCGGTCCGGCCTGAGTGGTACATTAAGACCGCCATCGTCATCCTTGGCGGCTCCCTTGGCATGATGGCCGCGGAAAAGCTTGGACTGGCCACGGCGGTCATGTTCCGGGGTCTCTGCGCCATTGTCGAGGCCTACCTCATCTACTGGGCGCTCGTCTACTTCATCGCCCGCAAATACTTCAAGTTTAGCAGGGAGTGGGCCGCGCCACTCGCGTCCGGCATCTCCATCTGCGGCGTATCCGCCGCGATTGCGACCGGTGGCGCGATCAAGGCACGACCGGTGGTGCCGATCATGGTCTCCTCGCTTGTCGTGATCTTCGCCGTCGTCGAGCTCATCGTCCTTCCGTTCTTTGCCGAGACGTTCCTCTACAAAGAGCCGATGGTGGCGGGTGCCTGGATGGGCCTCGCAGTCAAGACCGATGGAGCGGCCGTGGCCGCCGGCGCCGTGGCGGAGGGCCTCATCCTGGGCAAGTCGGCGGCGGAGGGCATCATGTACCAGCCCGAATGGATTAAGAATGCCGCGGCCGTCGTCAAGGTCTTCATTGATGTCTTCATCGGCGTGTGGGCCTTCGTCCTTGCCATCATCTGGTGTTCGTTTATCGAGTGCAAGCCCGGCGAAAAAGTCCGGCCAGGCCAGATATGGGACCGTTTCCCCAAGTTCGTTATCGGGTATATCGTCACGTTCCTGATCATTCTTCTTGTATGCCTGCCTGCATCCAAGAAGATGACGGCTATGAGCGCTCAGATGGCTCCGCTTACCAAACAGATGGCCGCTGAGGAGACCCAGCTTACTGCTCTGAACAAACAGATTGCCGAGGAAGAGGCCCGCCTTGCCGCCGTTCCGCGCAAAGATAAGAAAACCATTGCATCACTGAAAGCCCAGCTCGGGAAAGACAAGGCTACCGCTGCTACGCTGGCCGAGAAGCTCTCAAAGGACAAGGCCGATCTCGCGCCCCTGAGCGATCAGATCAAAGGCCCCAAGACGACCATGGGCGCGGCCAAGGCTGCGACCGGCGAAGCCAACGTGTTCCGGGGGATCTTCTTCGTCATGACCTTCTTTACGATCGGCCTGGTGTCGAACTTCAAGAAGCTATGGGAAGAAGGCATCGGCAAGCTGGCTGCGGTCTACGTGATTTCGCTCTTCGGGTTCATCATCTGGATCGGGCTCATCATCTCATGGATCTTCTTCCACGGCGTCAAACCGCCGCTGGCGGGTTAGAGAGAGGGAAAGGAGACTATTATGGCTGAACAACCGAAATTAGCGGACGAGATGAAAAAAATGGAATGGGAGCCGCTGCTTCCCATTGAGAAGAAGCTCATCGGGTGGAGCATCGGCCTGGGCTTCGCCCTCCTGGGCATTCTTGTCTGGGTCAGCTACACCTTCTTCCCGACAGGGCATTAGGGTGGATGCGATACTGAAGGGCGGCAGAGATTATCCTGCCGCTCTTTTTTTGAGAGGGGAGCAATTTGGATCCTGCCGTGTTCGGAACCATCAGTTTTGACTGGACATTTTTGACGAATCTCTTCAGCATCGTCATCATTGACCTCATATTGGCTGGAGACAATGCCGTTGTCATAGCCATGGCAGTGCGGTCACTTCCGAAAGAGCAGCGCAGGAAGGGGATTATGTACGGCTCGGCCGCTGCCGTGGTCCTTCGGGTCGCGCTGACCTTCTTTGTCGCCCAGCTTCTCAATGTGAGCTATGTCAAGCTGATTGGCGGCGTTCTCATCACCTGGATTGGAGTAAAGCTCTTCATCGAAGGGGTGCCGGAAGAGGCGAACAGAAATGAGGCGGCCTCCCTGTGGCATGCGGTCAAAATCATCGTGATTGCTGACACGACGATGGCGCTCGACAACATGCTTGCCGTGGGCGCAGCATCTCATGGGAATTTATTGCTCCTCCTCTTGGGGTTGGGGTTGAGCATTCCTTTCATCGTATTCACGAGTAACCTGCTCTCGATGCTCATGGACAGATACCCTATCATCATATATACCGGTGCCGCAATCCTTGGGAAGGTAGGTGGGGAGATGATCATCACGGACCCTGTTATCGTGCGTCTGATTGCTCCGACCCGGCCGATTAACTATCTTGTCGAAGGCACATTCGCCTTCGGCGTCATCATTGCCGGAAAACTATTGCTCGGACGTATAATTGAGAGGGAAGAACGGACAGAGCATATGCACAGTGATGCCGATGCCGCGGTAAAATCTGATGACTGAGACCGGAGGACAACCATGTCGATTCTGACGATCTCGAGAGAGTATGGAAGCGGTGGGCGGGAGATCGGTCAGGCCGTGACCAAGGCGCTCCAATACGAGTATGTCGACAAGGACAAGATGCTTGCGGACATCCGGGCAACCGGACCGAGGTGGGAGCAGTGGGCCAGAGATCTTGATGAGCACTGCCCGAGCGTGTGGGAAAAGTATGACTGGTCTTTTAGGGGCTTTGCCGCGCTGATCCAGAGCGTCATCTTCAACTACGCACTCGAAGATAATGTTGTTATCATGGGCAGAGGCGGAAATTTCCTGCTCAAGGATATCCCGCACGCTTTTCGGGTCCGGGTGGTCGCACCTCTGGAAGTGCGCATCGAGAGAATCATGAACCGTGAGGGTCTCGATAAGGATACGGCGCGCTGGCTTTGCCAAAAGACGGACCGCGAGCGTTCGTGCTTCATCCATGCCATCTACGGCAAGCGATGGGATGATACCGCAGAGTACGACGAGGTCTTTGCAGTGAGCGATCAGGTGGTGGATGACGTGGTACGAGCGGTTCTGGACGCCTTGGCCGAGCGGCAGCGGAAAGACACCAAACAGGCGATGAACTTCCTCCGCATGCGCGCCCTCGCCGCAAAGGTCAAGGCCGGGATCACCACGAATCCGTGCTTTTTTATCCCCACGCTCGACGTGTTCTACGATGGAACAGAGATCGTGCTCCGCGGGGTCACGCATACGCCCAAAGAGCACAAGCGGATCGAAGATACGGCGAAGGAGCTCGCCGGAGGCATGCCGGTGCGGTGCTTGCTCCACTACAGGCGATGATTTAACGACAGCCGTAATCCATGCCCTTTGTCCGCAGGGGAAACTGTCGGACTGTCTATGATTATCGGGCGCGAGACAGCATCCCCGGACGCGCTTCTTGCCCTGCGGTTCCATGCGTTCTCATTGATCTCGGAGGTTGTTGTTGAAAAAGATTGTATATGCCGTATTGCTCGGTAATGTCTTCATAGGCCTTCCTTGGTCATCCTTCGCTAAATTCGATCCCTCGTTCACCTGGACCACGCTTGAGACGCCGCACTTTTTCATCCACTACCATCAGGGCGGCGAAGAGATCGCCGGGCGCACTGCCCAGATCGCTGAGGACGTGCATGCGCGGCTTGCACCCCGTATCAAATGGGAACCGAAGCAGAAGACCCACATCGTGCTCGTGGATGCCACGGACGAGTCGAACGGAATGTCCACGCCGCTGCCCTATAATCAGATGATCCTCTTTCTCACCCAGCCTGTGGGCGAGCCGGGCTTCGGCACTACGTCATACGACGTGGAGCCCTGACGGGAAATATATCTACTTCTCATCTGACCGGACTGGCGTCTTCAACCTTTATGCCTATGAACTCGCGACAAAGAAGATCTCTCAAATAACGAACGTCCTCGGCGGAGCGTTCACACCTTTTCCATCGCCTGATGGGAAGAAGCTCGCCTTCTCATCATACAGCGCAAAGGGGTACGATATTCACACGCTCCCGGTTGACCAGGCATCCTGGAAGCCTGCGGAGCCATACGTTGATCGTTATCCTAATATAATTTACGGAGAAAAAACAACCGAGACAACGGCGAAGCCCTGCAGTCCGTTCTCCACTATCTATCCGCATTTCTGGCTTCCGTGGTTCGGCTATAGTTATGAGAGCGGGACGCTCGGCGGATTTTTCACCTTAGGGCAGGACGTGATCCAGCGCCATCAATATGTAGTGACAGGCCTGTACGGCCCGAAGACGGGACGCATATGGTACACTGTTGACTACTTCTATGAAGGCCTGTATCCTACAATTGGTCTCCATGCCTCAGACACGGATGTAACGTACAGTGATTTTTTTCATGACCGCGACGGGACCGAAAGATTATGTGGAGCGGGAGAGGAACTACGGTATTTCCGTCATCGTGCCATTCATCAAGACGGCAACACAGCATTCTGTGGAGATCGGATGCCGGTGGCAGGATATCTCAAATCTGACGACGCTTTATCCGTCGTACAGTCCCCAGCCCGCGCAAGGAGTGCTGGCATCAGGCAAGCTCGCATATATCTATAACAGCGCGCGGAGATATGATTTCTCCATCAGTCCGGAACAGGGTAGAACGATTGAGCTGGGCTATGAACGGTTCGACAGTCTCTTGGCAGCGATTTTGATATAAATAAGTATACGGCCGACTGGCATGAGTACATTAATTTCCCCTGGAAGCACCAGGTGCTATTGGCGAGAGTGTTCTCCGGAATTTCGACAGGCGAGACGATCCCTCAAGGTGCGTTCCAGCTCGGTGGTGACAAACCGGGCGATGTCACGCTCTCCATCGACGATACTGCCGTGTACCTCCGGGGATATCCAGTAAATTCGTTCCGCGGACAAAAGGCAGGATTGGCAAGCCTCGAGTACCGATTCCCAATAACGAACATAGAGCGCGGGAGCGGTACCACCCCGTTCTTTTCTCGCAGGCCTCACGGTGCTGTGTTTGCCGAGGCAGGAAACGCCTGGGACGGGCCATTCCACGGCTCTGACCTGAAGCGTTCTGTAGGTGTTGAGGCAAGGCTGGATATGTATCTTTCATACTTCCTTCCGATCACGCTGCGGCTGGGCATAGCCAGGGGGCTGGACGAAAAAGGCGAAACGCAGATCATTTTCGGGCTCTGGGCGCCGATATTGTTCTGAGGGAAAGACCGACGGGATAAAAAAAGTAGCTTTTTGTGTATTGCGTTTTCATGTTGTTTAAACTATCCTGTTATTATCATAATCTGTCTACTCCTGCTCACGAGAGGTGATTTATGATTCTTGTTACCGGCGGCACAGGGTTTGTTGGCGGGCATCTGATACGGCGCTTGCGGCAGGAAGGACTTCCGGTAAGGACCCTTGCCAGACATCCAGATAGGGCACAGCCACTCAAAGATCTCGGCGTTGAGGTTGTTCTCGGAGATATTTCGGAAAAGGTCTCGCTCGAGAAGGCCGCAGAAGGCATTGAGCGTGTTATCCATCTTGTGGGCATCATCCAGGAGACCCCGGGGGTGACCTTTCGGGGCGTGCACGTAGAGGGGACACGGAATGTTATCGAGGCAGCACGCAAGGCTGGCGTCCGCCACTTCTTCCACCAGAGCGCGCTCGGCACACGGCCTGGCGCGAAGAGCGAGTACCACAGGACCAAGTGGGAAGCCGAGGAACTCGTGCGTCAGAGCGGTATCCCCCATACCATCCTCAGACCGTCGCTCATCTACGGCCTCGGCGACGGGTTCACGATCAGACTGTCGGAGATGTTGAAGCTTGTCCCGGTCATGCCGGTCATTGGGTCGGGCAAGTCCAGAGTTCAGCCCGTCTACATAGACGATGTAGTGTCCTGCATAGTCAAGGCGGTAACCGGAGATGCTTTCCTGAATGAGATCTACGAGATCGGGGGGCCGGACCAACTCACTTATGAAGAGGTGACGAAGGCGATTGCAGAAGCAATGGGCATCAAAAGGCCGGCGGTTCATGTGCCCTTATTTTTTATGAAGCCGATTGCCCGTGCTCTCGAGACGGTGCTCTCGAACCCTCCGCTGACCAGGGACCAGCTTATTATGCTCCAGGAAGATAACGTCTGCAGCTTGAGGGACATCCGCGATGCCTTCGGGATCGAGCCATTAGCGTTCCGGGAGGGACTCAGGAAATTCATCAGGCCCATGTCGGGCTGACAACGCGAGGATGGAACGTGGACAAGAGCGACGGCAAAGCCTACACGACATTTATTGACGAAGTGCGCGTACGGAACTACCTGAACACGGAATGGATGATCGCCAGGGGCAGATGGGTCGTGATCGTATTTCTGTCCCTGTATATTAACCTCCTGAAGCCGCAGGGACAGCCGGTTGTTGTATTGAACGGTCTCCTGGCCCTTGCCGCGGCCTATAACCTCGGTGTTAATCTCTCTCTGAGGCGGGTTGGGGCGTTTTCGATCAAGCTTACGTTCCTCTTCATGTATTGTGATATCATTGCTGTCGGCACGGGCTTATTTTTCACCGGGGGCGTTAAAAGTCCCTTTCTCTTTCTTTGGTACCTTAGCTTGTTTACCGCCGGGATCCGGTTTGGATTTATGCAGTCGCTCCCGATGCAAGTTTCCGTGGCCGTGTTCTACCTTTTCCTCCTGTTCCGAGACGGCAGTATCAATGATCAAGAGTTCATCAGCAGTCTGGTAATGGGTCTCTTTGCCATCATCGCCATATCGATGTATGGGGCCATTTTCTCACGTGAGGAAAAGTATACCCATCGTCTCATGTCGGAGTTTCACAGAGATGCCATTACGGACCGGCTCACCGGGCTTTACAATTACGCTCACTTTATCGATGAGCTCAAAAAGGAGCAATTCCGTGCGGACCGGAACGGTTCCCATTTCTCTCTCATTATTTACGATCTCGATTTTTTCAAACAGGTGAACGACACGTACGGCCATGAGAAAGGGAATCTCATGCTTCAGGGGGTGGCAAATATCCTGAAAACAAACGCGCGCAGAATGGACACCGTAGCTCGCTACGGTGGTGAGGAATTCGTTATCCTCATGCCGGACAGTGATGGGGCCGAGCACGAAGTCGCAGAGCGGGTACGGAAGAAGGTCGAAGAAGCCGAATTCGCAGGGGTCGCAGACAAGCCGCTTAAGATAACGATCAGCGGGGGCGTGTGTACCTACCCTCAACACGCATTGTCTATCTACGAGCTTCTGGATAAGGCGGATAAGGGGCTTTATACTGCGAAGAACACCGGTAGGAATAAGGTGTGCGATTGTGGGTAAGCTTTCGCCGCTATTGTTTTAAGACATTAAGAATGATCTCGGACTTTTGGATGCGCGTGAAGATGTCGACTTTTTCGTGAAGTTTATCACCGAACAACGGCGATGCGGATTACAAATTACAGGATAAAATTTTTAGTTGATGAGATGCTCCAGTTTCTTGGGCAAGTCAATGGGCCATTAAGTCAATGGGCCATTGCATCTTTCTTTATCCCCGATGCATCAAGCTCTGCTACATCGACCAGTAATGCCCTTCTTACTTTTTCTCCTATCAGTTTCGTGTAAATTTCTTGCGAAAACTCTTGGTCGATGTTAGTAATTAGCACGGCTGCCCTTTTCTCTGCCAACTTAGCCCTTTTCTTTGGGGTTACCTTTACGTTAACAACATTACCTTGGGGGACCACTTTATACCCCAGGAAGTAGAAAACCTGCTGAGCTTCCACATTATCCCTAAACGCCTCTAAGTTAGAATCGTAATCTTTTAAGATAGAGTCATATTCTTGAGATCTCTGGAATGAGCCATAGAGATATCCTGCTATTATTGCAAATCCCAGGATGCTCACCGCGATCGATAAAATTTCGAAGTAAAACAATGCTTTTAGTAGTTTTTCTTTAAACCATTTCATGAAAACTGTCTCCGGTCAGGAAGCGTTCCAACATCATCTGCGTCATTGAAGCGACTACTGTTGAGTCAAACCTATAGTAGCACAAATGTGAAAGAAGAGCAATTATGCATGAAAGCAGAAAAAACACTCTGGGGCAGGTCATCGGGAAGCCCGGAGAGGCAGGGATTCCCTTGGTAACGGGGAATACAGAAGGAGAAATAGAAAAATGGTTTTTTTGGTACAAAATGGACGAGGTTATACTTTCCTCCTGGTTGTTGCTCACGCATGAAACAGTACTCTCCTGAATTAATACTTTACATTATGTTTATTATCTGCTATGTTCATTGTACTGAAGCAACTGCCTGCTGTACCCACTTATCCTGCCTAAAAATATTTTCTTCACGTCTTCACGGATTTTTTAAGAATCGGGATCACGGTACTTCTGTGTTTAAAAGGACACACTATATCCTTAACATCTTTTATTTTTTATTCAGATAAGGGAAGATAACATTTCGAGTAAACCCGGG
>DATJZV010000187.1:0-15442 GCA_035498715.1 Nitrospirota bacterium
CAGGTGGCAGAGGCCAGGGCTAACCTGTATACTCTCAGGGCGAATGAGGAGTCGTTACGGCAGCAGATCCTGCTCGATGTCCGGCAGGCGTACTTGAACCTGCAGGCGGCGGAGGCCAGCATCTCGACGGCTGACCTCGCCTCCAAGCAGGCCAAGGAGAACCTCGATCTCGCGAATGGCAGGTATACGGCTGGAGTGGGGAGTCCCATCGAGGTCTCCGATGCGTTCGCCACCTACGTCACTGCCCAGGCGACGTATACCGGCGCGCTGTACAATTACAAGATCGCACAGGCAAGTATCGAGAAGGCCATGGGTGCGCGATAACCCGACAGGGGAAAAGGCAACGTCAAAAGTGTTACAATATCCGGTGCACATGAGATGGTACCAGCGTCATGAGGCGTGGTCCATAAATCAATGAAGAGAGGCTGCAAGATAGATATGAAATCAAGATATTTTGGTTGGGGCACAGGGCTGATCGTTGCATTCCTTCTCGTTATTTCCATCGGCGCCTGTTCATCCAACAGCAAGGCGAAACAGAGTGCTCAGCGAGCGGTGCCGGTGGCTGCAGGCGATGTCTTGCAGAAGGATGTGCCGGTGCAGGTCAAGGCAATCGGGAACGTCGAGTCCTATAATACCGTGTCGATCAAAGCCCAGATCAGCGGAGAAGTGGAAGGCGTGTACTTTCAAGAAGGGCAGGACGTCAAAAAGAACGACCTCCTGTTCAAGATAGATCCGAGACCTTACGAGGCCGCGCTCAGACAGGCCGAAGCAACGCTGGCGCGGGACCGGGCACAGGCCAAGAATGCTGAGGAACAAGCCAAGAGATACGAAATTCTGGTCCAAAAAAACTATGTTTCCAGGGATCAATACGATCAGCTCCGAGCCAACGCAGACGCGCTGGCGGCTGTAGTCGATGCGGACAAAGCCAATGTTGAGAACAACCGCCTCCAGCTTGCCTATTGCACTATCAACTCTCCCATAAACGGACGCGCGGGGACGGTGTTTGTCAACGCAGGTAATATTATAAAGGCGAACGACATTGCGATGACGACCATCAACCAGATCATGCCGATCTATGTTACCTTTTCCGTTCCTGAACAGAATCTGGCGAATATAAAGAAATACATGGCAATGGGAGAACTGAAGGTGGAAGCTATCATTCCCGGGGAGGAAAAGCGCTCTGCCCTGGGGGGGCTCAGCTTCATTGACAATGCCGTCGACAGCACCACGGGGACCATCAAGCTCAAAGGCACATTCGAGAACCGCGACCACAGGCTCTGGCCCGGTCAGTTCGTCAATGTGGTATTAACGCTCACGACTCAGCGGAATGCCGTGGTCATGCCGTCTGCGGCAATGCAGGCAGGTCAGCAAGGGCAGTATGTTTTTGTGATAAAGCCTGACTTTACGGTCGAGTCCCGCCCGGTGACGGTTGCGAGGACAATAGATGACATGGTAGTTGTTGCTCAAGGAGTTACACCGGGAGAGAAAGTTGTTACTGATGGTCAACTCCAGCTGGTCCCCGGTGCCCGTGTAGAAATAAAAGGTGAACAGGCGCAGAGCGGTCCGGAGAGATCAGGAACAAGCGCCAAATCCCAAGCACCACATGATCAGTAAAAAAAATATCTAGGTGCCAAACTATTGGATTTTGGCCATTGCAATTTATTTGAGATCTTAGATTGTGTAATTTTTATCTCTGAGTCAAGGGTAGATTATTACTTGATTCAAGGAAAACAACAATGAACATATCAGAACCCTTCATACGCAGGCCGGTCATGACGACGCTCGTAATGTCCGCAATTCTGCTGTTCGGCGTCATGGCATACCGGCTGCTGCCGGTGAGCGATCTGCCGAACGTGGATTTTCCGACCATTCTGGTGAATGCCGCGCTTCCCGGGGCGAGCCCGGAAACCATGGCCTCTGCCGTGGCAACGCCGCTGGAACGGCAATTCTCGACCATAGCGGGCCTCGATAACATGACGTCGGTTAGCGCTCTAGGCTCTACGCAGATCACGCTCCAATTCAACCTGAGCCGCAACATCGACGCCGCGGCCCAGGACGTCCAGGCCATGATAGCGAAGGCCGCGCGCCTGCTCCCGCAGGACATGCCTTCACCGCCGACCTACCAGAAAGTCAACCCGGCCGATCAGCCGATCATCTATCTTGCACTGAGTTCTCCCACGCTCCCGCTTTCTGCCGTGGACGAATACGCCGAAACCACGATGGCCCAGCGCATTTCCATGATCAGCGGTGTGGCCCAGGTGCAGGTATTCGGCTCACAGAAGTATGCGGTGCGCGCCCAACTCGATCCTCGTGCCCTTGCTTCACGCGGGATAGGGATCGATGAGGTGTCGAACGCGGTAGCGAATGCGAATGTTGAACTGCCGACCGGGACCCTGCAAGGCTCCACGAAGTCATTCACCATACAGGCGACTGGCCAGCTCATGGATGCAGCGGCGTACCGGCCGATCATTGTGGCTTACCGCAACGGCAACCCTGTGCGTCTCCAGGAACTTGGCCGCGTCATCGATAGCGTGGAAAACGACAAGGTTGCCAGCTGGTTTGTTAATGAAAAGGGAAAGCCGAGGGCAGTGATCCTGGCCATCCAGCGCCAGCCCGGCACGAACACGGTCGAGGTGGTAGACTCTATCAAGGCGCTTCTCCCAACCTTCCGCGCAGAGATGCCAGCGTCGGTGAACCTCGATATACTCTTCGACCGGTCTTTCTCCATACGGGAATCGGTGAATGATGTCAAGCTTACCCTGATATTGGCTATCGGGCTGGTTGTGCTTGTTATCTTCCTTTTCCTGCGCAACCTCTCAGCCACGATCATCCCGAGCCTGGCGCTCCCCATGTCGATCATCGGCACGTTCACGGCCATGTACGTGCTCGGCTACAGCGTGGACAACCTCTCGCTCATGGCCATGATCCTTGCCGTTGGCTTCGTGGTGGACGACGCCATTGTGATGCTCGAAAATATCGTCAGGCACATGGAGCACGGAGAGCCCGTTCTTGAGGCCGCGCTCAAAGGGTCCAAGGAGATCGGATTTACCATCCTGTCGATGACCTTCTCCCTTGTCGCCGTGTTCATCCCCGTGCTCTTCATGGGGGGCATCCTCGGCCGCCTGCTCCATGAATTTGCCGTTGTAATCACCGTAGCCATCCTCGTCTCGGGCATTGTTTCTCTTACGCTTACTCCGATGCTGTGCAGCCGGTTCCTTCGTCCTCACGGCAAGGAGCGGCACGGCTGGTTTTATATGGTTCTGGAGAAATTCTTCGATGACCTGCTGAAAGGTTATGAAAAAAGCCTGCAATGGGTGCTGAGGCATCGCGGGGCCACGCTGGTCATCACCACGGCGCTTTTCGTCGCGACGATTTTCCTGTTCTATATCATGCCGAAGGGATTTCTCCCGACCGAGGATACGGGTCAGATCTTCGCCATCACGGAGGCCCAGCAAGGTATTTCCTTCGATGACATGAATAAACATCAACAGGAGATCGTCGCCATCATTGCCCAGGACCCGAACATAGAGGCCTTCATGTCGAGCATTGGCGCGGGCGGCCCGAACGCAGCGGCAAACGCCGGTCGTATCTTCATGAGGTTGAAACCTCGTTCCGAACGCAAACTCTCCGCCGACCAGATCATCCAGGAACTGCGCGCGAAGACCGCGGGCGTGATAGGCATCAGAATTTTCATGCAGAACCTGCCCCCCATCCGGATCGGCGGTGTGCTTACCAAAAGCCAGTACCAGTATACGCTCCAGGGGCCGGACACGGATGAGCTGTATAAAGCAGCGCCTGCACTCGAAGCGAAACTGCGGGCTTTACCGCAACTCCAGGACGTTAACAGCGACCTGCTGATAAAAAATCCGCAGGTGAACCTCGAAATAGACCGCGACAAGGCGGCGGCGCTTGGTGTCACAGCGCAGCAGATCGAAAACGCGCTCAGTACGGCCTACAGCACGCTCCAAATATCCACCATCCTGGCGCCTACCAATCAGTATCAGGTCATCATGGAGCTTCAGCCGCAGTTCCAGGCGGATCCGTCTTCGCTGACCATGCTCTACATTCGTTCGTCTTCCGGGAAGCTCGTGCCGCTCAATGTCGTCACCAAGCAGACGGTGGCGACCGGTCCGCTCCTGGTGAACCACCTCGGCCAGCTCCCCGCAGTGACCCTCTCCTTTAATTTGAAACCGGGAGTGTCTCTGAGCGAAGCCGTTTCGGTAGTGGACAAAGCCGCCAGGGCCACATTGCCCCCGTCTATCACGACCAGTTTCCAAGGTACTGCGCAGGCCTTCCAATCATCCACGCAGGGCCTGTTTCTCCTCTTGATCATGGCGGTCATTGTTATCTACATTGTGCTTGGTGTCCTGTACGAGAGCTTCATCCATCCTCTCACGATCCTATCCGGCCTCCCTGCTGCGGGTGTCGGGGCACTGGTGACCCTTCTTCTCTTTGGTAAGGAGCTTAACATCTATGGCTTTGTGGGAGTAATAATGCTCATCGGCATCGTGAAGAAGAACGCCATCATGATGATCGACTTCGCTCTCGAGGCGGAACGGAAGGAAGGGAAAGGCCCAGCGGACGCGATCTACGAAGGGGCCCTCGTCAGATTCCGTCCCATCATGATGACTACGATGGCGGCCCTGATGGGTACGCTGCCGATCGCGCTGGGCTTGGGAGCTGGCGCAGATGCGCGGCGTCCTCTTGGGCTTGCTGTGGTGGGCGGCTTGGTATTTTCGCAGCTTTTGACACTCTATATTACACCTGTAATTTACACCTATATGGACACGTTCCAACACCGGTTCGGCAAGCTTGCTATCTTTCGCACCAGATCAGACGTGGGGGCAGTAGTGGAATAGGGAATGAATGAAAAGCATTTGGTGCCTCAAGAAGAGTTCTGATGAATAAGGAGCGTATGAAAAAGAAGGTTATAATCGGGGCAGCAGTTGTTTTGGTCATCGTTATTATCGCCTTCCTCGCATTTGGGCGAAAAGGGAATGCTCCTGAATTCAGGACTGACCCCGTATCCAGGGGTGATATTCAGCAGACTGTGACTGCAACGGGAGCCGTCAATGCCGTAACGACCGTCCAGGTCGGCACGCAGGTGTCAGGCACGATAAAAACGCTTTATGTGGATTTTAATTCCCGTGTGAAAAAAGGGCAGATTATTGCGCAGATAGACCCCTCCACATTCGAGGCCCAGGTGCAGCAGGCGCAGGCAAATCTGCTCTCGGCCCAGGCAAACCTTGAAAAGGCTCAGACTGCTCTCGATAATGATAAAAAGACATTTGAGCGGAACAAGGAGTTGTTATCAAAAAAGCTTATTGCGCAAAGCGACCTGGACACGGCAGAGACGGCTTACCAGACCGACAAGGCCCAGGTGAACTCAGCCAAGGCGCTGATTGAACAGGCCAAGGCTTCGCTTGATTACGCCAAGCAGAACCTCGCATACACCAAGATCGTCTCCCCCGTCGACGGCGTGGTTATATCCCGAAACGTGGATGTGGGACAGACCGTTGCCGCCAGCTTTCAGACTCCCACGTTGTTCACTATCGCCCAGGACCTGACAAAGATGCAGATCGACACGAACGTGGCCGAGTCGGACATCGGCGGTGTGAAGGTCGGACAGGACGTGGAGTTCACTGTGGATGCATATACAGATACCACGTTCAAGGGAAAAGTGTGGCAGGTCAGACAGGCCCCTATCATTGTGCAGAATGTCGTGACTTACGATGTCGTGATCGAAGTGAATAACCGAGATCTTAAACTCATGCCGGGCATGACCGCTAATGTCTCGATCGTCATACAGACGCGACACGATGCCCTAAGAATTACGAATGCGGCGCTTCGGTTTCGGATGTCCGAGAAGCCTTCGGGTGCGGGCCCCGGCGAGAAAAAAGGTCCGGCTATCTGGATTCTTGAAAACGGCAAGCCGAAGCGCGTCCCGATAACTCCGGGTATCAGCGACGGGAACTATACCGAGATAGTGTCCGGTGATTTGAAGGAAGGACAGCAGACAATCGTAGAATCTCTTCGTAAAGGCAAAGGACCCGCTACGACTGCTCCGAGGATGTTTTAACATGGCGCTTATCGAGGTACGGGATATCGCCAAGGTTTATCATCTCGGCGATATCGATCTGGAAGTGCTGAAATCAGTTTCCGCGACCATTGAAAAGGGGGAGTTCGTAGCCATCATGGGCCCATCGGGCTCGGGAAAGTCGACCTTCATGAATATTCTGGGCTGCCTCGATCAGCCGACGGGAGGCACGCATCTCATGGAAGGAGTCGACGTGGGAAGGCTTTCCCGTGACGAACTTGCCGAAATACGAAACAGAAAGATCGGCTTCGTGTTCCAAGGATTCAACCTTCTTTCGCGGACATCTGCCCTCGAGAACACGGAGCTCCCCATGCTTTACAACGGACTTCCGGCCCGTGAACGGCGTGAGCGGGCTATGGCGGCACTCAAAAGTGTCGGACTCGAGGGGAGAGAAGACCATCACCCGAACCAGCTCTCGGGCGGCCAGCAGCAACGGGTCGCCATTGCCAGGGCGCTCGTGAACGAGGCGCCCATCATCCTAGCTGACGAGCCGACGGGCAATCTCGATACGAGAACGAGCGCTGAGATCATGGAGCTCTTTGTGAAGCTGAATCGCGAATCGCATATCACGGTCATCCTGGTGACCCATGAACCGGATATTGCGGCATACAGCAAGAGGATCATAAAATTTCTCGACGGCCGCATCGTGAGTGATGAGCCTGTGAAGAAAGCGGCGTTAACTACGTAAAACTCATGATATCGAGTCACGGAGACTCGGAGTTACACGTGGAAATAAAAGTTTTATCTCTTCGGCCTCTGCGGTGCATGCTTCTTTTCTGCGGCTTTCTAAGTAAATATGATTAACATTCCTTCTACCATAAAAATATCGTTTCGGGCCCTCTGGGTGAACAAGATGCGCTCGGCCCTCACCATGCTCGGAATAATCATCGGTGTCGGAGCCGTGATCGCCATGATAGCAGTGGGTACGGGAGCGAGCCGGCAGATCTCCGCACAGATAGCGAGTATGGGAAGCAATCTTCTTATTATCCTGCCTGGATCTACGAGTGCCGGCGGGGTGAGGATGGGTGCGGGTTCGCAGCCCACGCTCTCCATGGGAGATGCCGAGGCCATATTGAGGGAATGCCCCGCGGTAGCGGAAGTTGGCCCCGTTCTGGGAGGCGTGGCACAGATCGTAGTCGGACACCTGAACTGGTCAACGGGCGTGACTGGGACAACGCCGGGAATGTTGACAGTACGAGACTGGCCACTGGCTTCGGGCCGGTCTTTTACCGACCAGGATGTGAAGAGTGCGACAAAGGTGGCACTGCTGGGCCAGACCGTGGTGGATAATCTTTTCGGAGAGCAAAACCCGGTAGGTCAGACGATAAGGATCAAGAATGTTCCCTTTACCGTGATCGGTGTGCTGTCCGTCAAGGGGCAATCGGCCCAGGGACAGGACCAGGACGACGTTATCTATATCCCCGTGACCACGGCACAGAAGAAGCTCTTCGGGACCCAGTTTCCCGGCATGGTGAGGATCATCATGGTAAAGGCAAAGAGCGCTGAAGATCTGTCGCCAGCGGAGCGTCAGATCAATGAGTTGCTCAAACAGCGCCACCACATTGGCCCGAAGCAGGACAACGACTTTACCGTGCGGAACCTCACTCAGATCATGCAGGCAGCGGAACAGTCGACGCAGGTCATGACCTTATTATTGGGCGCGATCGCATCAGTCTCTCTTCTCGTGGGTGGGATCGGGATCATGAACATCATGCTCGTGTCCGTAACCGAGCGGACCCGCGAGATCGGCATCCGCATGGCAATTGGAGCGAAGACTTGGGACATCCGGCTTCAGTTCATCATAGAAGCACTCACGCTGTCATTGATCGGAGGCGTGATTGGCATTATCACCGGCGTGTCCACGGCGGTGATTCTCTCATCCGTCTCGGGCTGGCCCACCGTCGTGTCGGTCCTTTCCATTCTGTTGGCCTTCAGCTTTTCGGGATTCATCGGAATTTTCTTCGGTTTCTATCCCGCCTACAAAGCATCGCTCCTGAACCCCATTGATGCCCTGCGGTACGAATAGCAGGCTATAAGGTCGCTGATTTTCACCGATAGGATAGGGTCAGATCCAAAAAATATCCATCCGATTTAATCCCCATCCATTCGTACTGACCTACCCCATGGCTAAAGCCAGGGGCTTTCTGCGGTAGTTTTGGTAAAATTTAGCACCTGCACTTCACTTTTTCTCGACAAATCATCGAAAATATTCTAATATTATCCAGAGCATTGCCAATGGACGACCTTAAAACCATCATCGACAGGATCAGGAAACCGCTTGACTTCGCTGCCAGGGACAACTTTGCGCATGTCAAAAGCCTGGCGGCCATGGAACCGTTCATCAGGGCGCAGGTGGAAGAGCTGAGGCAGGTCACCGCGCGTCACGAAGACGTCACAGAGATAGAAAAACTATTCACCGGCTTCGATAGCATCACCCTGGATCAAAAAAAAGAACGCATTCTAAGAGCATCAATGTTGATTGATGCTATCGAGCGCCGATATGAGAACACTGTTCACGATCGTCAAACTGCCTCCCCGGAGCACGTAGCAGTGCGTCCGTCACCGCGAAATTCGACCGCTACGCTCCTCCAGCTCGATACGCCGGTCCAGTACTGCAAAGGCATCGGCCCGAAACGGGCGGAACTGCTCAATAAACTCGGTATCGCGACGGTAGAAGACGCGCTCTCCTATCTTCCTTGGCGGTACGAGGACCGGGGGAACCTCAAGAAGATAGGACGGCTGACCTTCGGGACCTACGAAACCGTGTCGGGTGAGGTGCTCTCAACTGAGGTAGTGTCTACCAAACGGCAACGGGTGAAAGTTTTCGAACTCCTGATCAGAGATGAGAGTGGAATGCTGATCGGGTCGTGGTTCAACCAGCCGTTCATGAAAAAAACGTTCAAATCCGGACAGAAAGTTATCCTTTCTGGCATTGTGAAAGCCAACCCGTACAAAGGTGGCATCCCTCAGATAGACAATCCCGATTACGAGATCATGGACTACGATGAGGCCGACGATCTGATCCATACCGGAAGGACCGTGCCCATTTACCGGACAACCGCTGGACTATCCGTGCGCTATCTCCGGAGCATGATGAAGAGTATCCTTGACTCCTGCGGCGCAGCTATGCTAGAGCCTCTGCCGGACCACCTTATAAAGAAATATTCTCTCATGCCCGCTGCCGAAGCATTGTTTGAAATCCACTTTCCAACGAAAGAAAAGGACATCGCCGTTCTGAACCGCGGCATGAGCGCAGCGCATCGACGGCTGAGTTTCGAAGAGCTGCTTTCGCTGGAGCTGGGGCTAGCACTCAGGAAGCGTGGTGTGACGGTGGAAAAGAAGGGTATCTCGTTCAAATCGTTTGGCAGCCTTGAGGCCGAGCTCAGAAAAAAACTTTCCTTCAAGCTGACCAATGCGCAGGAACGAGTGATCGCGGAGATAAAAAAAGATATGACCGCCGCCCATCCCATGAACCGCCTGGTCCAGGGTGACGTGGGATGCGGCAAGACCATCGTAGCCATGATCGCATCGCTTGTGGCCATAGAGAACGGTTACCAAGCGTGCATCATGGCGCCGACGGAAATCCTTGCGGAACAGCATTTAAAGAATATTATTGCCATGGCCGGACCCCTCGGCATATCCGTACGTCGGCTTACGGGCAGTATCAAAAGGAAAGAGAAAGAAGCGCTGCTTGCAGAGATAGCATCCGGAGTGGCTCAGATCGTGATCGGCACCCATGCCCTCATAGAACAGAACGTGAAGTTCCATCGCCTCGGCCTTGCCATCATCGACGAGCAGCACCGGTTCGGCGTAATGCAGCGCTCGACGCTCACCGCCAAGGGATACGAGCCAGACGTCCTGGTAATGACGGCAACGCCGATCCCGCGGACGCTCGCCCTCACGGTCTATGGTGATCTCGATGTGTCCGTAATAGACGAACTCCCGCCCGGCAGAAGCCCGATTATCACGCGGCTTTATTTCGAGAGCAGGCGCCGGGAGGCATACCAGTTTATCGAAAACGAGATCAAAAAAGGGCGCCAGGTTTATGTGGTCTACCCCTTGGTGGAAGAAACCGAGAAGAGCGATCTGAAGGCCGCAACCGAGATGGCAGCCCATTTATCGAAAGACATCTTCCCGTCTTGGAAGGTTGGCCTTCTGCATGGCAGGATGAAGGCTACCGAGAAGGAGGTGGTCATGGCCGAATTCAAATCAGGCGAGACCCATATCCTCGTCTCGACCACGGTGATCGAGGTCGGAGTGGATGTACCGAACGCCACGGTCATGGTCATCGAGCACCCCGAACGCTTTGGTCTGGCACAGCTTCATCAATTGCGGGGCAGGGTTGGCCGTGGTGGTCATCAGTCGTACTGTATTCTCATGGGCCCGAGGATGTTCGCCGAAGACGCCAGGGAGCGTCTGAACGCTTTTTCGCGCACCAGCGACGGATTCAAGATCGCCGAAGAGGACCTCCGCTTGCGCGGACCCGGAGAATTCTTCGGCACACGACAGTCTGGCCTGCCTGATCTGCACGCAGCGAACATCATCCGTGACGCCGACCTGCTCGACAGGGCCAGGTCCGAGGCGTTCGCGCTGACCAACCAAGACCCGGCACTTACGAACTACCCACGACTCCGGGCACTTCTTGAGAGGAAGTGGCAGGGCAAACTCGGGCTCATGAGCGTAGGTTGATATTTTCACGGTATTCTGATAAAGTAAAGCCGATACTTAGCCACGGATAGACGAGGACTGACACAGATCATTATTTTATGATTTCTTATTGCCCGCTTACATCCCCGTCTCTGTGTCCTTGAGACACGCATGCTTCTGGCGATCGTCGGTTAAATAATCCTTGAGAGGTTGCTTGATGGCTATATGGGAAAAAGTCGTAGTAAATCTTGAAACAGGCGCCAAGAAAATTGCCGCAACAGCCTCCGTCTTGGCTGAACGGGTAAAGGCCGAGATCAGCATCGTCCGGCTGCGGATTCGGCTAGACGAAGTCCAGTCCCGGATAGATGAATTGCACCGGACCATCGGCCGCAGGGTCGTTGACCTCATTAACAGGTCGGCAATACCAAAGGCAGGTGAACAACTGGCGAAGGACGAGGACATTGCCGCTGCGCTTGCCGAGCTTGAGGCCCGGAACAAGGACCTCGAGGAACTGAAGGATGAGATCAAGGGCGAGCAATCTGCATACAAAACTGAGACGGAGCAAGAGGAGACTATCGTATGACCACGGCGGGGTTCTTCCTCCTTGGCCTTCTGATCGGCAGTTTCCTGAATGTCGCAATTGTGAGGTTGCCGCGTGGCCATTCCATTGTTTCGCCTCCCTCGCACTGTCCCCGGTGCAGGGCGAGTATAAAATTCTACGACAATATTCCTCTCATCAGTTTCTTGATCCTCCGCGGCAAGTGCAGGAACTGTGGCGAACCAATATCATGGCGGTATCCGCTCGTCGAACTCATGAACGGTCTGCTCTACGCGTGGATTGTCAATGAATTCTGGATTGGCGGAGAGGCGCTTCTCATGATGGCGTTCTGCTCTTCCCTCATTGTCATCACATTCATCGATTTAGATTTCCAGATCATTCCGGATACGATCACGCTCCCGGGCATTCTCCTCGGCGTATCGATCGCGCCCTTCTTCATGTCTCAACTGGCTGACCCGCTTCCATTTTATCTTGACCGGCTCTTGCCGCATATGTGGCCATATCTGAAGAGCTTTCTAAATGCGGTTATAGGAATGCTTTGCGGCGCACTGCCGCTCCTGACTATCGGGTGGGTATGGGAAAAGCTCAGGCACGTAGAAGCCATGGGCGGCGGTGACGTGAAGCTGATGGGCATGGTCGGCAGCTTTCTAGGCTGGAAGGGAGCGCTCCTTACCATCATGCTCGGCGCGCTTGTTGGTTCCCTGGTTGGGATTGCGCTCATCGTGCTCAAACGGCACCGGCTGGAGCGGGTGATTCCCTTCGGACCATTCCTTGCACTCGGCGCCATCGCGACAGCTTTCTACGGCAACGATATCATATCCTGGTATCTGGGCCTTATCCGCCTATGACCATGCAATCCTTATCCATACTGCTACTCGGCATTCTCATCGTTATTGCTGGCGCTATACTTCTGTGGAGCGTTGCCCGCCGCTATCGCCGTGACCTTGGCATCCGGAAAGAAGATAGCGAAAAATCGACCGAGACGGCATTCATCATCAATGCATTCCATGAGGTGACGAAACAACTTAAAGAAAAAGAAAAGGAACTCGAACGGCTGAAGTCGCTGGCCGAGCAGCGGGCCGAAAAGGTTGAGAGCTATAATGAAAATATTCTGCAGTGCGTTACGAGCGGCGTGATGACCTTTGACAAGAACGGTTTAGCGACCACAATCAACCGCGCCGCCGAGGACATGCTGGGCATCAGCTGGGCACAGGTGTCTGGCAAGAGCTGCCATGATATTTTCAGCGGCGGCGATATTTGCCGGGCAGTGCGTGATACGATCGATAAGAAACTACCATCAACGAGGATGGAGACCACCCTTGACCGTCCACAGGGTAAGACCTGGCTCGGGTTCAATACCGCGGTGCTTGCTGACCGGCGGCAGGGCGAGGCCATCGGCGTTATCCTCTCGTTCTCTGACCTTACCGAGGTGAAACGGCTGCAGGAACAAATGGAGCTCAAGGAACGTCTTACGGCGCTCGGAGAAATGTCGGCAGGTATAGCCCACGAACTTAGAAACCCCATGGCCGTCATTGCCGGCTACCTCAATTTGTTAGCAAAAAAAATTGACCCTGCGAATCAGAGCATCATCCGCGATATTACATCCGAGATCAGCGGCATGAACCGGATCATCGGCGACCTCCTGACTTTCGCACGGCCTGCATCGCTCAACCGTGTTACCATCAATATCAAGGAATTGATCGAGGGCTGCCTTTCGAACGTCCTTCAGACAAAAGACGCAGATGGAAAGATAAGGACGGTCTTAAGCCTTGATAACGTCGAGGCCTTGCTTGACGAGGGACTCATGCGGCAGGCCTTGAACAACCTTTTCCAGAATGCCATAGAGGCTATGCCGGCCGGAGGAACGCTGACCGTCGATGCGCATGGGGGCACGAACCTTACCGTGACGGTAGCTGATACGGGCATGGGGGTCCCCTCGGACACGATCAAAAAGATATTTCTCCCTTTTTTTACGACGAAGGACAAGGGCGTTGGTCTCGGGTTAGCACTCGTACACAAGATAGTCCTCTCGCACGGAGGCCGCGTCGAGGTGGAGAGCACGCAAGGAAAGGGAACCGCTTTTACCGTGGTAATCCCGGCGAGGTAATGATTGAATGGCTGATACGATACTGGTGATCGAAGACAAAGAGAGCATGCTCGACATGCTCAAGCAGACCCTTGAGGCCGAAGGCTACCAGGTGATTCCTGCCAGGGACGGTGCCGAAGGGATCAAGAAGCTTTCCGACGAGCGCATCGGACTGGTGCTCACGGACCTTAAGCTTCCAAAGAAGAACGGCTTCGAGGTGCTTAAGGCAGTGAAGGAGG
This sequence comes from Nitrospirota bacterium, assembly GCA_035498715.1. GTDB lineage: Bacteria > Nitrospirota > UBA9217 > UBA9217 > UBA9217 > DASPSR01. Next base: position 13,629 of record DATJZV010000187.1, read on the forward strand.
ACAACCCGCTCCTACCGGTGATTGTGATGACGGCCTTTGGCACTATCGAAACCGCTGTCAAAGCCGTCAAGGACGGGGCCTATGATTTTATGACCAAGCCCTTTGACACGGATCATCTGCTTGTGCTTATTAAGAGGGCGCTCGATGCTACCCGTATCGCGACGGAAAATATTCTGCTCAAAGAAGAGTTCGCCGAAAAACTCGGCCTGCCGAAGATCATAGGCAAAAGCGTCCAGCTCCAAGAGATAACGGCAAAGATCCAAAAAGTTGCGCCTACGAATGCGACGGTGATGATTCACGGGGAGAGCGGCACGGGTAAAGAACTTTTCGCACGCGCCATCCACTACCTGAGTCCTCGCAAGAGCTCACCATTTCTGGCGATCAATTCCGCGGCGATCCCGCGGGAACTGCTCGAAAGCGAGCTCTTCGGTTACGAACGCGGCGCGTTTACCGGGGCGGACGCGCGGAAACTCGGTAAACTGGAGCTTGTGGACAAGGGGACGGTGTTTCTGGATGAGATCGGTGACATGGACCTGGCGCTCCAGGCAAAGCTTCTCCGCGTGCTCCAGGAGCAGGTGATTGAGCGCGTGGGCGGAGGCAAGCCCATCAAGATCGATGTGCGTGTCGTGGCCGCGACCAACAAGAATATTGAAAAAGCAGTGGCCGCCAAACTGTTCCGTGAGGACCTGTTTTATCGATTAAATGTATTCCCCATTACTATATCGCCGCTTCGGGAACGACGAGATGACATCCCCGCACTAGCGCAACATTTCTTGAACAAGTACTCCGCTGAGGTACGGAAAGGCCCGCTCACGATATCAGATGAAGCCATGGACATACTTATGAAGTCTCCTTGGAAAGGGAATGTCCGCGAGCTGCAGAACGTGATCGAACGCGCCGTGATCTATGCTGAAGGAGGTGTAATCCGGGCCCAGGACCTCGGCATCAGCGAGTCGAACATCATCGATGCCCTTGCAGAGCATGTGCCGATGGATGGCCCCCTCCAGAGCGTCGCCCAAGCGGCCACGCGCATCGCAGAGACCCGGCGAATCAGACAGGTCCTGAGGCAGACCAGTGGGAACAAGTCCCGTGCCGCCGAAATACTGCAGGTAAGCTATAAGACGCTCCTTACGAAGATCAAGGATTATCAGCTGGAAGAAAATGACGGGGAATAGATACTTATCATGGTCTTTTCTGGAGGTCATTACTCCCTTAGAAAAAACCACTGACTCCTGTCGTTGAAATGTATCATAACATGGAGATGGTTGTATATAGCAACCATTGCTCCAGGTTAGGGAACCATGTTCTGTAACATGGACTGCGTTGGAAAGGCCATGAACAAGCAACAAAAAAAACTGTTCTCGGCATATATCATTTTTATTTGTTTGATAATACTTTTATTCTTTATCATTATTCGTTTTGCCATTTATCAAAAACATATATTAACATATGGAGATATCCTTCATAAGGCAGTCTTTAAAGAAGAGGCAATTTGGATTAAGTTGGCAATCGTTGCTCTTGTCAGTCTATTTGTGATCAGTTCAATCATTTTTGTCGGTTTCCTGATGTTTCTTAAGGGTAAGGATGACCCCTGATGAGCGATAATCTCTTCTCGGAGATGGATAAACATGGTGTTAAAGCCAAATACTGAGATTTTAACCTCATGATGAAGCACTGACCCACCCCATAGCTGAAGCTAGGGGGTTCTGACGGCAATAGAAACACCGGCAGCGTGCGCTGCCTTGACGGCCTCTTTTGCGATAGAAGCAATATCGCGAACCTCGGCCGCCATTGATCCGTCTTTAACGAGCGAG
>DATJZV010000188.1:0-13254 GCA_035498715.1 Nitrospirota bacterium
TAGGTATATTCAAGGCCATAGCCCAGGGCCGAGGACATGGGGTCCATGATAATTCGCTCTTTGTCGAAGCCCATCTGCGTGAGCAAAATGTTGAGCTGTTTGGCCAGATTCACGTCGAGCTGGCTCATGGCGATCAGCTTATGTTCGTTTGCCATCGCGGCAGCGGCGATGGTCTTGTAGTTTTCCTCGACAGCTTTACCGATGGCGCAGTTCTTGCCCCGCGTTGCCGCTGCGGCGGCCTGGAGCACTTGTGTGTCCTTTTCCACGTGACCGCTGCCAAGAATGACGAGCGGGATATCGATCGCGGCCGCGACTTCCGCAGCGATCTTGGCCGCCTCTTCGGCGCTCTTGTTCTGCTGGTCAGGGTGCGTGCCCATGAGCCTGAGTGCTACAACATCCGCGCCGCTCTGCTGGCAGAATTTGGCCCACTGTACCGCACTTGACCCCGCTCCACCAATCGCCTTCTTCAGAGTAGCGGGCCAGTCATCGGGAGCGATGTCCATCACTTCCAGCGCGACGGCCGGCTTGTTCGGAAACGTGCCCTCGAACCCCAGGAAGGGAAGGGCTGAAGCGCCTCCGATGGTCACGGCCTTTGCGCCAATGCCAAGCTGTACGTTGTAAATCTTGCCGCTATAGGTCTCTTTCGGTATTACGAGCGCCATGAAAGCCTCCTCGAGAAGTAGTGCACATATTAACAGAATTGCCTGTTTAGAACAAGAGCTAAATGGTGCTGTTTAATATCAGACCACAAATAACGTGAGGTCAAAGGTTCGGTATTTACACCGTATAATTTCCGCCGTTGATCCTTGATAAATGCTTGTTATGTGGTGCTTGTTATGTGGGCTTTTGCCCTACATGTCCAGGTACGAATGGGCATACATCTTCTTGCCCATGATCATCTCGACGGTTTTGACCGTGTCCATCATGTCCTTGTCAAGCGGGTCAATGATGGCAGCGGAAAGGCCCTCGTACATGAGCATAGTGAGAAAGTTCCTGTTGATGATCGGGCGAACATGCTTGGGCGCCCCATTAGATATGTTCGAGAGCCCCACCACGGTTTGCATGGGCGGATCATTCAGCTCCTGGAACATCTTGATGGCACGTATTGCCTGCCTGCCTTGATCCTGCATGGTGGCGATTTGGAGAATGAGAGGGTCAAGGAACAGGTTCTCCATGGGCACACCGAACTCCATGGCGCGGGCCATGATCTCGGAAGCGATGACGCAGCGGTCCTCGGCATCTGCCGGGATGCTACCCTTGCCCAAAGTGAGCGCGATGATCTTGGCATTATATTTTCCGGCAAGCTCCATCATCGGAAACCGCTCAGGTTCGTTGGAGGTGGAGTTAATGATCGGCACGCCCCACGTGTTGTTGTGGGCCTTGAGGCCCGCCTCCATGGCTTTCAGGTTCGTCGTGTCGAGACAGAGCGGCTTCTGCACCACTTCATGCACGACCTTGACGGCCCAATCCATGAGCTGCGGCCCGTTCTCTTCGGCCGGTCCGATGGACACGTCGATAAAATGCGCGCCGGCCTTCGCCTGAGCCACGGCGAGTTCCTGCAGCGGCTTGGGGTCAAGCTTCTGGAGCGCCTCGCGCACCTTCTTTGCTATGACACTGATCTTCTCTCCGATAATTATCATGTTCCGAAACTTCTCCTTTCGAATCGAGTGAACCCAATTCTTGATTAACCGCAGATGACCCCTTTAGAAATAATAATTTCTAACCGCAGTGAACGCCGATTTGGAATCTTATTGATTCCGCAATCCGCAATTATTCCTTCACCAGGGTCAGCAACTCCTCCGCAGTCTCCTCAGTAATGCTGCCCTTGTCCTTTGCGACCGCGATCGTCTGTCGGGCCAATCCTTTATAGAGACCCCTCAGCTCCGGCGTCCGTTTCTTCATGGCCTCCAGATGGTCACGCACGGTCTGTGTGTCGCCTCGCATGATCGGCCCTGTGAGTGCATCCGGAATGCCGAGGGTCTCTATATTGTTAAGCGTCCCTCGAATGAGCGGCAGTACCGCTTTGAGCGCTTCTTTCTTGTCAGCGCCCAAGGCCTGGTAAAACTTGAGTCCATAATCTACGAGGGCTACGAAATAGTTTGACACCACAACTGCGCCGGTGTGGTACAGGGCAGCAGAAACTCTATCGGACTTCCATTTCGGCATCACCAGTTCGATTCCGCCGAGCGCCTTCACGATGTCTCTTGCCGTTTCCAGCTCATCGGTGTCCGCTTCGATCCGGAAATACGAGCCCGGCAGCGTCTTTACCCCCTGCTCCCTGCTCGCGAGGGACTGGAGCGGATGCAGTACTGCACGATGCCCTCCGGCTGTCCGCGCTGCATCGAGAAGATCGAGCGAGTGCGCTCCGGACATATGTACTGCGAGCACACCAGGTTTAAACGTCCCTGCTGCACCAAGCTTCTCGCAAACTTCTTTGATGACCCTGTCGGGAGTAGTAATGAAAACGATCTCAGCACCCGCTGCTGCCTTTATCACATCGGTTGACGGTTTACCGGCGCCGATGAATGCTGCGGCCATCTTTGCCGAAGATTCCGTGCGCGACGCAACTGCAGTCACGGTATACCCTGTCCGTCTGAGCAGGAAGCCCACCGAACTGCCGACGCGACCTGCACCTATGATGGCAACGGTTTTTCTGTTCATCAGTTACGGGATCAGCTTATCGAGAATACCGTAATATCCCGTGAGTGCCTTTGAATCGGCAGGAAGCTGGATCAGCGGCTTGCCGTTCAGATCGTATTCAAAGATCAGCTCGTCGGCGAGGACGAATCCCGCAAACTCGATGCCCTGCTGCTTGATCGCCTGCTGGAGAACCTTGTCGTCGCTCACCCCGTCCTGCACCCGGTTCACGATCAGCACCGAACGCTTGACGTTCAGCTTCAGTTCTGTTACGAGTTCGCCGATTCGGCCGGCAGTCATGATCCCACGCACCGACGGATCGCTGATGATGAGGAGTAGGTCCGTGTCCTGCGTGGTGCGGCGGGACAGGTGCTCAAGGCCTGCCTCGTTGTCCATGACCGTATAGGAATAGGAGTCGGCCAGCTTGTCCATGTACTTTCGGATGATGTTGTTGGCTGCACAGTAACAGCCGGCACCCTCCGGCCTGCCCATGACGAGCAGGTCGAAACCCTTCGCCTCGATAAGCGCCTGCTGGATCTGATAGTCGAAGAGCTGCTCCATACTCATGCCGCCTGGCCGGGGCGCCGTGGACTTGACAGCTTCGAGCGAGGTCTCCCGCAGAGCGCCTACGGTAGCATGAACCTTCACGCCGAGCACATCGTTCAGGTTCGCGTTGGCATCAGCGTCGACCGCGAGCACCGCTCTGCGCTTTTTCTCTGTCAAATATCGAATAGCAAGGCCGCAGAGGCTGGTCTTGCCCGTGCCGCCCTTGCCTGCTACTGCTATTGTAAAACCCATAAAACACCTTTACCACAGCGACGAGAACAGGAAATTTCGGAGCGTTTCTTGCTCTGTACTTTGTTGTTAATTATTCTTTTTTACTCCAAACTTCTTCCTGACCTCTTCTATCTTGCCACAGGTCATCTTGCCCTCGGGGCAGGGGGCATAAAGACAACCGGGGCCCGACTTGGCGAATATCGTCGGCGCCACTCTTTTTACGTGAGCGAGCATGCGCTCGGCCATTTCCCGGATCTCCCACTGCGCCCGGTTACAGCACCGCACGCGGAAAAAGTGCAGAAGTTCACGTGCGTTCATGGTTACGACGATCTTAGTCTCCGCCGCGTTCGGAAGCAAATACCGCGCATCCTGCTGGCCCGCTTCGCCCTTGTATCCAAGCTCCTCAAGCCGCTTCAGAACCTTGGTGTAATTCTCCTGGGCCTCGGCCATGAACTTCTCGAACTCGCGAGTGAGCGCAGGGTCCTGCTTGATGCTCGGCGGGATCACATAGTCAAATTGCTCTTCTTTCACATATCGCTGGCTCTGCTGCGAATACGAGGCCACGCGGTGTCGTACAAGCTGATGAGAACAGGCCCGCGAGATGCCTTCGATTCCAAAAGAGAAGGAAACGTGCTCGATCGGAGAGAGGTGCCCAATGGACGCCAGCTTCTCCACGAACGCCGCCTGGTCCTTGGCCTCGATCTTCTCCTTCAGCTCATCAACGCCCGACGGACTGTAGCAAAGCTTCGCAGCCATTGCCACGACCTCTTCGGGTTCCGGCGTATGCCGGAGCAGAACAACGTTCAATGCTGCCTCAGGCATGCTATCCCCACCTCACAGAGCGCCCCTCGACACCCCATACAGCGAGAAAAGGGGATGAAAACGGATGACAGGGGAGTAATATTATATCCAGCCCGTATCTCATGAGTCAAGAAAAATGAAATAGTTGCGGACAAATTTTTTTAATTAACTTATAAATTTCATTGATAAAAAATGCGTGCGCTGCGGAATGCAGCTTATGGTCTATTACTAACGTCCACTCGATTTTCGCTGTATGATTATTTAAAGCTATGCTCTTCTGACGGGAATGTTCCAGTCTCTACGTCATGCTTGTATTCTTTTACCGCCTTGAGTGCTAGGTCTTTCAGCTTAACATACTGTTTGACGAACTTCGGAATGAACCGGTCAAAAAGACCTAAAATATCATGTATTACAAGTACCTGACCATCACAATCCGGTCCGGCTCCGATACCAATAGTCGGGATATGGAGCATTTCATGGATATCCTTCGCAAGCGAAGCAGGCATTGCCTCAAGCACAATCGAGAACGCCCCTGCATCCTGAACAGCCCGAGCATCAGCAAGGATCTTCTCCCGGGCAGCTTCGTCCTTACCCTGTACCTTAAACCCGCCGAGCATGTGCAAATACTGCGGGGTAAGACCGATATGGGCCATCACCGGAATGCCGGCATTCACGATTGCCCGGATTACCTCAGCCATCTGCGTGCCCCCTTCAAGTTTAACTGCTTCGGCACCAGCCTCTTTCAAGAGCCGGCCAGCGTTTCTGACCGCGTCCTCTATGCTCGTCTGGTATGAAAGGAACGGCATATCGCCGACAACCATGGCTGAAGCAGCAGCACGGGAAACTATCTTTGTGTGGTAGATCATCTCGTCCATCGTGACCGGAAGCGTGCTCGATACACCCTGCACCACCATACCAAGCGAGTCCCCGACAAGAATCATGTCGATCCCCGCCTGGTCCACAATCTGAGCCATAGGATAGTCATAGGCCGTGAGCATGGTTATCTTCTTGCCTTCGGCTTTCTTCTTATATATATCGAGGACGGTTATCTTGGGCATAAAAGCCTCACGTGACATCCTCCCCGGTGTTAAGGCCGAGGATTCCCGAGTCAGACTCTACATCATCTGAGAGTCACTACTGATTCTGTTTGCAGGTTTATTATTTGTCAAACAGAAAGTAGTGGCCTCACAGTGTATCGAACCATGTTAGGTTGGCGCCTTATATCCCCGCCCTGAAGAGACGGGGTTTTACGGCGCGAAAGGATAAAATTCCAGCACAGCTCAGGGCAGTAGGGGCAAAATGGCATGACGTTACCTAATAGCCTCTGCTCTATGCCACAAATATTCACACACCAAATTTGCCATTCAGCAATTTCTATACCTGCGGCCTTGGATAGAGACCCGCCTGCTTCACGATCCCTTCTATGGCACTCTCCCATTCAATTGCCTGGATGTGCACCCCCTTCACGCCAGGCGTCTCCAACACCTGATGGATGAGCTCGACCGTGATCTTGATGCCTTCCTGCTCCTGAAGTTCCCTGGCCTTCTTTTTGTCATCGCCGGCAGCCTCTTTAGCCTTGTTCATCCGGTCGATGAGAGACTTCGGGACTGATACGCCGGCAACAGAGGAATCCATGTACTTCAGCATCATTGCGCTCTTCGGCACGATAATACCACCCAGGATCGCGGTCCGCTCATGGAGGCCCATGTTCCGGATCTTGGCCATTTGCGCCCGGAAACCTTCGATATCATAAATGCCCTGAGTCTGGATAAAGTCGGCACCGGCATTCACCTTCTTCATGAGATTGACCGGTCTGAAATCAATGGGGTCTGCCATGGGTGTCCATGAAGCGCCGATGAAAAACTTGGGTGGTACTTCGATCGGATCACCGCCATCCTGCTTACTCTCGTCTCGCATTTTCTTAAGAATACCGACGAGCTGGCAGGTGTCAACATCGTACACGTTCTTTGCGCCCGGATGGCCCTTGAGCTTTCCTGCAGCGCTGAATTTCTGGTGGTCTCCGGCAAGGCAGAGACAGTTCTTGAGACCGAGAGCAGCAGCGCCGAGAAGGTCAGCCTGCATGGCAATGCGGTTTCGGTCGCGACAGGTCATCTGCATGACCGGCTCCAGGCCTTGCTGCAAAGCGATGGCTGCAGCAGCGATGCTCGAGATCCGGACGACCGCAGTTTGGCAGTCCGTAATGTTCGCAGCATCGCAGTAACCCTTGAGTTGCTGTGCTTTCTTGATGACTTCATGAGGATCGGCGCTCATGGGAGGGCCGAGCTCTGCTGTGACCGCGGGCTTGCCGCTCGCGAGTACTTTTTCCAGTGTGCTTCCGCTCTTCATTATTTCTTCACCCCCGCTGTCTCCGTCTTCATCGCTTCCTTGTCCTCGAACTCCCGGATATGCTCCATCGATATGCGGCGTGGACCGCCGTCACGCGAGGTGGACCAGTTTCGCGGTGGCTGGATCGCGGAGAGTTTTTCGAGAGTCCCGAGCGCCTTCATGCGTTCAACGATGAGATACCATGCGCAATCAACATCCTTGCTGATTTCACACTTGCCCTTGTTCGTGCCGCCGCAGGGGCCGTTCATGAGCGTCTTGGCACAACGCGCAACGGGACATATTCCCCCCGTCAAATGCAAAATGCAGTCTCCGCAGCCCGCGCAGAGCTCTTTGAACACGCCCGGCTCCGGCACTGCGCCGTAAAACGATGTGTTGATGCCCGGATAGACGGGAATGTTTCCGGTCCGGTCAGAGAGAAAATTTACCCCAACTCCGCAGGCAGTCGAAAGCACGAGATCATAATTTTTCACCTCGTCCATCACGGGGTCAAAGTATTCGGGCTCGCAGTGGCGCATGACTCCCATGTGGTTAACGACCATGGACTTCCCTTCCTGGCCCGCCCGAATCTTGATCAACGTCGCAATCGTCTCGGCTTCCTTTTCGCCGCCGGCATGGCAGATAGCAACGCAGGTGTTGCACCCGAATACAAGGACCTTTCTGAAGTCCTTTACCATGTTCCAAATTTCTTCTAATGGTTTTTGTGATCCAACGATCATAGTGTTACTCCTTCATATCGTGTTCATTTGTGCGAGCGATTATTTATCAGCTCGCAGCCCTATTTGTTTAATGCGCTCTGAAAAGTCGGCACACGCTGCAGCGTAAGGATTGCCGCCATTGGTCGATGCTGCCGAAAGTATATCCACACGACCCGGCTCGATCCTCAGCATGCCGAGCAGATCCTGAACCCGCTTCACCCGCGCATTCACGCGCGGTGCAATGTCTCGGTATTTGCAAGTCCCGTCGTTACACCGTACCACAGCCACGCCATCAACGCCGCTTTCTACGGCCTTCAGAATATCAAGAACGTCGATCCGGCTCGTGCAATGCACCGGGACGGTCTTTACATTCTTCGGTACGTCAAAACCCAGAACGCCTACATGGTGCGTGCACACGAAAGCTACGATCGCCGGCTCTTGACGCTTCGGATCGATCTCGCCGACAAGTGAGTGCATGTTGTTCCGGTGTTCACGCACGTCGTAGCTCACCATGCTTATGGCCTCGCCCGGGCACTCAGGCGCGCAGAGACCGCAGGCCTGGCAGTACTCGGGCCGGATCTCTGAATGGGATGTGACCACCGGAGCCCCATAGGGGCAGATACGCATGCAGGTGAGGCAGGCCATGCATTTGTTCTTGTCAACAACGGCCCCGCCTCCACAGCCGCGGCACCGGCCGGCCTCTTTAAGCGCCTCGGCCTCATCATAGCCGATCTCGAATTGAACCATTTGGTCGCATCGCGTTTCCGGGGGAAGGTGTTTGATCTTTTGACGCGGCTCCTTGGATATCTTCTCCACTAGGTCCGGGGGCATCTGTGCAATTTTCTCTTTTTCCTGGGAGGGGAGCTTTCCTTCGATCGCCTCTCCCTGGCAGTAAAGATGGATCGCCAAGGCGGCACGATGACCGTTTGACACAGCAGCAATGGCCGAGCCCGGGCCGGTCACGACCTCGCCGGCGAGGAACACTCCCTTGGCGCTGCTCATCTGGGTAGCCTGGTTCCACTCGACCCGGCCGCGCTCATCGATCTTAACCGCACTGCCTTTTAGGAATGATAGGTCCGACATCTGGCCGATAGTGATGATGATCGTGTCAGCCTCAAGTACGGTTGTCTCATTCTCATCATAAGCGGGATTGAACCTTCCGTTCGCATCGAAAACCGATGTGACCTTCTTAACTTCAAGGCCGAGGACCTTGGCTCCCTCCCGCTTGACTGACTTAGGGCCCCAGCGGTGATTGATCCTGATGCCCTCTTCCACGGCCTCGTCCACTTCCCATTTCCACGCAGGCATTTCTTCAGCGCTTTCGAGGCAGACCATCGAGACGTCCTTGACACCCAATCTACGGGCAGTACGCGCCACATCCATGGCGACGTTTCCGCCGCCGATGACCAACACTTTTTTCCCGAGCCTGGGTTTCTTCCCGAAGGACACGTCGGTTAAAAATGGAATGGCAAGCAGCACATCAGGGCCGTCAACGCCCGGAATGGGGATCGAGCGGCTTAAAGAAAGTCCTATCGCAACTAGAACGGCATCGTGCTTTTTTGTAAGCTCTTCAAGCTTCACATTCTTGCCGATCTCGCAGTTTGTCTTCACCTCAATGCCCTTGGAAATGACATCATCGATATCTTCCTTCAATGCTTCCCTCGGCAAACGATAGGGAGGAATTGCGGACACGAGCATGCCGCCGAGCGCGGGATGACGTTCATAGATCGTAACCCCATAACCGAAGTCAGCAAGGTCCCTCGCTGCGGTAAGGCCGGAAGGTCCGGAGCCGATAATGCCGATGCTCTTACCCTTTGTTTTCTGAACAAGTTTACGTTTGGCACGACGATAGTCGAGAGATTTCTCGATGGCGAAACGCTTCAGGTGCCTGACCGACAAAGGCTCGTCGACGCCGCAGCGGCGGCACGCCTGCTCGCAGGGATGGTGGCAGATCATGGAGCAGACCGACGCAATCGGATTGGGTGCCGTGATCACATCGAAGGCCTCGGTGTACCTCCCTTGGGCGATCAGGCCCACATAGGCTTGTACGTCAGTGTGCGCTGGACATGCCGCGCGACAGGGTGAGTAGGGCCTCGTCTCCTTTATATCGGCCCCATAGGGTCGGTAAGGCATGGGCGCTTCCTCTATCTTTTGCGATGCCATGAAATACTCCTGCTAAAAAAGAAAGATTTATCTCTGCGGAGAACAATTCACTTTTCCTGTTTGGTCAATAGCTCAAGCATCTCCATGCGGGTGGATTCCTTGCTGCGGAAACTGCCCCTCACCGCAGAGGTGACAACGCGGGCCCCGGGTTTCTTGACACCTCGCATGCTCATACATAAATGTTCCGCGTCGATCACGACCATGGCGCCCTTGGCCTTAAGCCTGTTCACGATCAGGTCGATGAACTGTGCCGTGAGCCGCTCCTGCACCTGGGGACGCTTCGCGAAGACTTCGAGAGCCTTGGCTAGACTGCTGATTCCTACGATCTTTCCGGCGCCCGGAATGTACGCGATATGCGCCTTGCCGGAGAACGGCAAGAGATGATGCTCGCACATCGAGTGAAACGGGATGTCCCGAATCATCACCATCTCGTCATGGCTCTCTCCCGCCATGGGCTTCAGCAACTCTTCGGTATTCGCGGAGATACCGGAAAAAATTTCCCCATACATCTCTGCCACGCGCGCGGGGGTATCCTTCAAGCCCGGCCGGTCCGGGTCTTCGCCGATGCCTTCGAGGATGAGACGCACGCCCTTTTCGATTTTTTTAGAATCCATAAAAGTTCACCAAGCTCGCAGAGGGCATAGCATATGGTGCATAGGGAAAAGCCGTTGACTTACGCGCTCCGCTCTCTGCTATCTGCAGCAGTTATGACCCTTTTCTCCGTCACGATTTTCCGCACCGGCACATCGTGCGGATCGGTGGGAATTTTCGCAACGATCTGCTCTTCAAAGGCAACGGCTATGGTCAGCTTCGTAAATTCGGAAAGGAGCTTGTCATAGAACCCTGCTCCGTAGCCAAGCCTGTTTCCATGCTCGTCAAATGCTGCCCCCGGCACGACAATAACATCTATTTGATCAAGCCTCACGGGTGCGGACTCTCGCGGCTCGGGGATTCCCCAGGCGCCGGGTGAAACATCCTTGTCGAAATTTTTTATCTCGAACAACTCGAGTTCTTTGTCTCTTACCTTCGGTAGGATAACCCGTTTTCCCGAAGCCAGAGCCCGGCGGATCATGGGGCCGGTTTCCACCTCACTCCGGAATGATGCAAAGAACAGGACAGCGCGCGCTGACGTGAATTGGGGAAGAGAAAAGAGCCGCTCTTCGATCTCCCGGCTTTTCGTTTTTCGCCGTGCAGGCAGAATGCTGTCCCTGGCAGCCAGGACCCGTTTTCTAATCTCTTTTTTCAAGTGAAGGATTTAATTCTTCATCAACTGATCGAGTGCAGCCATGATCGTCCTTGCCTCTTTCACAGTGCTTGGTGATGCATCGAATGGCGACTTGCCATCCAGGTCCGCCTTGACTGTATCGTCGGAGTAGCTCATGAACCCGAGAACCTTCATGCCTGAAAGGTGTTTCGTGATAAATTCTTTGTCCGTTTCCTGCTTGATCTTGTTTCCGACAACGAATACATCCTTGACGCCGAGCCCCTTTGCCAGGTTCTCCACGTGTCGCGCGGTCTGGAGGCTTCTTTGGCCCGGCTCCACCACGACAATGAAGGCATTGACACCGCTTGCGGTGCCGCGGGTCAGGTGTTCGATACCTGCCTCCATGTCGAGAATGACCACTTCGTCGAGCCTGAGGATCAGGTGGCTGATCAAGCGGCGAAGGAGCACGTTCTCGGGGCAGTAGCAACCCGAGGCCGCCTCCTTGGATTTCCCCACAACAAGGAGCCGCACTCCTTCGTGTTGGATGCTGTAGACGTCGGGTATATCATCGACTTTAGGATTGAGGCTGAACATGCCGCCGGGCGCACCCGGCCGCGAGCCGGTACGCTCCTCGATCATATCCGACTGTTCCGCAAGCGGCAAAGCACGGGCTGCAGCTTCTGGAGAAATTCCAATTGCTGAGGCCAGATTCGCATCCGGATCGGCATCTACTGCAAGAACCTTCTTCCCTTCCGATGCGTATAACCGTGCCAAAAGGCCAGCTAGCGTGGTTTTCCCCACACCGCCCTTGCCTGTAATCGCGATTTTCAAGGAAATCTCCCGGGAAAATAATAGGACAAAATAACATCTATCAAGCGAGAGTGTCAAGGATTTTTTGTTGTGAGTCAGGATGTTACGCCTCGTGACACCTGCCCGGCATGCAGAGAAAGAGGCTCGATTTTATAGGGGAAAAACTTAACCTTTTATCCCGATTTCCATCATACAATGCTAAAGTTATACGAAATTTTTTTAAAAAATATACGCAGTTGCAATTTGGTTGGAGCACCATTTTTCAGTTTGCCTTGGAACCAGCGCCTTATCCCCGCCCTGAAGATACGGGATTTACGGCGCAGGCGATAAAAACACCAGAAGAATCTGGTAATATTGCTTTTCCTCATGAAAGGTGTTAGTGTTGCACGGAAGGTCTTTAGGAATGATCGGATGACTTCTTCAAAATCCAATATAAAAAACTTCGCCCCTGATGAACTTGCGTCGCGACTTGTCGAGATGGGCCTCAAAAAGTACCGTGCTGCACAGATATTTGGATGGATTTACCAGAACCATGCATCATCGTTCGAGGAAATGACGAATATCGCAAAGGCGGAGCGCTCTCTGCTCTCTGACGCTTTCTGCATCACCTCTCCCGCCATTGTGAGAACAGAGCTGTCAAAGGATGGAACAAGAAAATTTCTCTTCGAACTTGAGGACAGGCACACGATCGAGAGCGTCCTCATCCCCGGTGAAGACAGGTTGACACTCTGCATCTCGTCGCAGGTGGGATGTGCACAGGCCTGCCGGTTTTGTCTGACTGGAAGGAGTGGCTTCACGCGGAATCTCAAATCCCATGAAATCTCCGATCAAGTACTGGCGGTCTCGCGCATCCTTAAACAGGACGGAACGCGGGGCATTACGAACATCGTGCTCATGGGAATGGGGGAGCCTCTGGCGAACTTCGAGGAAGTGCTGAAGGCGCTGAAAATCACCACGGGGCCCTGTGGGCTAGGGTTTTCTCCCCGCAGGGTGACCATCTCGACGGCTGGTCTTGTCCCGGAGATTGATGCACTTGGAAAGTCGGGTGTGAAGGTGAATCTTGCTGTATCTCTCAATGCAACGACCGACGAGGTGAGGGACCGGATCATGCCGGTGAACCGGCGATACCCGATCAGGCAGCTTCTGGCTGCATGTAAGCATTTCCATCTCGAGCCGAGGAGGCGGATTACCTTTGAATATGTGATGTTAAAGGGGGTCAATGATACGCAGGAAGATGCCTTGCGACTTACAAGGTTGCTTAGAGGAATTAGGTGCAAGGTGAACCTCATCCCCTTTAACCCTTTTCCCGCAAGTGAGTTCGGCAGACCCGATGATGCCGTGGTGAAGCGTTTTCAAAAAATACTGCTGGACCATCACTATACCGCTCCGGTGCGCGAATCGCGAGGGATAGACATCTCCGCGGCTTGTGGGCAGCTCCGGGAGAAAGCGCCTAAATAATTATTTTCAGATCCAGAGAATTTGACTAATCGATATATGGCATCACTCCCCTGATTGCTGAATGAGGCATCGTAGTCTCGATGATGATTAACGATCAGCCGTATATGACAGGGATATAATAACGAGCAATAATACGTGGATGGGATAGAAGGTTACCATTATCCCGGGAGCAAAATTGTCAACGGTGCGGATATTCGAGCAAAAGCCGTCGTTCCCAGGGAAGTGGCTATATATGTGATTGTGGCGGATAATCCTGCGAGAGAAATGCCGCTGCGTACTTGTGCAGTGAATACTCGCCGTACCCGAACTTTTCATTGATGGTTTGAAACGCTGCTGTCCTGGCTTTCCCATGAGGCATGTTCC
>DATJZV010000189.1:0-7514 GCA_035498715.1 Nitrospirota bacterium
CTTGCCTACTCCCGCGATTTCGAGAACGACCTGACGTTCACGTCGAAAGGCGAGTTATTTTTCGGGAGCGTGGATTATGACGGACAGGCATGCAGCACAGATCCCATAACCTTGACAACGACCTGCCAACCGGCTACCTCCACAGTGGATTATTTCGGCATTAAGTTGGACGGGGACATCGGCCGCAGATTCAGAATAAAACAGGACTCTTTCATTGAACCGTTCGGAGGACTTGGTTTGTGGGCTTGGCAGCGGGATATAAAAAATGGCACTGCGGCCGACGGGAGCGCCACCGCTGGCTATATTGAGCATTGGTCCACACTGTATTTCCGTCTTGGTGTGCGGGGAGGAATGGATTTCGTAAAAGGCTCGAAGCTGTTTGCCGAGGCAGGCGTAAAATTACCTCTTTATAATGAAAATACCGCTTATGTTTCTGATATCGGTTACGGCCCCGATGTAACGCTCCATCCAGGAAAACAGGCATCATTTTTCGCTGAAATGGGGACTAAACTGAACAGGTTCAAAGCGAGTGTTTTCTACGAGGGGCTGAGATTTTCCCAGTCCTCTACCATGAGCAACGGGTTTCTTGAGTTCTATCAGCCCCAATCCACGATGGACGTCTACGGCATAAGGATAGGCGTGGTCTTTTAATCCGTCTCTTCGAGCCTCGCGAAGGCCTTCAGAACGACCTCCGAGAGCGCCGGGTGGATGTGCATGCCCTTGGCCACGGACCAGAGGTTTCCGTCGGCGGCCATTGCATTCACTACCTCCTGTATCAGGACCGATGCCTGCGGGCCGATAATGTGATAGCCCAGGATCTTCCCGCTCTTGCGGTGTACCACCGCCTTGGTAAACCCTTCGGTTTCCATCATGGCCTCGCCGCGGGCTACATCCGCGTACATCGCTCTGCCCACGAGGACCTCGTGTTTGCCCATGAGCTTGATAGCCTGTTCATCGGTGAGCCCGACCGACGCGATCTCGGGATATGAAAAAACGGCGTGCGGTACCGTGAGGTAATTCATACGCGACTTCTTGCCGTGAATTGCATTATGCCAGACGAGCTCAGCCTCATGATTAGCCGAGTGCCGGAACATCTTCTTGCCGATAGCGTCGCCGAAGGCCCAGATGTCCTTTTTTGTGGTTTCTAAAAAATCGTCCACGATGATATAGCCCCGCTCGTCCGTCTTCACTCCCGTACTCTGGACCATCAGCACGTCGGCGTTGGACTTCCTGCCTGCGGCGATCAGAAGAGAATGGGCAGTGAGCTCGATCTGTTTGCCGCTGTCCCGCTCCTTTGCTGTGACCGTGACGACCTTTCCGGTTTGACGGACCTCCACGGCCTCAGTGCCGGTAAGGACCTTCATGCGGCGGGAAAGGGCTGTCCTAAGCAGTTCGGATATCTCCGGCTCTTCTTCCGGCACGAGCCGCTTGTTCCGCTGGACGATCGTGACCTGCGTGCCCATAGCCTCGAAGAAATGAGCGAATTCCGCGGCGATGTAACCCCCGCCGACGATGATCATGCTTTCGGGCCGCTCGGTGAGCTGAAGCGCGCTTTCGTTCGTGAGGTACTCGATGCTTTCGACACCTTTTATCGGCGGGATAAGCGGCCGGGCGCCGCTTACGATGAAGATGGCTTTGCCCTTGATCGTCTGCCCTTTCACTTCGAGCGTGTAATCTCCGATAAAATTTGCCTCGCCGTCGTAGTAGTCAAACTCTTCGGCCTTCTCCATTGACTTCTTCATGCGCTCGTGGCTCTTCTTGACCGACTTCCGCATCCGCTCCATGATCCCGGTGAAGTCGATCGACTTTATTTCCGCCGCGATGCCAAACTTCTTCGATTCCCTGATCTCAACGATTCTATCCGCCGGATAGACAATAAGTTTGGTTGGAATTCAGCCGACGTTCAAACAGGTGCCGCCAAGCGGCCCCTTGTCCACCAGCGCGACAGTCTTGTTATGCGATAGGGCGTCCTCGATAATGTTCGCGCCGCTGCCGGAACCGATGATTACCACATCGTATTCTTTCATGGACTCTTCCTTTTATTCCTCTCCTTGAGAGGAGAGGTTAGTGATGGGACATTATATTAAATTGTAGCATGTTTGTGAAGAGAGTCAATGATACGGATTCTTCGCCTTGACTTATGGGCGGAATAACGCTATAAACCAGACATGATCTGAATGAAGATATGCACGACCAGCAAATAGGAAAATACACGCAAAAGCTTCTCCGCGACCGGACCGCAGTGCCGGAGAGCATCCGTTTCTACCGGCTCGACGACATAGCGGTTACAAACCGGCACGATGAATGGCTGCCGGTATTCACCGAGGTCTTCAGCGGGTTAGACGTTACGGCGCTGCTGTTCGCAAAGCCGACGCTGCCCTTTGCGGACCTGCTCGTGGAGCGGGCCGACCCGAGAGCAGACAGGCTTCTCCCCAAGGACAGCGAGACAAAGGTCTTTCTGCACGATATCCCATTCATCAGAAAAGCCGAGTGGTTGGATAGACCGAAGTCCGAATTGGCCGGTAAAATTATTCACTGCTTGAAAAAGCGCAAGGCAGCAATAATCGAGGGGCTCGGCGTGGTAGCATCGGGCGGCGTTACGGTTGAGCAGGCATTTATCGGCTTTTCAAGTATATTCCATACGACCTTTGTGAAATATCTTCTCGATCTTCTGACAGAAGGATTTAGAATACCGGATGAGCGGAGACTTTTTGATGAATTCAGGAAATTGTGGCCCAGGAAACGGGACCTGAGCAGCCTCACGTTCGCCTCAGGACCGATCGAAGGACGGGATGCGATTATCACGGAAATTTGCCGTGTAGGCAGATATACCGTTGAAAAGGGCTACGTTGACTCGTTCTTCGGGAACATTAGCTACTTTGATGGCAGCACAATCTTCATCAGCCAAACGGCCTCGTCGCTGGACGAGCTTGAAGGACATATCGACCCAGTTCCGCTGGACGGCTCGTCAACCTCCGGGCTTTCTGCATCGTCCGAGTTGCCCGCCCACAGGGGCATCTACGTCTCTTCACAGTATCACTCAATCCTGCACGGCCATCCCAAGTTCAGCGTGATCATGTCCATGCATTGCGATGAGCGTAATTGTGAAATCGAGGATTGTAACCGCCTCTGCAATAGGAACCGCTCGGTGTGTGGGGTGCCGATCGTTGCAGGCGAGACCGGCGCCGGCGGGCTGGCAAGATCGGTCCCTCTTGCCCTGAAAGAGTCCGGCGTCTGCATTGTTTACGGTCATGGAATATTCTCAGCTGGGGAGAAGGATTTCCAGGATGCGTTCATGAAGATGGTAGACGTGGAGAACCATTGCCAGGAAGAGTACTTTGTTTTGGTCGAAAAACAGTTGAAAAATAAAGGGTAGTCCAGAGGCAGAGGGCAAAAAATATACTGCAATATCATAGGATTTCGATGAGAGGAAGGACATCGATTGGAAAACGGCATGTCCCATATTTCAGGCATCGTAGAGCACTTTCCCTATATCGGCCTTTTTCTCCTTCTTGTTCTCGGGGGCGTTGGTCTCCCGTTTCCAGAAGACACGACGCTCATCCTGTGCGGATTTTTGATCTCCACGGAAGTGGTAAACCCCAGTTATGCTTTGTTTGTCGTTTATTTAGGAATATTAATTACTGACTTCGCCCTCTATTCCGTCGGCAAGAAGTATGGACGGAAGATCGTTACTCATAAGCGGTTTCATAAAATCATATCCACAAAACGGCTTTCAATGCTTGAGGACAAATTCGAGAGAAAAGGGATCCTGTTCATAATGGTTGGTAGGCACCTTGTCGGCCTGAGGGCCCAGATATTTCTCACGGCAGGCGTCATGAGGATGCCTGCTGTAAAATTTCTAATGGCAGATGCCGTTTCTTCCCTATTCACAATCGCAATCATGGTCGGGGCGGGCTATGCGGGGGGCAACAGCCTTCAGATCATAAAAAGAGACATGACGAGGATCAAACACATAGGAATTTTCCTGGCCGTAGTCGTCCTCGCGGGCTACCTGATTTTCAGCTACGTAAGGTCAAGAAGGGATGAAACTGGTCGTACCTGAGAGAGAGCTGGCAGAGCAGGATTGTTGCCATTCTTAATTGGGTCCACCCTTCATTTTCTCGAATTCTTCTCTGGTTATCTCTCCTTTTGCATACCGTCTCTTGAGAATACGAAACGGTGATTCTTCTAAAGTCCTCCTGCTGCCGGTAATTAAATTAACGAGATGGGCAACTCCCAGGATAATCAATGCAGAGAAAATGATTATGAACAACCATCCAAACTCCATTCCTCGTTCTACAATGCGCCAATGCATAAACAATACCTCCTTCAATCGCAGTTGAACTCACGGTCTTGTCTATAGTCCGAATCTCTTGAATAAATAATATTTCGGAAAATCGATACCCAGGGTAAAGAATACCGAGAACCCCAGTACAGCAAGAACCTGATAGGGGGCGAGGGGCGGCACGAAGATCCCGTATATGCCCAACATTGCGAATAGGAGGATGGTCGCTACGCTTAGGATGAACAGGTCTCTGCCAGGGAATGACGACCAGAAGTGCCTCCTTTCCCGTACGATCAATACCCTGAACTGGCTGTTGAATATCAGGTTCAGCATGACCAGGGTGCGCAGCTTTTCCCATTCCAAATGGAAATAGTTTTTCCCCATGAGGATCACGAGCATGCCTTCCACAACCAGTAACATACCTGGGATGAGCGACGCGAGCGTAATGTTCCTGACGTTCCACGTGTTCGGATTACTGGTGTGCTTTACGTGGTCGGTGGCCAGGGACATGGTCACGAAATCATTCGCGAACACGAGCAGTGACATGCCCAGCAGAGAGAGCACGATATCATGGAGCCAGAAGAAGCTTAGAGTGATCAGCCCGACGAATTCTATGACCTTCGTGACCTTGTTGATGACCCAGGTGAGCATCCTCTGGTAGGTCTGCCTGCTGATGGTCACTGCATTGATGATCACGCCAATCCCCGGTTCGGTCAGGACCACACTTGCAGACGCTTTTGCGACGTCGGTCGAGTTGCTCACTGCTATTCCCATCTCCGCCTGTTTGAGCGCCGGCGCATCGTTGACCCCGTCGCCGGTCATCCCCACCATATGCCCCCGTGACTGCAGGAGTTTCACGACTTTGTACTTGTCCTCGGGATAGATCTCTGCGAACCCGTTGCTTTCACCCACGATACTGACCTGTTCGTCCTCGCTTAAACCCTTAATATCAGCCATCCGGATGATGCTTCTTCCGATCCCTACCTCGTCTGCTATCTCTCTTGCTATGGCCATATTGTCACCGGTGAGCATCATCGGTTTTATTCCCAGTTTTTTCGCTTCTGCTATCATGCTCATCGAATCAGGCCTGGGGGGGTCGGACAGCGGCAGTAATCCGGCAAATTTGAAGTTATCCAATCCGTCACCGTCTGCCCGCGCGACTGCTATCGTCCTGTACCCGTGCCGGGAGAACTCTTCTATGGACCCGTTCGCCTTCTGCCTCGTCTCTTCGTCCATGTCCCGGCATAGGGACATGATGACCTGGGCTGCGCCTTTCACGGCCTTGATGCGTCTTCCTTCGACTTCGATGACCGCCTCCGTTCTCTTGATCGACGGGTCAAAAGGCTTGAACGAGACCTGATGGTAGGGCTTGAGATCTGCACCCGTGGTTTTGGCATATTCAAGAACCGCGCTGTCAATGAGGTCCATGCCCTCCCGCTGGGATGCCAGGGCGGCTGTGACGATGACGTCTTCTTTCTGATACCCGGAAAAAGGCACGGCGTCGTTCACCGACAATCTGTTTTGTGTTATGGTCCCTGTCTTATCAAAACAGAGAACGTCGATTGAAGCCGCATCCTCGATCGAATCGAGCCTCGTCACCAGCGCGCCCTTGCCGGCAAGCTCCATTGCGCCCACTGCCTGGACGATAGTGAGGACGGCCGGAAGGGCCACGGGGACGGCTCCCATGAGGAAGATCACGGCCAGGGTCAGGACTGTAACGAGGTGTTCATGTAAATGCATGAAAAAGCCATAAGCCAGAACCAGGATTAGCGCGCTTATTCCGAAATACATCATATATCTGACCATCTCCATCATCACTGCCTCTTGATGGGACTTGGGTTTGGCTATGTTGACCAGCTCCGCGGTTTTACCGAAGAACGTATTTGCGCCGGTATTGACTACAATGCATTTCGCTTCTCCCTGCCGCACGACGGCGCTTGAGTAAATGATGTCCGACTGATGTATTTCCACAGGCAGAGATTCTCCGGTCAACGCCGAGGAATCGACAGAAAGCTCGCCGCTCATGGTTTTAGCGTCAGCCGGCACGATATCCCCAAGCCCGACAACGATGATGTCGCCTGGCACAAGCTCTCTGGCGACTTTTGCCACCCATTTCCCGTCTCGCAATACCTTTGCTTTTATTGCCAGCTTTTTCTTGAGGAGTTCGACCGCTTTCTGGGAACCCCGTGAGTGCATGTGGCCGATGACGGCGTTTACTGTGAGGAGCACGAAGATTATGATGCCTTCAAGATAATGCTTCAACAGGAAAGAAAGCCCCATTGCCAGCTCCAATAACCACGGCATGGGACCCCAGTAGCGAAGCAGAAATTCGAGAAGGGGATTCTCCTTTTTTTCTGCAATTTCATTGAACCCGAAAGTCTCCAGCCGCTTTCTGACTTCAGAGACTGTGAGACCATTGGCTGACGCTTTTAGTAATTCAAAGGTTTCTTCCGAGGAGAATTTTTTATATTCGGACGTACTTTTCATTGTCAGATCCATAAAGGCAAGTTTCTCCGATTTCTTCGTTTCTAATTACCAAAACCATCGCAGAAAGCCCCTGGCTTTAGCCATGGGGATGAATGCGGGAATTGTTTCAGTTGCTATTTGTCAAATAATACAATATATTAGTTGTTATGGCTTCGAAGGCGACAACCCAGTCTTTCATCCACGAGTTTCAACTCGTGACCACTCCGAAAGAGGACCGCATATTGGAGGTGCGCCTTAACGCGGGACGTAATCTTTATAATGCCTGTCTCTCCGAGGCGCTCACGCGCCTTAGCGCCATGCGTGGTTCCGACGCATGGAAGACTGCGCGGAACATGCCTCATGGAAAAGCCAGGACAGCAACGTTTCACGCCGTCAATGACAAGTTCGGGTACGGCGAGTATTCACTGCACAAGTACGCAGCCAGGGTCTCCTGTGCCTGCTGGATCGGGGACCACCTAGACAGCCTGACCGCCCAGAAACTGGCATCCAGGGCATTCATTGCGGTCAAGGAGTACCAGTTCGGGAAGCGCGGCAAACCGCGCTTCAAACGGTATGGCTGGATGTCTTCCCTCGAAGGGAAGAACAACGCTTCCGGCATCAAATGGCGCGATGGCCGTGTCAAATGGAACGGTCTCGACCTTCGGTCTGTATTCGACCGGAAGGACAAGCATGGCATCCAGGCCCACGCCTTAAGCCAACCGGTCAAATATTGCCGGCTCGTTCGCAAGGTCATCCGTGGCAA
>DATJZV010000190.1:0-19202 GCA_035498715.1 Nitrospirota bacterium
CCGGACCAGGGTTGAGACCATGGAACGGGCCGAATATGTGGCCAGAGTAGATGAAGCGCTCTGCACTGGGTGCGGGCTGTGCGATACGCGATGTCATTTTCAAGCGATTGGCAGCCGCATCGGGACCGGCGGATCCCTTGCGCGGATTGATCCGCAGAAGTGTTTTGGTTGCGGATTATGTCGAAGGGTTTGTAGTACAGGGGCGATCTCGCTGGTGTTGCGATGAGGAAATGCACAAAAACCTATTGTTCAGGAAGTCTGTCTGACCAACAACGACGTAAACCCGATCTTTAAGACGGTCGAGAAGAAAACTGCCCCGGCCTTGTAAACAAGAAGGGCAGGAACCTAGGATGGTCCCCGCCCGGATGTGTGTTCATTCCGACTTTCCGTCAGAAACAGGGCGGAATGGAAACGGGATTTATGACAGACCACAGGTCCTTCATGCCCTGGCCATTGGTGTCGCCCGGGACCTTGTCGTTCGCGAAATAGTATAGCGGCCAGTTTTTGAAGGTAGTCTGTTTCTTGCCGTCAGGTCTTGTGAATTCCCCGAAATCCTTGGCATCGGACCCCGCAGGGGCCTTGATCTGCTCAGCATGGTAGATAGGCCATATTTCCAGACACGGTCCGGCACAGGCGTTCCGCTTCGGCTGGTCTTTCTTGAAATAGTACAGGGTCATGCCCTTTCCATCCGTGAGGTAATTTCCGATCCCCTCCTTGTACTTGATCTGCGGAGTGTCGCTAACAGCGACGGCCAGACCTGAAAGGACGAGTAAGAGAAAAGCTGCTATAGCCATCATACTTATTGCGTATCTTCTCTTCATGTATATCTCCTTTCTTCTCATACCAAGAGGCTGAAACCCGATCAACTCTTCATATCGTCAGATTCCGGCATAACAAAGAAGCCATATATTCAGGATAACAAAGGTCCTGTATTTTGTCAAGGCATGGCGTCGAACGCTTTCACTGCACACAGCGCTGCCCGAAAAAAGCACCGGCCTAACCTTGATTTTTTCACCTATCTGTATTATTCTCAAATTAGTCATCGAGGATCCCGCGCCCGCATTGTTGCATTATTCCTTATATTCTGCGGCAGATATGGTTTACCTTTTCATTCGCAATAGTATGTTATGTGAACCATAGAATCTGATCGAGAAACTGACTGAAACCCTCCAGCAAGAGAGGATCGAGTTCCGCAGCGCTCGCGACCGGAAAGAAGGAGGTCTCTCATGCTCGCTCTGATTAACAAGAGGAGAAGTACAAGAAAGTTCAAGGCCGACCCCGTTGCTGACAAGGATTTACAGGACATCCTTGAGGCGGCAATGAATGCACCTTCGGCAGTGAATGAACAGGCCTGGCAGTTCATCATCCTCTCGGGGTCAATGCTCGATGAATTCCTGGCGATCAATACGAACACGCCCGAAGGCGCGCCTGTGGGCATACTGGTGTGTCAGGACTTGAGGGCAGAGAAGGCAAAGGGCTACGCAGTGCAGGACTGTTCCGCTGCGACGCAGAACATCCTTCTGGCGATCCATGCAAAGGGACTGGGCGGCGTGTGGACAACGGTATTCCCGCAGAATTCGGACAAGATCAAGGCGCTGCTGAAGATACCGGAGATGGTAGAGCCGTTCTCATTCGTTCCCCTCGGCTATCCGGTTGAGAAGCCGGCAAAGGTGAAAAGCAGGTATGATGCAAAGAAGGTCCGCAGGAATACATGGTAGCGGGCGCGTTAGGGACTCTTTCCAACGGATTCCCGTGACAGTCTCGATACAGAGAAAGAAATTCAGCGAGGGAGCAATATCATTTCAACAGGAGGAGACCGTATGGACTATCTGGAAAATATTGACTGGAAGGAAATCAAGAAAGACCTTCAGAAAGGGCTGGAAAAAGGCATGGCTGCGATGAAGAAGGGCGCTATCGTAGCGCAGAAGAAAGCAGGGGAGCTTACTGAAGAAGGAAAGCGGCAGTTCAAGATATTGACGTTGAAGACCAAGGTCCACGAGGCGATCTCAGACCTGGGTGCACGGGTCTATTCACTCATGAACGGCGCGAAGGTGAAGAACCCGGCACTGGATGCCGGAGTGAAAGATCTTATAACCAGGATCAAGGACCTTGAAGCGCAGATCGCAATAGTCGAAGAGAAGGGTAAGGCGGCGAAGTCCAAGGCGGGTAAAAAGAAGTGATCTAAGGGCCATGCTGTTCTTTTCATAAGCGGGGATATGGATAATAAGAATCGGTGAGGGGATTATTCAGGCTGGGCTCACCCAAGGCTCAAAGTCTGAAAATGAGCTGGAGGCATGAAAAGACTTCATTCATGTCTAAGGAAAGTGATTTAAATTTTAAGGTCAGACCCCAGCCGGTCTTGATCTACACAGCTAGGAGGGCAGCGATGACCAAACGCGTATGTCCGACACCGGGATTTGAAAAATTGTTGGTGGCAACAGACGGGTCCAATTTCAGCAAGGCCGCGGTACAGGAGGCGATCGATATTGCCGGCGCCTGTACAAGCACCTTGTATGTTCTGCACGTGATCGAGGCGAGCGCCGAGATCGAGTTATGGGATGCGCGGTCCGCGGAAAAGCTCGAGCGGGACATGAGGAGATATCTCAACGGCATAAAAGCTAAGGCTGCACTGCGCGGCGTCAAGTGCGAGGTTATCATGCACATGGGCGATGAACCGTACAGATACATTGTATCCGAGGCGATAAAAAGGAAGATAAGCACGATCATCATGGGCAGCCACGGCCGCACAGGCCTCCGACGGCTTATGATGGGCAGCGTGGTATCGAGGGTCATCGGTCACGCACCCTGTAAGGTTCTCGTGGTGCCTATAAAAGCAAAAAGATAAGCACCTTGACCCGAAAATTTCTGGGCTATCCCACCAAATGAAGTAGCAGGGTGCTCCGTCAGGCGTGAGATAGCCTCATCTGATAGCGAACAGGAAGTGTCCCATCTCGACTTGGTCACAAAAAAGGGCGCCGCAAATAATGCTAGCACCCTTTTCCTATCGGCCGCGCGAACGCGGCTTTTTTCCCGGATCGACACTAGGCGCAACCGACCCAAGCGTTCTCGCCGAAGCGAATGCAGTTTACGCGACTGCCTGCCGTAACTTCTCTACACCTTCGATATACACCTTCTTGCCCCCTTCGACTGCATTGGTCACGGCAGTTCTTCCTTCTCCGTAGAGAACTTTGCCTTTTTCAACAGCTGAAGAAACCCGGTCTTTCGTGCTCGCGGCAAGTCGCTTCAGGTCTTCCCTGACTTCCGTCCCAGATTTTGGGGCCAGCAGAAGCGCTATTCCCGCACCGATGACACCACCCGCAAGTAGCGGCAGCCACACAGAAGGTTTATCTTTTTTCGTAAGCTTTTCAAACTTCTCTATCCCTTCGACGTAAGTCTTCTTGCCAGCTTCCACCGCGTTGGCTACAGCTGTTCTGCTTTCCTCGTAGATTTCCCTGCCCTTATCTACGGCTTCTGAGACCTGATCCCTCGTGATATTGGCGATCCGCTTCAGGTCTTTCCTAACCCTTATTCCCGGTTTCGGCGCCAGCAGGAGCGCCGTGCCCGCCCCGACGAAACCGCCCGCCAGGATCGGCACCACCATCGAACCTGCTTTATTCAAGAATCTCTCCTTCATAATCATCACTCCTTTCTTTTGCTGCATTCCCTCGGGGGGTTGCGACCCCTTTGTTACTATCTACTTTCATACACCCCCTCCTTAAATACGCTGCGCTACTGGCAGGTCATTCATGAAGGGAAAAGAGAGCGCCAAAAGCCGCAACAAATCATGCATCGCGAAAACATTTTGAAAGGCGTTCTTAGTTACATTATAGCACCGTATCGGAATCCGGACAGCTCATGACAGATAAGATCACGGAGAAACAAGAAAAATCAATGGAGAAAAGAGGAAGGATGGCGGTCAAATCTGGGTCTATGGCTCTAGTACTGTGCACGAACGGAACTTCATTCTGTACTATGAATTTTGTGAGGGTCGATGACCTGATCTATGCCTTTGTTGGACATATCGACCATAGTCAATGAATTGACAGAGTATTCTCGACAGACTACAGGGATGTGAGCAGATATCAAACGATGAGGACCTTCCTTGTTCCGGGAACAACCTTGGTCATTGAAGCATATTTGTCTGAAGTATTGATATTTAAAGACTTTCTTTAAGGCATCTAATGCTTAATTTTCATACTATTAAATCATTTTTAATAAAGTTTATCTTAACGATTGATTTCAGGGCCCAGAAGCATAGTGTCTCCTGCATCCTCAGCCATCCTGCTCACGCTTCCTCCGAAATGGGATCAGCCCGTATACCAGGCCCATGGTCGGCATGCTCGTGACAACCTTCAGGAAGAGTCGGGAATAGCCAATCGTCTCAACGGTCCGCACCTCCCGCAGCCGCGGAAGGAAGAAGAGAGAGGCCACGACCCGCAAAAGGCCGCTCACGAGAAAAACGAGCAGGTATTTGGACCAAAACATCTCATTCATACGGACGATGACACTGCCAAGCAAGGCCCCGCTGATCAGGGACAGGCCATTGATCATGTTGTAGTAGGCCACGCAGGTGGCGCGCTTCTGAGGCGTGGTTGTGTCGAAGATGAAACTGAAGGACGCTATCTCGAAGCCGCCCCAGACGAAGCCCGAGTAGGCCTGGATCGTAATGAGCCAGGCGACCTTCCCGGACAGGAGCCAAAGGACTGGCACCACGGGCATCAGATAACCTGTGAGGCTCAGGACGCGCCGCGCGCCGAAGCGGTCCGCTGCATGGCCCCAGACCGGCATGGACAGCATCTTCACGATGATTGCCGCCGCATTGACCGTAGTAAAGGTCAGATAGCTCAGGTGCAGGTCCTGGAGCATGTAGGGTGTGAAGAAAGGCGCCGACATGAACACTGCAAAGTTCATCAGCCCCAGATACAGCACGAAGAGACCGTAGTTCCGGAACCGCGCCTGCTGCAGGAATTCCAGGAACCCGAACTCAGCTTCGCGCGGGACTTCATAAAGGGGCTCGTACTTCTTCGACAGGAACAGGACTGATATCATGCGGCTCGCAAGTGCCAGCAGGAAGATTAGCATGAACCCCGTGTACTGTCTTTCAATACTGCCGCTGTACTGCTGCAGAATGTAGCCGGCAGCGAGAGTGGAGGCGAAGGTGGCCGTGCCCGTGATATTGCTCCGCCGGCCGAAGTAGGCGCCCCGCCGGTCCTCGCTCACAAGGTCTCCCATCCAGCTGTTCCAGGCAGGTCCCAGGATCATGCCGAATGCCCAGTAGAGGCAGGCAAAGAGGATGAGATACCCGACCCGAAATTCCTCGAAGAAAAAAACCAACGCCACTGGCACATACATCAGCCCCTGGAGCAGAGCGGCTATAACCACGAGCCGCTTGCGCGACCCGAATGCGCGGATCAGACCGTTCGAGAAGAACTGGAGTATCGACCCCAAGGCCTGAGGCAGGGAACTCAGGAGGCCCACCTGGAGCGTTGTGGCATTGAGGAACAGGCCAAAGGCCACGAAGAACGACTCCCCGAAACCGATCATAGAGGCCGAAAAGGCGCCATCGTAGATCGAATACCTGAGGCTCTTCCGGACACGGTAATCCTTCCGCCGGTCATTCATAGCACTGCCTGTCTGGTCGCTGCCCATCCCTCGCCGTTCTTCCTTTCTTCCTCCATGATACCAGAAAATGACGTTCCCGCACACGGGGAGTCTGTGAACGATAACATCATGAATCCGAAACGATCTGCCAACTTACTCTGAAGATTTCCGTCCTGCACAAGAAATTTGTCGCAGCGCATCAGCAGAGGATATGGAATTTCGCAGCGCCCGCGACCGACTGCCGTCTCCCAAGTATCGTAATGGAAGGGAATCATTATTGACCTGACCTTCAGTGGTCCGGAATATTCCGAACCGTGATAAAATGTAAGACATGAAGATCAGGGAGATAAAGGCGAAAAGCATCCTGTCACGGTCCCAGGTCTATGATTATGCATTAAACCCTTATGTCGGCTGCCAGCACAGCTGCGTCTACTGTTATGCCAAATTTATGAAGAGGTTTACCGATCACCAGGAGAGATGGGGAGATTTCGTCGATGTAAAAATAAATGCACCCGAACTTTTGGCGCATGAAGTGAAGAAAAAAAAGATCGGGAGGGTATGGATAAGCGGCGTGTGCGATCCATATCAACCTCTAGAAAAAAAGTACCTGATCACGAAGAGATGCCTTGACATTCTCGTGGAAAACGGCTGGCCGTTCACCGTGCAGACAAAATCCCCTCTTGTTCTGAGGGATATCGAGACTCTGAAGAGAGCGGATGCTCTCGAGGTGGGATTCACCATAACCACGGCGGATGAGAGGATGCGGAGGATCTTCGAACCAGGGGCGCCACCATCAAGCAAGAGGATCGAGGCGTTGGCGGTTCTTCACTCAGAAGGAATCGAGACCTTTGCCATGGTAGCGCCGATCCTGCCGGGCGCCGAGGGGTTGGTTGGCGCGCTGAAGGGCAAGGTGGATCATGTGCTCCTTGACAGGCTGAACTATCATTACGCGGACTGGGCATACAAGCGATACGGGCTCATGTGGGCGAGGGAAGACAGCTTCTTCTCGCAAAAGGGCGAAGAGTTGAGGGCGGCATTTGAAAGGGAGGGCATCCCATGCCAGGTGCTCTTTTAGCATGTCTGCTCTCCGTTCCTGGTTCTATCTTGTGATGGAGACTCCGGGACTGCGGGAAAGACCGATGAAAAGATCGAGTCCGCCTACCTGCCTTTCAAGCGAAGCACCGGTCCCAAAAATCGGAAACTTCCTTTAAGATACTCGCGGAAACGAGTTCAGAAACTGACGACTCG
This sequence comes from Nitrospirota bacterium, assembly GCA_035498715.1. GTDB lineage: Bacteria > Nitrospirota > UBA9217 > UBA9217 > UBA9217 > DASPSR01. The sequence continues at coordinate 6,850 of DATJZV010000190.1, forward strand.
AACCAGTCCATTGGCATTGAACGGGAATATTCGGGTTGCACAAAACGGTTGTCCATAAGGACAATGAGGCCCCGGTCGGTCTCGGAGCGGATCACTCTCCCGGCGGCCTGGATCGCCTTGGCCATCGCAGGGATCGCATAAGCGTAGTCGAATCCCGCGCCATAACGCTCCTGGTAATACGCCCTCATCTGCTCGCGTTCGAGATCGAAGGTCGGCAGCGGAGGTCCAATCACGAACGCACCGATCGCCATATTCCCCGGGTAGTCCACTCCCTCTGAGAACGTGCCTCCCTGAACTGCAAATACGATCGTCGGTACGACCCCTAAGCGAAGATGTTCCAGAACCCTCTCGACGTGGTGAGCCTTCATATCCCGCTCCTGTCTCAGGACAACAAACCCTTCCGGAGGCTGGAACGGACCGAGTACCTTTTCCAGGAACTCGAAGCTCGGGAAAAAGGCGAAATAATTTCCCGGACGCAATGCCGCGATCCTTTGGATGGCATCGGCGATACGAGGATAGTTGCGCTCGCGGTCCGAATACCTGGTCGAGATCTGGGGAATGATCAGGAGTTTGCGAAGTTCCTTTAAGAAAGGGCTTTGAAATTCCGCTTTCCTCACCGACCCGGGATCCAGCCCGGAAAGCTTCGCGTAATAATCAAAGGGCTTCAAGGTCGCCGAGAACCCGACAACGTGCTGGTACTCGTCATAGCAGTCCTCCAGCATCGCAGAGGCGTCGCAGCACGTAATCTTCACGATGCCGCCGGTTGCATGCGGATGATAGGTCGTGAAGAGCTCCGGTTTGTCAGGATCGCCGACGTACTCAAGGACCTCCGTGAATTCCGACCAGTAAAAGCACAATCTCAGGATGACGTCTCGAGGCTGGATTTCCTCGTTGGAATCGAGGTACCGGGAGAGGAGGGCGCGGAGCTTCGAATCCTGCTCGAGAAACGGGTCCCGCGGCGGATCGATCTCCGCCGGTTGCGAACTTTTTTCAGGCCGGCAGGACACGATCACCTGAATACATCCATCGAGAAGTTCCTCGGCCTCGTGCCGGAAGCGGGAGGGCATGCCGCGGATCTCGTCGCGCATCTTCTCGAGCGTGATGCTAGAGAGCGAGGGGGAGTAGTAGTCCATCGCGCGGGCGGGTAGATTATGGGCTTCATCGATCACGAGATTGGGTTTCCCCTTCTGATCGATGTTGATCATCGTCATGCGGCCGAAGGTCGACCGTGGAGCAAAGACGTAATTGTAATCGCAGATCACGGTATCGGCTTCCGACACCCCCTCGAACTGCAGCTCGAAAGGGCAGACCTGGTATTCTTCGCCCAGGTCGCGGAACACGCGGGTCTTCAACTTCTTCTTTTTTGCGAGGATATCCAGAACCCTGTTCTCGTGGACCTTGGTGTAATGGTCACGGGCGTATTCGCAATATTCAGGATCGCAGAGCGGTTCGTTCTTGAAGCAGATCTTGCTCTTTGCCGTGATGGAGAGGGATTTGAGTTTCGCGCCCGTCTCCTGAAAACGCGTTACGGCGTCCTCTGCGACCGAGTGCTGGCTGTTCTTCGGCGTGACGTAGACTACGTTCTGGCCCCGGCTCAATGCTTCCTTGAGAACGGGGTAGAGGACGCCGATGGTCTTCCCCATCCCCGTAGGGGCCTGAATGAGCAATGGGACCCCTTCGCTCATACCCTGCTCGATAGTTTCAATGAGCTCGGTCTGACCGGGACGCGTGTTCTCGTAGGGGAAGGAGAGACCGTCGGCGATCTTCCTGCGTCTTGCGGCACGCTTTTCGGCCTTCCTGACCTCCGAAACAAGTTCGCAAAGACGTGTTTCCAGCCATTTCTCATATGCGGGGAGATCGAGCGCGATTTCGAGATCCAGGCATTCGCCGTTGCGGGTAGAGGCGATATGGAACGTCAGTGTGGGAACGACGCGGTATTCAAGCCAATAGAAATAGCCGTACGACCGCAGCTGCAGACAATAAGGATGGTTCAACGGGTCGTCAGCGAGCCGTCGGGCGAGTTCCCTGATATTGAACCCTGTTTTGATCTCCTCGATCCTCGGGGGATCATGCCTGAAGAGACCGTCCATCCGTCCGTCGATCTGGAATCGATAGCCCTCCCTGTCGAACAAGCGCCTGATCGAGACCTCGGATTCGTAAGAAGGATCGGACTTCGCCCTCTTCCGCTGCACGCGGACGTGGATTTCCTGCCCGTCAGAGGCCGCGCGTCCATATCCTGAATGAGCCTCAATACTCCCGGTCCTGGGTACCGGCACAGCGAAATCGCGGAGCGCGACGGTGACACGTTTCATTTCACCCTTCATAACAGTGTGCAGTTTATGCTCGTCTTGAACGTTTGTCAACGATAAGAGATGAGATGAAAATAGAGTGTAATCCATGTGTATGGTTTTTTAACAGTCGAGATCGAACCGTGGGTACAGGTAATATAAGAGCGTATCCGGCACGCTGCTGAAAAGAGGACCTCCGCGCGAGTGCCCTCGCATGCCGGGTTCCCTATTTACCAGAATGAACGATGATCACCGGGACCGGCGCGTTCAGGATTGTCTCCCTAGCCGTGCTCCCGAAAAAAGCGGTTAGCATGGCGTTTCTTCCATGGGTCCCCATGACCACGTGCGAATAGCCTTGTAAAGCCACCTGAAAAACAGCGCATGTAGATGGTACGGCCTTCTCTTCTATAGCATGTGCACAGGCTACACCGCGGTCCCGAAAGAAGAAGACCTTCTGCTCCATTGTGGCGATGGTATCCTCCCTGACCCTTTCCAGAACATTCTCGATATTCAAAGGGACCATTCCGGAGATCATGCTCGGCCGCATGATGGCGTTGTAACTGTCCCAGAGGCAATGGAACAGAACCACCTGCGCCCCAAGGCGCTTTGCAAGCGAGAGCGCGTACTGCTCCGCTGCACGGCTGTTTCTGGTGAGATCGGTCGCAACGAGGATCTTCATTTGCTTCTGTCCGCTGAGATCCTGGTCCTTTTCCTGGGCCATAGGCCCGATCACCATCACCGGCCTCTTCGACTGGCGGACGACTTCTTCAGCCACGCTCCCGATCAGCAGACGCTTCACACCTTTTTTCCCCTGCGTGCCCAGAACGATCAGCTCGGGAGGTGTCTTCGATCGCAGGACCTTAAGAATCTGCTCCGCCGGAGAGCCGCGCTTCAGGGACCAGACCGTTGGGACCGGGGATTGTCTGCTCATCTCTGCCAGCCGGTCCTGATGGAGGTCATGCCATTCCTGGAAGCGGGAAGAATCAAAGCCGCGCAGCGGATAGGTCTTGATATCTTCCACATACAGAAGCGTTATGTTGGCCCCGAGCCGCTGCGCCAAGGAAGAGGCGGCGCTCAGTATTGCATGAGAACGTCTCTTGCCAACAGCAGTGCGGTTCTCAATATCATCAGCAACCAGGATCGGACGTTGTGGCATGATTAGTTCCTCCTGAACAAGAGATTTTCTTCTTGAAGATATTGCTTCGCAGAGAATTCATGTGATCTTCCTTTTGAACTCTATGGCTGTCGGCCTTTCAAAAATCGTCTATAATTTTTATTATACTATAAATAAAAAGCCGAGACCTCTTTTGAACAAAAGTTCTCGGCAATATTTCCGGGCAAAGGCGTTTCCATCATTATTTACTTGCGAAGACCATTTCATCAAGCAACGATAGATTTGATTGCACTCGGTTACTTTCTATAGTAAAATTTAATAAATCCTGCCGAACTTCGGGCCCTTGGTCCTCAGCTTTGGTGTCCAGAGGGACCTTTGCCTGCGTAGAAAAGGAAATGGAAGCGTGACACAGCAGTACTTTTATCGTCTTACCGCCATTCCGGCGTTCATCATAGGGCTGCTCTCGGTCAAGGAAGGGGGGAGCGTCCTGCTCGGCCTTTCGACCAAAGCGTACCCTGTGCTTCCCTGGCTTGTCTGGTACAATGTCGTTATGGGCATTGTATCGGTAATTACCGGGGCCGGTCTGTGGACGCAGCGCAGATGGGGCGCCGTTCTTGCCGCGGTGATACTCCTATGCCACAGCATTGTTTTCTTAAGCCTCATGGCCCTGGTCATGCTTGGTGAGACCGTTGCCAGGATCAGCACTGTGGCAATGCTGTTCAGGACGGCGATATGGCTCGTGATCTATATGGTCTTGAGATGGAAACACGACTCACAAGCCGGCGATGCATAACTCTGAGCGCGAATAGCCCTCTGTTCTCTATCGGGGTAGACTGTATCCAGTAGGGTGTTCATGGAGAATGAACAATGGCTCCTTGTACAGATCTTAAGATATTTGAATTGTTTGCGCGCTACGCCGCGGCAATCGTATTGGTTCTTATTGCTTTCTTTCTGATATGGTTGGTCACAATAATAGATATCATAACGAGCGATTTTAATAATAATACGAATAAAATTATCTGGTTCTTCTTCGTCATGATGCTGGCTCCCGTCGGGGTGCCATTATATTTTTTTATAGGAAGATCACAGAAGTCATCAACAGGAGAAGAGTATGAGGGTGGTACCCGGTATCGGGATAGCGGGCGGGAATAAAACAAGTTTAGAGACAGAATAATCAATATAAATTGACATAGCGACCTGTGCTCCTTCGCGGTAAGATCATGAATAAAAACCAACAATCTCAATCTGATTTGCATGACCCTCAAAAGAGCCACGGTCTTCTGAATATCTTCAAGATAATCATCCTCGTCTTGATTCTCGTAGGAGCCTGGTTCCTGCTGGATTGGTTAATAAGCGGTAAATAAAGAGGAATCCAGAGTGTATAGCACAAAGCTGGAAGAGAAGATCGATGCTGCGGTGAAGCGGTGGCAAAACGTGGAAAAGAGGAAGATGTTCGGTGGCGTTGGCTACCTGCTCAAGGGCAACATGTGCTTCGGCATCTTTAAGGATAGCCTGATCGTACGAATTGACAAGGAACAGGGGGAGCAAAGACTCAAGGACCGGGATGTGCAACCTCTAAATATCAACGGGAAAACCATGGCCGGGTGGGTCATGGTGAAGGAAACAGAATGGGATCGCCCGGACAGTTTGACGAAGTGGATCGACACGGGGAAGCGGTTCGCGCTGTCGCTGCCAGAGAAGAAAGGGAAGAGGAAGAAAACGAAGACATTGAGAGAATATAAGGTGTAACGCCATATGCGTAAAAGTGGTGTTGCGGGACCTCCGAGTTGATGCGTAGAGGGTGGGGTAAGGGAACGTCAAACCGCAATACCGTATGAGTTTTCAACCGCTAAGCATGACAGCCTTGACTACCATTTCCAGAAGTCGCCGATTTCTCTGAGAGCCATAATAGAAACCGCGAATCAATTATGATTTGCTGAGGTTTCATTAAAAAAAGCTGCGGGAGGATGAATATGTTTGTCACGATTCTTTTAGTTATTGTAATTGTCATCGTTGCACTTTTTTCAGTTCAAAACGCCATACCGGTCTCCATCTCGTTCCTGAACTGGCGTTTCGACGCGTCTCTTGCCGTAATCTCGCTTCTTTTTTTTCTGGCCGGTATGATCGCAGGTATGGTCGTCCTATTCTGGATACGAATGCGGCGAACAGCAAGAAAGAGAAGCGAGACTCGTCAGAAGCGATCGGACGGCGAAGGAGCCCCGAATTTATAATTAAAAGAAATTTTCGAGGATCATGAGGCTGGCAGTTCATTATGAATTCTGGAGCTAGAGCAAGACGGTCATGAATTATCGTCAAATATCAACGGGGAGGAACAAATGGCAAATAAAACGGCAACGATTCCCTGTCCGCAATGCAGCGCTAAAGGTTTCATACCATGTTCTGTGTGCCGCGGGCAGGGAAGGCAGCCAAGTACGAATGCCGCTCAACGTCCGTGTCCGAACTGTCATGGTACAGGGAAAAGCGTCTGTCCTCAATGCAGGGGCGCGAAAAAAGTGAAGAGCGATAAATAAAAAACACGGCCCTTCATTGAGTTCGGTTTCGATGAAAGATTATCCGCACAACTGAGCAGTAGCATTCAACAAGCGACCCTATGGGTCTTCGGACATGACGGATTTGCTTCTAATGAGGGACACTGCTGCTCTTTAATATGGAGACTCGAAGCAGGTACTTAATCCTTTCGACGCTTGTTCCTGATGCACTGCTTTCTGCAGATGTTTCCCGCTGGATTCAAGCAGGCTTGAAGCGGAAAATTGCTCCCACTTACTGACATGCATAAGTCTGACAACTCTGTTGGCGATGCTTTTTTTCTCATCCGGCGTGATAACCACGCACGATATGCTTTTGTGGCAAAATCCGGAGTAGCTGCAATCTTTATTATGACACTTGTCATCGACGGTTATGATTTTGGACAAATTCCTCGGCTGGTCGACATTACAGCCTTTGATCACGGCGACATGATATGCAAGGAGCTGCAGTGGAACAACGGTGACAAAGGGAACGAGCGCGGGATGCGTCGTTGGCACCACGATCATGTCGTCCGCCTTGTTACGGTATGCAGCTGGTGTATCCGTGACAACGATGACCCTTCCTCCCTGTGCTTTCACCTCCTCGATGTTTGATAGGATGTTGTCGTGCAGGCCGTCGATCGTTGCCAGGAATACAACGGGCACCCCGTCCTCGATCAGCGCGATGGGACCGTGTTTCATTTCTCCCGCCGGATATCCTTCAGCGTGAATGTAAGCGAGTTCTTTCATCTTGAGCGCGCCTTCGAGCGCGACGGGGTAGTTGATCCCCCGGCCGACGTACAACATGCTCTTGGCGCCCACCAGGGTCCTAGCGATCTTCTTGACCACTCCATCGGTTTGGAGCGCCTGTCGAATGAGTCTCGGCAGATCGAGCAAGAATGGCATGAGCGTCTGAATCTCGATGTCTCTGAGCTTGCCTTTCTTGGTACCCAGGGCAATGCCCAGAAGGCTCAGGGCGGCAAGCTGAGCGGTAAAGGCCTTGGTGGATACCACACCGATCTCCAGCCCCGCACGCGTGTAGAGGACCGAATCAGCCTCACGCGTGGTCGTGCTGCCAACGACATTGCAGATCGTTAAGGTCCTCGCTCCTTTTTCCTTCGCGACGCGTTGCGACGCGAGGGTATCAGCTGTTTCTCCGGACTGCGTAATGGTTATTAGTACTGTTCCTTTCGGGATGATGGGGCACATGTTCCGGAACTCCGAGGCGATGTCCACTGCCACGGGGATGCGCACGAACTTCTCGATCATATACCGGCCAACGAGTCCTGCATGATATGACGTACCGCAGGCGGCGATATGGAGCCGCCTGAGATCCTTGATGGTATCGGCGAAGCCCATCTCCTCCACGAGCCTGTTCGTGTCGTCAGTCCACTCCCGCAGAGTATCCATGACCCCTTGGGGTTGCTCGTATATCTCCTTGAGCATGAAATGGTCGTATCCCTGTTTTTCAGCCATTGCAGGCGTCCAGTTAACCGTTACGATTTTCCCTTCAAGCGTCATGGTTTCCAGGGATTCGACATGCTTAAGATCGACCCCGCTACTTCTGAGGACGGCCATGTGCCGATCTTCGAGATGAATGAACTTCTTCGTAAAGGGGAGGAGCGCGGAAACATCGGATGCGATGTACTGTGCATCCGTGCCTATTCCAATGATGATCGGGCTGCCGTTGCGGATCGCGAAAAGCGTATCCGGTGTGCCTTCGTGAATGATCCCCAGAGCATAAACACCGCGAAGGTGCTCCATCGCTCGTCGGATTGCCTCATCGATAGGAAAACCGCGGTCAAGATAGCGAGCGATGAGATGAGGCACTACCTCCGTGTCCGTCTGAGACGTGAAAACCTGCCCTGTAGCTGCCAATTCTGCCCTCAACTCACGGTGGTTTTCAATGATGCCGTTGTGTACCACGGATACGCCTTTCACGGTGTGCGGGTGGGCATTGGCAGCCGACGGCGCCCCATGGGTGGCCCATCGTGTGTGACCGATACCGATCGTTATTGATGGTAATGGGTTCGGCAGCATCTTCTGGAGGTCCTTCAATTTTCCCGGAATTTTGTAAACCTCGATTCCCGATCCATTCTTAAATGCAATTCCCGACGAATCGTAACCGCGGTATTCCAAGCGGGTAAGACCATCAAAAAGAATCTGCAACGAATCATTTTTCCCAATATAACCGACGATTCCGCTCATGATTTTTTACCTCGAATTGCCAGTATTTATGATATCGACAACGGCATTCCTATTTCTGCATATGGCCTGTATTAGATACTAAGCAAGAAGGATGCCGAATTCATGGTGGATACTACCAAAGGGTGATGAAATTAATATATACCTTTATTTCTTTTATTTCAATTATTTTTAATAAGTTATTGATTATTAATTATTATTAAAAGAACGTAATAGAAGAGTGAGCGAAATGAAATTTTGACCTTTAATTTCTCATTTCGGGTAAAATGGCGCTTAAGTAATCATTAGGTTTTACATTTTGTATATACTAAGTATCTAAAAAAAATAATTTTTTTTAAATTAATTTTTAAATTTAGTATTGAGTGTATCTATTTGAAACATTATATTGTTCTGTTTTTATAATTTGTATCAAATATATACATTATATAAAAAATAAATACTTTTAGAATATTATGGCCACCTATTTAAAGTGCATTGTTAAGAAAAAAACGACCTTGTATCAAGGAAGTAGATCATTTCTCAACGGGCCTCTTCATTAACCGCATCATCATTGTGCCTGCTTCATTCGTTTCGGCGTCCGCTTTGATTGCACCAGTTACCCATCAGGATTAAGGTCACGTTGGTGAGGCATTTATTCATCGAGCCATCCCGCTTTGTGGCACCAGAAAATCTTCGACTCTAGGCCGTGTCAAAAATTTGTACAAGTCTAAGGAATCGAAAAGTGTTGAGGCTTGAAATTGCATCTTTTTTTGAATCCGATAGCCTTATCGACTTTGGCCTCATAGCCAAGGATAATAACGCGTTCAGAACAAAACCCCGTTGCTGTTATCAGATTATCATGGGCCAAACCAGGGCATTACCCTCCGCTCACGTAACATGCCCCCAATAGTGGTATCCTATGGATAGAAAGACGAATGAACAACGGGAGGCTTACGATGACTACCAAATTTATTATAATACTCTTTTTCCTGTGCCTGGTTTCGTCATATAGTTACGCTCAAGCAACAACGGGCCTGACGAACAAGGGAATGATGGAGGAACAAGGGAAGGTAATGGTCAATAATGCCAAAATCATGATGGAACACGGCAAGGTGCTTACGGGTGAAGGGGACAAAATGATGAAAGCGGGAATGGAAATGATGGAGGGGAAGACCAGCAATAAAGATTCGTGGCCGTTGGGGCTGAGTCTGGAAGACAAGGCGAAGATGATTAAGGACAAGGCTGACACGATCTGGCAACAGGGGGATGCGATGGTCAAAGAGGGTTTAAAAATGATGGAAAATAATTTTATGGCTGATAGAGGCGAAATGATGATCAAGAATGGTGTTTTGCTTATGAAGGAAGGTATATCACTGCGGGAATTGAGCGATATGATGATTAAAGAAGGTCAGATGATGATAAATAAATGACAGATCGGGGACTGAGAGGCGACTGCCATGAATACATGTTTTCCTGACAAAACCCGAATTGCTCGAGAGATAATGTCCTATCTGTCTGCGCGTCCCGATGCGCAGTACACTCTGGATGGTATCGTCCAATGGTGGATGGGAGAACAAAAGAGCAATCAGCACACGACGCTCGCTAAGGAAGTGATTGCCGACCTTGTCACCCAGGGCCTGATCGAAAAGATCCGGATAGAAGGCCAAACATCTTATTATCGCATACGCACCAAACACGGGTAATAACTTAGGGACAGGTCTCCAATGCTCTTCCATTATGATAACGGAAAGCGGTCATGCCTTTTCGGCATCACAGGAAGGAGCTGTTATGCGGCGACGGGGGCTCATTCGGGACGAAAAACCAGCGTATCGCCTTTATGATGGGAGAGGGGTGGAGATCGGGTACCAGGAAATGCTGGATCTCTGTGTCCAGTCCGATGTCACTCTGTTCGGCGAGATCCATGAACACCCCCTTGTTCACTGGTTGCAGCTGGAAATGACGCAGGACCTCATTGAAATCAAGAAGGGCGATCTGATGCTCGGTGCGGAAATGCTGGAGGCGGACAACCAGTTGATCGTGGATGAATATTTGTCCGGTCTCATCGGGCACGAACAGGTAGTTAATGAGGCTAAGGTCTGGGACAATTACGACACCGATTACCGCCCCCTCGTCGACGTCGCAAAAGAGCACGGACTCCGGTTCATCGCGACCAATATCCCGAGGCGATATGCTGCACTCGTCGCTCGGGAGGGAATGAAAGCGCTGGAACGTCTGTCCGACGAAGCAAAGAGATCGATCGCTCCGCTTCCCATACCGCTGGACCTTTCAACGCCTGGATACCAACATGCCATGGAGATCGGCATGGCCCATGGAGCGCATATGGACGCCCGGAACTTCGTCGCCGCGCAGGCGGTGAAGGACGCCACTATGGCTTACTTTATACTGAAGAACCGCGGACCAAAGGATCTGTTCATCCATTATAACGGTGATTATCATTCGAAGAACTACGGCGGGATCTACTGGTATCTAAAACGGTATGATCCGGAAATCTCGATTCGAACCATCTCTTCGGTCAGCAGGGACATGCCCGGGTATGACGATGAATGCAAAGGACTTGCCGACATCGTTCTTATCGTACCGGCAGCCCTGGAGAGACGCACTTCATGAACAGAAGGGTAGGACTCCTGTGAACTTTTTCTTTATCGCGGCTATTGTTGTGCTGATCATCATCGCTCTCATCTCCCTTTCGGGAGGCAATCACCTGAAGACCGAAGTGGCGAACCTTGCCGACGTTCAGGGGAAATTCACGCTCCTGCTGTATGGCTGCAGCTCCCGGAATGACCTTGCGAACATCGCGATCCTCGACAAGGAAGGAGATCCATACTCGTTCGAGATCTATGCGCCCGACTCTTCGTACACCACCAAGGCCGGATTGAACGCGGCGGAAGCACTGCAGGAAGCGGAACGGTTCGTCCGTTGTAATTTCCAATCTGAGCGCTCCCAGTTGCGCAGGATCCTAAGCCCTGCCGGTGTGGGGATCGGCTTTGAACTGAGGCCGCTCTATTCCATCGTAACGTTTGGGAAGGACGACGTCCTCGATGTCCGATATTTAATCAAGGACAGAAAGATCGTTGTCCAAATAGATCTCGATCCTTCGATAAAATTGCAACGCGAAAACTAGGCCGAACCGCAACGTTCCGGATCAGGTTCCGGATGTTTGACTTCGCCCGCTTGGTCTGGCATCATTCGCTATGGCCGCCCACTCCACACTGTGCATCCTAAAGCCAGTCAGTATTCTACTAAACGTGAGCATATTTGAACAAACCACCAAGTCATTGCACCCATAGTGTCATATTTTTCTAGTATATCATCGTCAATGATTTAAACGATGCGCGTTAAATTACTGACAGATTCACATAACCTAGAAATAATAACTATTTGAATTTAATGCAGAAGTCGTTTGGCAGAAGTATTGCATTTTAATAAGTGAATTCTTGTTGTGCCCATGCCACAAATAACTTAGGAGGTAGTGATGTTTTGGATCACGTGTGCAATATTCTTTTTTATTGGCAGTTTTGTTACAGTATTCCTGATGTCTTGCCTGGCAATCGCCCAGCAGGCAGATGAACAGAGCGAGAGGTCATATTCTGAAGTAGCTGGGAAAAACGCAGTTCAGTGAAACATTTATAGTGAAATCCCTTATTCTTCGGATTACGTGGCCTGTTTTCTTGTAACGATTTACAGGACTCATGGGCCAGTGCCATACTCTTTGACTTCGCCCTTTTTCCCAGAATAGAATCAAGCGGTATCGAGCGAGCATAAGCCTTCTCTGGATGTCTTTCGGGATGATGTTTGACGTTGTTTTTTTTTACTATGTCATCCAAGCCGTGAGGGAAAAGAAAAGGTGATATGACATCCTGATGTCATATCACCTCTTGAGTGGACTGGTCGTTTGGCAATCAGCTATTCCATGCCGCTGTCATGCCGTGATGCACGGCTTCCTGCGTTCCCGCGCTCAGGGCGGGGAACCCTTATTTCTCTTCCTTCGTGGACTTTCTTTCCTTCTTCTTCCTGCCCGCAAGGTACGCCTCCACGGGATTCCACTCGAAGGTCATGCTCTTCCCCGCGATGGCCGCTGCGCCTTTCAGGGCGATGTTGACCGCGCCGATGGCCAGGGCCGCAAAGAACCCGACCGGCAGCATGACGATGTATGCCGCACCGATGAAGGGGGCGGCGGCGATCTTGCCGACGGACTTCAGGATATGCCTGGCTCCGCCTGCC
>DATJZV010000191.1:0-3995 GCA_035498715.1 Nitrospirota bacterium
ATTTCGTAGAAGTATCCCTGGCTCTCCGGGAGAAGGGGGACAAAACGCTGTTTGAATGGATCAGGTACCTTATTTTTTGCACCCTCACGCTCGGTGTGTACGACATTAGCGAGGAGGCTCTGCACCGGGACGAGAAGGCCATCAAGTTCCTGGCCGGTCTGGGCATCCCCGTGGCCTGCTTCCTGCACGGTTATGCCGGCTTCATCTTCGGGTCGGTGAAGGCGAATGCGCTCTGGATGACGCCGCTCATGCCGGTCATCTTTATCATGTCCGCGATCGTGTCGGGCATCGCGCTCTGCATGCTGACCTACATAGTCACCATGGAAATCCGGAAAATGCTCGCAGCACGCAAGAGGACACAGCCCGGCATGCGGTACGAGTCCATGGAAGAGATCAAGGGTGTGGAAATCCACGTTATCCAGATGACCGCGAAATACCTGCTATCCTTCCTGATAGCCGCTATCAGCCTCGAAATCCTTGACCTCATCTTCCGCGGGTATACGGCGCTAAAGTCTTGGGATGTTCTCCGCAGCGTCATCTACGATCGTGATTTTTACGATATCTTCGTCATGCAGTACGGGATTGGGAACCTCGTCCCCCTCATCCTGTTCCTTCTGCCCAAGTTGACGATCCGGAGAGCATTGCTCGGCGTTATGTTCGTGCTCTTTGGAGTGTTCATGATGCGGTGGAACGTGGTGATCGGCGGCCAGGCATTTTCCCTGACCTTTGCCGGATTTATGCACTATAAACTTCCTATCGTGCCCCATGACTGGGAGACTTTCAAGGAAGGCCTGTTCGGCGCCCTGAGCATCTTCACAATGCCCTTTGTGATGTTCTGGGTCATCAGTAAGATTTTCCCGATTTTCGAAACCAAGACGGCCCACTGATTGGCATAGACGGGCAGGGAATTCCTGGAGGAGTGCTCCTCCAGGAGATTTCTCGACTCAAATTAGAATTTTATGTTGCAATGTTGCCCGAGGAAATTTAGAATACATGGCAAATAGATTCCGTTAGATATCTCTGGTTCTCCAGCGGCCTAAACTGTGTTCGGAAGTCACTCCAAGAACGGTGATACGACATGGACGAAAAAAAGACAGGATTGCTTCTTTCTCTTGTAGCGTTTTTGATCATCGTACTATCTTCTCCATTTGTTCTCGCTGAAGAACAGGAAATCCCCAAAAAATTCTTTGTCCCCCCTCCACCATTTTCTCCCGGTATCTTCCCGTGCTCGCAATGCCACCAAGGCATGCCGGTGAACAGAAAACCGAGAAAGCTTGAAATGCACCAGGACATTGTACTGAAACACATGCCCGGCGGGTGGTGCTTCGACTGCCACAATCCTGATAATCGGGACAAGCTCCGCATGGCCAACGGCAAACTGGTAAGTTTTGAGGAATCCTATATTCTCTGCGGGCAGTGTCATGGCACGATCCTGCGCGAGTGGAAGGCAGGACTGCACGGGAAGAGAACAGGGATGTGGAATGGTGAAAAACAGTATAGGCTCTGTGTCCACTGCCATTGGCCGCATGAACCGCGATTCAAGCCGATAAAACCGATGCCGCCGCCGGTAAAACCATCGGATATCAAGTAAGGACTGACGAGGCGTACAATGAAAAAAGCAAAGAAGACGAGAGAAGGAATTCAGCTGGACCGGAGGACCTTTCTCAAGGGAGCGGCGCTCGGCGTGGTCGGGTCCGCACTCCCGTCAGGCAACGCAGATGCGTCATTCTGGGATGCGTTCTTCCAGAAGCACTTTCAGGAAATGAACGAGGCCGAGATCAAGCAAGTAATAGAACGTCTGGAAAAAGAGTATGGAGAAAAATATAAACAAGCGATCACGGTTGGCAATGAGAAGGCGATCCCTGGCGTCCTCTTCGGCTACGGCCTCGACCTCTCGCGCTGCATCGGTTGCCGAAGGTGCGAATATGCCTGCGTGGATGAGAATAACCAGTCCAAGGACCCTCAGATTCACTGGATAACGGTCCTCCGTTTCAAGAAGGGGGAGAAGTGGGTCGACCTCGAGGGGTCGGACAAGTATTACAATCCGGACCTGGTTCCTGAACCCGATTACTTTTATATGCCTGTTCAGTGTCAGCAGTGCGAAAATCCTCCCTGCGTTCGCGCCTGCCCGACGCAGGCAACCTGGAAGGAGCCGGACGGGATCGTCGTCATCGACTATAACTGGTGCATCGGCTGCAGGTACTGCATGGCCGCCTGTCCCTACGGCGCTCGTCACTTTAACTGGACGGAGCCGAACCGAAAGCCGGAGGAGATCAATCCCAAGACGCACTACCTGGGCAACAGGCCGCGCTACAAGGGAGTGGTCGAGAAGTGCACTTTTTGCGTCCAGCGGACTCGTAACGGCCGATACCCTGCTTGCGTGGAAGCCTGTCCCGTTGGTGCAAGGAAGTTCGGCAACCTGCTCGACCCGAACAGCGAGATCCGATATGCAATAGAACACAAGAGAGTGTTCCGGCTGAAAGAGGACCTGAATACCTATCCCAAGTTCTATTATTTCTTTGCGTACGGCGTGTAGGGGGTTCACTCATGGGCAACTTGATCAAAAATTTCTTTATTGCCTTGCGTCAGATATTCATCGGAAACCGCACGTACTATCTCTGGATAGCGTTCCTGTCGTTTTTTATTCTCCTCGGGATCAGTGCGTACATTGACCAGCTCAACCGCGGGCTCATCACCACCGCCATGCGCGACCAGGTCTCTTGGGGTCTGTACATCTCGAATTTCACCTTCCTCGTCGGGGTTGCTGCCGCCGCAGTGCTGCTCGTGGTCCCCGCCTATTTGTATAATTTCAAGCCGATCAAGGAGATCGTGCTTTTCGGTGAACTGCTCGCCATCACCGCGATCACCATGTGCATTTTATTTATTCTGGTCGACATGGGTCAACCCACGCGCGTCTGGCACATTCTTCCGTTCATCGGCGCGATGCATTTCCCTGCGTCTCTCCTGGCCTGGGACGTGGTCGTTCTCAACGGGTATCTGGCGATTAATGCGATCATTGCATTCTACGTCCTGTACCGTCTTTCTATCGGAAAGGAGTACAGCATGTCCGTGATCGGCCCCCTGATCATTCTGTCGATTCCGTGGGCCGTGAGCATTCACACCGTGACCGCTTTTCTGTATAACGGATTGTCGTCCCGGCCGTTCTGGAACGCTTCGATCCTCGCGCCCCGGTTCCTCGCTTCGGCGTTCTGCTCCGGGCCCGCCATAATGCTCATTCTCTTTCAGATCATCAGGAAACTGTCGGAGGTCGAAATCGATAACAGGGCGATCTTCAAGATCGCTGAATTGATCGCCTATGCCATGGGCATTAACCTGTTCCTCCTGGGCGCAGAGGCGTTCAAGGAATTTTATTCAGGCGCTGTCGATTCCTATTCCATCCAGTACCTGTACTTCGGATTGCACGGCAAGGCGAGCCTCGTGCCCTGGATGTGGTCCGCGACCCTCTTCAATATCACAGCGTTCTTCCTTTTCCTGTTCCCCAAGAGCCGGGAAAATTTTACGACACTGAATCTGGGGTGTCTGCTGATCATCATGGGGGTCTATATCGAAAAGGGGATGGGGCTCGTGGTTCCAGGCTTTGTCCCGGACACTCTCGGGGAAATCTACGAATACTCGCCGTCAACAGCGGAGATCCTCGTGACCATGGGGATCTGGGCGGCGGGGGCGCTCCTTTACACACTTTTGCTCAAGTTCGCTGTTCCCATTTATACGGGAAAGCTGCGGTTTGAAACCAAGGAACGGTCTGGGTACCGGATGTCGACAAACTAGAGCGACATCTACCCACGACCCACGTGCAGAGAGGAACCTTCAGGAAGGACTTGGAAGGTGTGAATTCACTCCTGCCATTATGATCCGGTCAAAAGAAAGACGCCCCGCAGGATATAAATTGCGGGGCGTCTTTCTTTTCTTATGGTTGACTGGGTGACCAGGATCATGACGGCCAGGTACCTGGCTGGGTCCGGCAGACTTATCCT